>CAXTCQ010000014.1:25855-63678 GCA_964242965.1 uncultured Calothrix sp. | reverse complement strand
CCCCTCCATATTTTCTCGTATTCTTTTTCAAAAATCAAATAGGATTCCTATATAAGTAGGTCAGCAGAAATAAACGTAACCATGTAACGAAATGTAAAAAGCTTGAAGTCCTTGCGTTCGCGGAGCGTGCCCGCTTCGGGCTTATGCTTCCTCGTACCTCCTCGCAATGACAAAAGTATAGTTATATTTTTTAAAGCCCACTTACTTAGTTATAATTAATCGTTAGTCGAACTGAAACAAAATTCCGATTTTGCTAACTTTAAAACTTCCCATACAGGTTTCCCAAAAGTACTAATTGCACGGTCAGGATTCCGAGTAGCTATAAAACTTGTTGGTTGCCAATGAGTACGTGCAATTTTTGAATTAGGAGCTAAGAGAGTAAGACCTTTAAAATTCCTTTTAATTCTAAAAACTTTGTAACCCATTGTTTCAAAAAATGTAGTTACGGGAGTAGGATACTTGCGATGCTCTTCAAAAACACAATCACGAATTCTACCTTGCTTTAGTAAATTTATTGCTCCTTTAATGACTTGGAATTCATGTCCTTCTACATCTATTTTTAAAATTCCAATCTCTTGGGTCGGAAATATGTCATCTAAAGTGCATGATTCTACAATTAGACATTTTGCATTTATTTGACTCGGTTTTTTTACATTTTCATCATTGCTAAGAACAGCAGCAAGACCCCGATTAGTGCTAAAAGATTCAGGAACACTAAGTTTTACAGTACCCCGTTGTTCCGACATAGCAATGTTTTGAATGATAAGCTGTGTATTTTTTAATTGTTTTTGCCATTGTTCGACATTATATTTTAGCTCTACAAATATTTCTGGATGAGCTTCAAAAGCCCAAACATACCCACCAGGAATAGAACCAACACGAGCGGCTAAAACTGCTGTCATATAACCGATATTAGCCCCGATATCAACTGCTAACTCCCCAGGTTCAGTTAACCGCCAAAGAGTTTCTGTTACCGCCAGATCAATAACTCCAAGTGTAGAAAGAATTCGTCCATGTTCTTCTAGTGGGCGAACTCTAATATCCATACCCCAAGGCAGCTTCTGTTTAACAAATTCAGCAGTTGATAGGGAACGAAAAGGTACTAGTCGTCTCAAAGCAACTTTTGGTTGATAAAAGTATTCCGGCTTGAAAATTCCAGAAAGTTTGATAAAGTTAACCTTTAGCTAAACAGTACATTGTTATTATATGTTCGGTTTTTGACCTACACAAAGAATATTGTCACTGAATGCCCGTCCGTGAAAACCTAGACTTTTGAGCCAGTGCCAAGGTGTAAAAGGCATACGACCATAATGGCTGTATTCTATTTTAACTTTAGTCAATTTGCACTCAGTAAATATTCGGATAAAATCAATTTCCAGCAAAGCTGTTATGTGAGTTGGATAAAGCCCAGGTGCTTCCTGAAAGGCGTTAAACTGATTTTTCAGTATTAAAGTCAACTTACTAAGTAAGCTCAACTGATTAGGTGTGGTGACAATCACCAATCCTCCTGGTTTGGTTAACCTGACCAACTCCCGCATAAAAGCCCGTGGGTTTTCTAAGTGTTCAATAATTTCAACTGCACACACTACATCAGCAAACCCTTCTGGCAAAGGTGCTTTACCAGTATCCAAATCAAAGGAGATAAATTCTGTCTGGGAAGGCAAGTCATCATAGCGCACAGCATCCACACCAATATAGCGGTGAAAGCGATCGCCCACAAACGACGAAAGTTTACCGCTACCACAACCAACATCTACCAGCACACCACCGCCGGGATGTTGTTGTGCTATTGTTTTGGCTACCATTTGATAGACAGGGTCGCTACTAATACCGAGGCTTTGTCTCGCCCGATTTTCAACTATTTGCTGATTGTCGTAAGATGAAATCATGCCACTACCTTATGTTCAACAACTTGAGAGAGGATATTGCAATACGGTTCGGATAAGGGGCTTAACCTAAAATAGATCCACCATTATCCCCCTTATGAAGGGGGACTTTAAGAGGCTTTTAGCCCCCCTTGTAAAGGGGGGTTGGGGGGATCGAAATCATTAACCGAACCGTATTGGAGGATATTGTAAAGTTGAGCCAGTTGCTTCTGAGGATGACACAGATGAGCGGCCCGTGATTTTCCCTTAGATGCAAGAGCTGCTCGTTGATCGGGATTGGAAATCAGCAAGCCCAAAACTTGACTGAGTGCCTTGGGATCATTTGGTGCAACTAACCGCCCGCAGGAATTATCTACAATTTCCACCGCTCCGCCTATTGCAGTTGTAACCGTTGGTAAACCTGCGTACAAGGCTTCGATAAAAGAAATTCCAAATGGTTCCGGGCTAGTATTGGGTTGACAGTGAATATCAGCAGCTGCTAATAAGTGTGGTACATCAGCCCTTTGCCCTAAAAAACGTACTTGTTGGGCAATACCAAGGGAGTTAGCTAGCACCTCCAGTTCTTTGAGGTACTCAGCCTCATGCGAGCGTTGCACTCCTCCAGCTAGCCAGCATATCCAATTTGGTATGTCACGCAACTGAGCCAAAGCGGAGATTAACACCCCTTGACCCTTCCAACGCTCCAAACGGGATGCTTGGATAATGACTATTGCATCATCAGGTGTATTGAGTTCGGCTCTCACAGCATGACGAATCGAGGACTGATTGCCAATATCCGGACAAGTTACTGGCAAATAAAGAACATCGCTGTAGCTTTGATAGAGTTTCGGCACAGCAGCTTGGGTATAATAACTATTGGCAATTACCAAATCTGGTGGAACCTGCTTTGCCCACTGCTCTAAAAAATGTCTACCATTAGGTATGTCATGACACCAAAAGATCAGTGGCAGATGGTTAGCTCTAACAACCGATCCAAAAATAGCTTGAGACCAGCAAGAATGACAAATTACAACATCAAATTGCTCTTGCTTCAAAAGTTGTTGGAGTTGCGATCTAGCTCTCCACACGCTCCTTGGACGACTCACCCGCACGTTGCCCAGCAGATAAACGGGAGCCTCTAAGCTTCGTAATTCAGTTGTTAATCTACCCTCAAAGCATAAGGCAAAGTGAGACTGCATTTGCGGACACTGACTTCGCTCTCTTGCCAGTGTTACCAACAGTGTTTCTATCCCACCAAACAGATTTCCTGAATATATATGCAAAAGCTTCATCACAAATTGACGGGCTTTACTATACCCGTATCCCTGTAGTTCCACTCCTGACTCAAAACTTCTTCATAGAATTTAAGACTTCGTTGAGCCATTGTTATATGGTTAAAATACTTAGCTCGTTTGTAGCTTGCCGTTATTAATTGCTTACGCAAACCAGGTTCGTGAAGCAGACGTTTTGCTGCTTGAGCTAAAGCAACTGGGTCGTTAATCGCTACAGTTAAGCCTTCCTGTTCATTTCGGCTGACCCAAGGAACACCACTACAGGGAATATTAGCATTAATCACAGGACAACCACTCGCCATTGCTTCGACCTGCACTAACCCAAACCCTTCACTGCGTACATTAGAAGGAAACCAAAGAGCTGTTGCAGCATGATAAGCACCTACAAGCTCATCCTCAGTCACATGACCTAACCAAACAATGCGATCGCTTACTCCCAATTTTTTTGCCAGAGTTTTCAATTGTTGCTCCAAGGGTCCAACACCAACTATAATAAGTGTTCCCGACACCATATTTAGGGCTTCAATTGCTATATGCAGTGCTTTGTAATAGACAAGTCTACCGACTACCAGCCAGATTGCTCCCCCATATTTTTCCTTTAAGCTGTGGCTGAAAGCAACTGCTCTTTGATTTGGTTGCATGTAATTTGAAAAGTCTAAGCCAAGTGGAAGATAGCTCAATTTGTGACGATAAAGCCGCAAAAATTTTGAGCCTGGAATATACTGAGAACTAGTTGTTAAAATCTGTGAAGCTTGACTATAAACTAGGTATTCAAAGGGACGCAATAAATACTTCAAAATTTTTTGCTTAACGATGTCGCTGTGGTGCGTAATTACCAAAGGTACAGGACTGTGTAGCATCGTTAGAGCTATGAGCATTGTTGGATTAGGAGTATGAAGATGAATTAAGGTGTTTGGTTTATTAAGCAATTGGCATTTGCTAAGAAGTTGCGGGCAGATATCAAATCGCGCAAATGATAAAAGCCGGCCGAGCCTTGTAACGCGCACATCACCATCCATCTCATTAATAGTCTTGGTTCTTTTAGTTAAACGTCCTTGCCGATCGAATCCATTCACACAAACTACATGAACTTCTGCACCCAAAGCAGCTTGAGTTCGAGCTAGGGTTTGAACGTGTGTTTCTATGCCCCCTGGAGATGGAGGATAATATTTAGACAAATGAATAATCCGGTAACTTGGTGTTTTTAGCATTGAATTTGAAGGTCTTTGTCCTCAGCTTTATAAACACGAAAAAATTTACCCAAAGGTTTTAAATACTTTGGGAATAATTGTTTTTGTAAAAGTTATTACAAGTTATTTAATTCTGATACTTAGTCAACATTCTCTTCTAATAATTAATTTTAAATTCGGAATATTAAATAGTCATCGTCAAATATACTGACAAGAAATAAAGGTTAAATATCAATAGGTTTCAGTTAAGACTGTAAATAAACCATTATCCTAATGTAGAGACGCGTTCACGTTCGCGTAGCGAGTCCCCTTGGGACTCAGTGTTCCCGAAGGGTAATTTCGCGTCTCTACACAAATATAATGCCTATCAAGAAGGTATTAGGGGTAACTTGGAAAATGAGTAATTCGGCGATCGCGTCACTCAAAATTGAGTTGCAAACAATGGGGGCATGAAAAAAATAAAGTATAAATACTGAGGCAAATAACCGATTATAATACTTATAATAATTAGCCAGAGAGATAATAAAGTGTTGTCCTGACAGCTTATTGTATAAATAAAAAAATTACACGAGTCAAGATTTTTACCTAATTGTTAATATTATTTGTTTGTTCAAAATTCAGGATAAACAATTAATCGTTATGTGCTGGCACAACGAGTCAAGTGCGATCGCAACAAACTTATGTTAAGGAGATTCGCTAATGAAGATTCTAATACTATTGTCAGAGTGGGGTTATTGGGGCGAAGAGTTGATTGGCCCGCTAGAAACCTTCGATCGGGCGGGGTATGAAGTTGTATTTGCTACTCCCAAGGGAAAGCGCCCAGTAGCCCTTCCTCCCAGTATGGATGCCAATTTTATTGACCCACCTCTAGGTCGGGCGGTTACGACCGAGGAAGTTGCCCAAAAGGTGCGGGACATCGATAAATCACCCCGACTGGACAACCCGGTGAACATTTCTGAACTGATGCCAGAGATGCCTTACTTCAGTTCTTCCAAACTAATTCGGGACTTGGAAGCTTATTACAAAGCACTCGATAAAGTACGAAAAGAATTTCTATTTCAATTTGATGCTCTTTTAATTGTGGGTGGAAGCGGTCCAATTGTGGATTTAGCGAACAACCAGCGAGTGCATGACCTTATCCTTAGCTTTTTGAAAATGGGCAGGGTAATTGGGGCTGAGTGCTACGGGGTTGCCTGCCTCGCTTTTGCCCGTGAACTTGAGAACCGTAAAAGTATTATCTGGGGCAAGCACGTCACCGGGCACTGCAAAGAGTATGACTACCATGACGGCACGGGCTTCATGGGTATCGACTTCAACATGGGGCCTCCACCCTACCCCTTAGAGTACATTCTGCGAGATGCCACAGGTCCCGACGGAGCATACATTGGCAACTTTGGTAAAGAAACCTCAGTAATTGTTGATTATCCCTTCGTTACAGGTCGTTCCACCCCAGATTCCTATCTCACTGGCGACAAGATGGTAGAAGTTTTGGAAAAGGGATTGAAACGGTTCGGCTGGTAATAACAATTCTATGTGAAGCTGCATAGACCGACCCAGGCTATAAGCCTGGGTCTAATTGAAACAAAGCCTGCCCAAAGCAGGCTAATAATGTGCATCTTCATATAAAAATGGTATGAGTTTTATTAGTAAATTATACAGGAGTTGACAATGGGTGCTAAGACTGGTCGCTTTGCAATTATTGAACAGCTGCTAGCGGATGGTATCCACTATATGTTTGGCAACCCTGGCACAGTAGAACAGGGTTTTCTGGATGCGCTTTGGGACTACCCAGATTTTAAATACATTCTGACGTTGCAAGAAACGGTTGCCGTGATGGCCGCTGATGGTTACGCACGAGCGACTCAGAAGCCTACGGTGGTGCAAATACATAGCACACCCGGTTTGGGGAATGCAATTGGCGCATTGTACCAAGCAAAGCGGGGTAACTCACCACTAGTAGTCATTGGCGGTGATGCTGGGATTAAGTATCAGGCAATGGATTCCCAGATGGCAGGAGACTTAGTAGCTTTTGCCAAGCCTGTGACTAAGTGGTCAACAATGGTGATGGAGCCATCTTCGCTACTCCGGGTGTTGCGACGTGCTATTAAAATCGCTGCAACTCCTCCGATGGGGCCTGTATATATTTGCCTGCCGCAGGATATTTTGGATGCTCCTGCGGTTGAAGAAGTAGTACCAACCTCGTTCCCATCTACCAGAGTCGTGCCAGACGAAGATTCTCTTCAGGCTGTAATTACGATGTTGACGGCAGCTCGCAAACCGATGATTTTTGTGGGAGATGGGGTAGCTTTTTCTGGCGCACAGGATGAGTTGACCCGCGTTGCTGAAATCTTGGGTGCAGAGGTGTGGGAAGCGAATAATGGGGAGTTGAACATGAGTCAGTCCCATCCTCTATACCAGGGTGCGACTGGGCATATGTTTGGCTTTCAAAGCTTGCCTATTACATCAAAGGGGGATGTGAATTTAGTCTGCGGCACATACCTCTTGCCAGAGGTATTTCCGGAGTTGGGTAATATTTTTGCGCCTGGAGCAAAGGTCATCCACATCGATTTAAATGCCTATGAGATTGCTAAAAATCACCCGGTTGATTTGGGATTGGTCAGCGATCCAAAACTCACCCTTGGTAAGGTGGCAAGTTTGCTTGAAGCAGTTATGACACCCCAGCAGAAAGAAGCAGCTATTACTCGAACTGCTGAAATTGCTAGAGCAAAAAAAGACAAACGTGAGGGTGAGTTAGAGCGCGATCGCACCGTTCGAGATGCTGTACCGCTTTATTTCTCTCGCTTCATGGAAGAACTAGCAGCGCAATTACCAGAAGATGCTATTATCTTCGATGAAGCTCTGACTAACTCCCCTGCAATTACACGATACAGACCGACAACTCAACCAGGACACTACTTTCTCACCCGTGGTGGTTCCTTAGGTGTGGGAATACCGGGAGCCATTGGTGCCAAAATCGCTAATCCTGACAAGACGGTGATTGGGTTTACGGGTGATGGTGGTGCTATGTATACCATCCAAGCTCTTTGGACAGCTGCTCGCCATAACGTCGATGCCAAGTTTGTTGTCTGCAACAACAAATCTTACAGGATATTACAGTTGAACATCCAGGCTTACTGGAGAGAGCAAGGTATCCCAGAGCATGATTTTCCCCTAAGTTTTGATTTGTCTAAACCAGTTATCCGCTTTGATGAAATGGCGCGTTCGATGGGGGTTGAGGCAGTTCGGGTTGAGAAACCTGAAGAAATCGCTCCTGCTATCAAACAGGCATTAGCACATAATGGACCATTTTTAATTGATCTAGTTTTGGAGGGGAATGTGCATCCTGAAATGATTGGTGTCAGGTGCGGACAGTAAGGAGAGAAGATGATCGAGGATGTACACTATCAAATATTAACAATGTCATTAGAACAAGACAATATCAATCTCTACAATCGCTTTCTTACAGCGATGAATGCTCATAATTATGATGAGCTTGACAAAGTGATTAATGCATCTTTTGTAGATCGTCATCCAGGTTTTGAAGTCAACAGTTTGGCTGATTATAAAAAAGCTCTAGAAATAGCACATTCTGCTCTTGCCATACAGGCAACTTTAGAAGATATAATTGTAGTAGATGACAAAGTTATCACTAGAGCGAAACTGACAGGTAAGCATATCGGCACGTTCTTAAATATGCCGCCCTCAAATAAAGACTTAAACTGGACAACTACTGAGATTTGGCGAATAGAAAATGGTAAGTTTGTCGAACGCTGGGCTCAGGATGACCTATTAGGGTTAGTTCGACAACTAGGGGTATCTCTACCTTTTTAAAAGTCGTTAAAAACGATTAGAAGTGTAGATACCATTGCAATACGGTTCGGATAAGACTTTATGCATCCATAACCTCTGATTTGCAGGGCTTCAACGGAGAATAAAGCCCCCCTTTTTGAGGCTACGGTGTACACACATGCTATGAGACTGGGATTTTCAATCCCAGGCGGAATATGGGTTGTACCGACTTCTGTGTACAAGGTAGGGTTAGGGGATCTTCTAGAGATAACCGAACCATATTGGATGCCATTGTATGTTTAGTACAGGATCAAAATTTAATAGTTAAAACGCAAATTAGAGATTTGAGGAGGTTAAAAAATGCCATCAGATGAAGACAATATCCGTCTTATCCGCCATTTTAATGATGTTGTAAATAGTCACGATTACGATGGAATGGACGATTTATTTTCTCCTTCCTTTGTCGATAGAAATCCAGCCTGGAGCGTATCCAGTTTAGATGAGTTGAAAAAGATTATAGCTGCGGCTCATAATGCTTTAGATATGCAGTCAACCCAGAATGAGGTATATGCGGCAGACGGGAACAGGGTTGTTCTCCATGTCACATTAAATGGCAAACATGTTGGTAAATTCTTGGGTATCGAGGCAACAAACAAGCTAGTAAAATGGACTAGTATAGAAATTTATCGGATTGAGAATAACAAAATTGTGGAGCGTTGGGTTCAAGCCGATACAACAGGTTTAATGAGGCAGCTTGGAGTCAAGTTACCAACAGAGGGGTAGATTATCATGCTAACTTTTATGCTTCATATCACAGTCAAATCAGGTTGCGAGTCAGAAGCGTTAAGCACACTTTCTGCTATTGAGCAATCATCTCATCAAGATCGAGGCTGTATCAACTTTGTCTGGCTTCAGCATCAAGATACCCCCTACAACTTTACCCTATTTGAACAGTGGGAAAGCCAGGAACACCTAGACGCGCATTTAGCAAAATCACCATCTCGATGGGATACATTCGTTCCCTGTTTGGATGGTACTCCTCGTTCGGAGAAATTTCGATTGGTTACTGAGTTAGCTAAACCCCTAAATGAAAATGAGATAAGCACATTTGTACAAAATTGGTTCGACAAACTCAGCCAACACGTAGCAGTATCAGAAATCCTCCCGATGATTTCTGAGACTAACCTAGAAATGGAATTTCCAGAGCAAACACTACGAAATAAAGATGAATTTTCTAAATGGTATGAAGAAGTTGGTCGAAGCTATTCTCATCAAGAACATATTCTTGAAAAGCTTGACATTCAAGAGAAATCAGATTATGTAAGTATCAACCTGGCTGTAATTTGGAAAGCACAAAAGAATGATAACTCCTGTTTGGCGTTTCGTGCTGAACAAGCTTGGAAGATAGTCAAGTCTTTTACTACAGGTCAACCAGTCATCATGAATTATCGTGTTCTCTCTTTGAAGGAGTTGAAGTAAATCATGATCTCACAAATCTTTTCTCACGTTGCAATCAACTGTAAAGATCCCATTTATACTGAAAAATTCTATACCAAACATTTTGGTTTCAAACGAGCAAGGGTATCGCAACTTCCTGACGGCGATCAGATTGTTTTTATCAAGATGGGTGATAGTGCATTTTACCTTGAACTGTTTCGGGCAAAGGAAGAATCACCTGTCCTACCTCCCATCAACGATGGATCTCAGTACCCCGGAGTCCGTCATCTTGCCTTTAAGGTTAATAATGTGGACACCAAGTTAGCTGAAATGGGGGAGGATGCCAAGATCACCTTGGGTCCCCTTAACTTCGACAATTACATTCAGGGGTGGCGTACAGTCTGGATTGCCGATCCCGACGGTAGAATTGTTGAAATTAGCCAAGGATTCGTTGATGAGGACAATCCTCCTCTTCTGAAATAGATGAGTAGCAAATCGTCTATATATATTGTCCAAAAATCTAGCTCGGAGGCATAATGAAACTACAAGGTAAAAAAATTGGCATCCTCATTGAAAGTGACTTTTACGAACATGAGATTTGGTACTACTCTTATCGCTTTCCAGAAGAAGGTGCCGAACTCCATTTCTTAACCCGTTTGTGGGGACAACCTTCCCTAACTTTCAAGGGACATGAATACCATGTGCCATTTGAATGTCATAAAAGCTTTGAGGGCATGGATGACGAAGAACTCAAGAGCTATGACGCCATCATTGTACCATCCGCTATGGTGTCGGATCGACTCAGGTACACAGAGGATATTAATAAACTTCCACCAGCTACTGATTTTCTCAAGCGAGCATTTGCGGAAAAAAGCATCCTCAAAGGGATTATTTGTCATGGCATGTGGCTAGTCTCTCCGGTGCCGCAATTAGTAAAAGGTCGCCCTGTAACTTGTCACAATAATTTACACGGCGATATTGTGAATATGGGTGCTATCTATACCGATCAAGATGTGGTAGTAGATGGAGATTTAGTCACAGGAAGGAGTGGTGCTCACTGTCATCTGTTTGCTAAAAAAATCATCGAATTGCTTTCAGAGAGTAGGATAAGGATTGAGGAGATAACTGCTCAAGATTTAATTACAGTCTAAAATGCAATACTTCTGTGACAATAACTGCTTCTGGAACCAATTTCCTTGAAACCTATATTTCACATCACTAATCAGCCTTTTAGGCTTAACTGAACCGTATTGAGATATAGCCACAAAAGGGGGAGGAGAGCTATTGTCGGCTGCTGCTCCCTCCCCCGTTGGTAATGATTATTACTATGTGGAGATTTTATTTTTTGGAAGTCCCTAAGTCCTTTGTAGAAAATACTGCATTAAGCTGTTTGCGATAGGAGAAAACAATGAACTTAAAGCACTTAAGTTTTGCTGCTAGTTTAGCTGGATTAGCGTTAATGGTCGCTTCACCCAAAGCACAAGCACTCTCTTGGAATTTCACCTATTTATTACCTCTAAATGGCAACTCCAGTCCCGCTATCAGTGGTAGTGGAACTTTAAGTTATACAGGAAGTGGGGATAACACTTTTAACATTACTTCTTTGTCCTTTCAGGAAAATGGAGTAAGCGGGACATACACATTAGATAACAGCAGTAATTATTACCAAAACAATAATTATTCATCAACACTAGCAAAAAATCAGATTCGGGTCGTCAGCGGAGCCGTTAACAGTTGGAACTTTTACGCCAGTAACTCTAATGCTACGGGAGACACATGGGGGAGAAACTTTTTTGAAGATGGGTTTGGAAATCCGGCACTTTCATATACGAGTACTGGTTCATCATTTAATCAAGCATATTATAATTTTGATTTAAATGGCACTAAGTTCACAGCTGCTTCCGCTACTGTTCCCTTTGACTTCTCTCCATCCCAAGGAGTCGTACTAGGACTACCATTATTCATTGGATTAAGGATGCTAAAGAAGCATAGAGCATTGAAAAAGAGTACTCGTAAAGTACACGATTTGCAGAATGTGGGTTATATGCATAAAGTTCCGTAAAATTACTGAACCGATTTAGGGGAATGAGAAGAGACAATGAAGACAATTGCACAATCAATAAAGTGATCGCTAAAAATTTACAAACTTCACTGTTGTAGCCATTTGCTACATCTTCCTACCCCTTTAGAACCAAGGCTCCGCAATCAATAGAGATTTCATCCGTTAAAGTCCAACACTCTAGCTTGGAGACAATTCAATGGATCACATGAGTTTTTCATTTTCCGATACGATTACTGGGTATGTTACATACTTTAATCATTCGGAAAAATCATTCGGTATCAAGACATCTCACGGACGGGAATTCCAAGCATACCTTACCCCTACTACTTGGGGTCGAATTACCCAAAACTTAGAGGAACCTAACAACGACTGTACGCAACGCCTTGCAGAGATGCTCACTCCCGGTCAGCACGTATTTGCCTATGGCGTTTTCTACCCTCAAGGAGAAGGATACAAATTTGAAGTCAAATCCTTTGTCTTTCCGGGCGAGCAACCAGGCAAATATCAGCATGAAGAGCCAAATTGGTCAAGCAAGTGCGTTCAATTGCCGATAGTTACCTCTATTGGCAGTTCAACTATCCCGAAAATCAAATCGATTATCAGCAATATCGTACCTACCTGAGAGTAACTGGTGTCAAAAAGCGTGAAGATGATTATCTCCAAGAAACTGACACCATTTCCCGTTTAGTTTATGGTTTTGCCTCAGCCTACTTGATGACTGGCGAAGACCGCTTCCTAGAAGCCGCTGAAAAAGGCACCGAATACCTGCGCCAGCACATGCGGTTTTATGACCCTGAAGAAAACCTGATTTACTGGTATCACGGTATTAAAGTAACAGGCAATCGGGAGCAAAAACTCCTGACCTCGGAGTTTGGCGATGACTACGATGCTATCCCGGCATATGAACAAATTTATGCTTTGGCAGGCCCCATCCAAACATACCGGATTACAGGCGACCCGCGCATTCTTAAAGATGCCGAGATGACCGTCGATTTATTTGACAAATTCTTCTTAGATAAAGAAGGCACTGGCTATTTCTCCCACATCGACCCCATCACCCTCGACCCGCGTGCTGAATCACTCGGTCACAACCGCGCCCGTAAGAACTGGAACTCAGTTGGCGATCACGCCCCGGCTTACCTAATCAACCTGTGGCTGGCAACCGGCGAACAGAAATATGCCGACATGCTGGAGTATACCTTTGACACAGTTGAAAAATACTTTCCAGACTACGACAACAGTCCCTTTGTCCAGGAAAAGTTCCATGAAGATTGGAGCCACGACCAAACCTGGGGCTGGCAGCAAAACCGCGCTGTGGTTGGGCATAACCTGAAAATTGCCTGGAACTTAATGCGGATACAAAATCTCAAACCCAAAGATAAATACGTGGCTTTGGCGGAAAAAATTGCTCGCCTGATGCCCAATGTCGGTAGCGACCAACAGCGTGGTGGCTGGTATGACGTTGTGGAGCGCGTACTCGGCGAGGGAGAAGAACAACACCGCTTGGTCTGGCACGATCGCAAAGCATGGTGGCAGCAAGAACAAGCAATTTTAGCCTACCTGATCTTGAACGGTACCACTCAGAATCCTGAATATTTGCGTCATGCCCGTGAAGCCGCAGCCTTCTACAATGCCCACTTCCTCGACCATGACGACGGCGGCATTTACTTCAACGTCCTGGCAAACGGACTACCCTTCCTCATGGGTAACGAGCGCTTCAAAGGTAGCCACTCAATGAGCGGTTATCACTCAACTGAACTCTGCTACCTCTCAACAGTTTACACCAATTTGTTGATTGCCAAGCAGCCGATGGACTTATACTTCAAACCTCAGCCAGGAGCCTTCAAAAATAATATCCTGCGAGTGCAACCAGATATTTTACCCCCTGGAAGCGTGAAGATTGGTGCTTGTTGGATCGACGAAGAACCGTATATCAATTTCGATGCCGACGCTTTGACGGTTAAACTGCCGCATACAAAAAAACAAGTGAAAGTCAAAGTTCAAATCGTCCCTAATCAGTAGAGCCAATAGTCGGCAGAAGCAACATGGAGATCAATATCAAGACACTAGAAGTAACAGAGGTCAAAGCAGCTGTTACCGTAGACGTACATACGACACCTCCAGTCCAAGAACACCTCAGCGTTAACACCCTTCAACAAGTTAGCGTAATCGAAATAGCAGGTGATATGGATGGCAATACTGCACCTTTAGTCCAAGCTCAAGTTTTACCACTAGCCCAACAACAGGCGAAGCTGCTGCTGGATATGACCAAAGTACCATATATGTCCAGTGCTGGTTTGCGGATGCTGCTATCGCTGTATCGACAGGTAGTCAGTAAAAACGGCGAAATTGTTTTGGTAGGGCTTGCCGAAGAAATTAAGGACACCATGTCCATCACTGGATTCCTCGACTTTTTTACAACTCGCGATACCCTTGAGTCAGGCTTAGAAGCTCTCAAAGTCAAGCAATTGGTTCTACCCACTGCATAATCCCAGGACGGCGAAAATGGTTCTAGAAAGAATAGACATTAATCCTACCCGCAACGAGCGTGGGTTCAAGCTGCGTCCCGGTCGTCCGTTGCCTTTCGGAGCCACTTTAGTGCCGGGAGGAGTTAATTTCTCAATATATTCACGCTATGCCAAATCCTGCACATTAGTGCTGTTCAAAAAGCACTCTCCGGAACCGATGGTGGAAATTCCGTTTCCCGATGAGTTTCGGGTTGGCAATGTCTTCAGCATGATTGTATTCGACTTGGATTGCGAGAACATCGAATACGGCTACCGCATGGATGGTCCAGTCAACCACGACGAAGGTCATCATCGGTTTGACTCCAGTAAAATTCTCATGGACCCCTACGCCAAGGTTATCGGCGGTAGAGATATTTGGAGAGAAACCCCTGATTGGAATAACATCTACCAGCATCGATCGCGTCTTGTCTTTGACGACTTTGACTGGGAAAATGACCGTCCTTTGGAAATCCCTCCTGAAGATCAAATTATCTACGAAATGCACGTCCGCAGCTTTACCCGCCATCCCTCTTCAGGCGTAAAGCATCCAGGAACCTTTGCTGCTATCCGTGAAAAAATCCTTTACCTCAAAGAATTGGGTGTCAACTGTATCGAACTGATGCCCGTTTACGAATTTGACGAGTTTGAGAACAGCCGCCCTAACCCGCAAACAGGGGAAATGTTACTGAATTATTGGGGCTACAGTACCGTTGGCTTCTTTGCACCCAAGGCTGGGTATGCAGCTACCGGCAAATTTGGGATGCAAGTTGATGAACTCAAAACCCTGGTCAAAGAACTACACAAAAATGGCATTGCGGTGATTCTCGATGTTGTCTTCAACCACACAGCAGAAGGCAATGAGAACGGCCCTACTATTTCCTTTCGGGGTATTGACAACCAGACATACTACATGCTTACCCCAGAAGGGTATTACTTTAACTTTAGTGGTACTGGTAACACCCTCAACTGCAATAACCCCATCGTTCGCAACATGGTACTCGACTGCCTGCGCTACTGGGCATCTGAGTATCACATCGATGGCTTCCGCTTTGACCTTGCCTCTATCCTGGGGCGCGACCCTTGGGGGGCACCGATGGCTAACCCGCCATTGCTAGAATCGCTGGCATTTGACCCGATATTAGCCAAATGCAACCTAATTGCCGAAGCTTGGGATGCAGGCGGACTCTACCAAGTTGGTTCTTTCCCCGCCTTTGGTCGGTGGGCTGAGTGGAACGGCAAGTACCGCGACGGCATTCGCAAATTCCTTAAAGGCGAACCAGGACGGGTAGGAGATATGGCACAGCGACTGCAAGGTTCGCCAGACCTTTATGCGTGGGCAGGTCGGGCACCTGCTACATCAATTAATTTTATTACCTGCCACGACGGTTTTACCCTCGCTGACCTAGTTTCTTTTAACAACAAGCACAACGAGGCTAACGGGGAAAACAACAACGACGGTGGCAACGATAACGACAGCTGGAACTGTGGTGCAGAAGGATGGACGGACGATGCGGGCATCAACGCTTTGCGGAAGCGGCAAATTAAAAATGCTGTGGCAATGTTGATGGTCAGCCAGGGAGTACCGATGATCCTTATGGGAGATGAGGTAGGGCGATCGCAACAAGGCAACAACAATACTTACTGCCACGATAACGAACTAAACTGGATGGACTGGACGCTGTTGCAATCCAATAACGACCTGTTCCGGTTTTTCAAATACTGCCTAGCTTTCCGCAACGCCCACCCAGTGCTGAGAAATCAGAAGCACTTCCGCAATGTGGATTATGTTGGTAGTGGCTATGCAGATATCACCTGGCACGGCACTAAAGCATGGAATGCCGACTGGTCAGAGTCCAGTCGCACCCTGGCTTTTATGCTTTGCGGTAAACATGCAAAGTCGGGAACGGTTGTAGACAACTATGTCTATGTAGCTATGAATATGCACTGGGAGGCTCACTGGTTTGAAATCCCAGGATTACCATCAGGAATGCAGTGGCACGTCTTTGCCAATACAGGTGTCACATCACCCGCAGACATCTGGGAACCAGGTACAGAACCGATATTGGAAAATCAGCACGGATTGCTCATGGGAGAGCGGTCTGTAGCTATTTTAGTCGGTAAATAAGATTGGTCATTCAATTTCGGATTTTGGATTGACCCCGTATATAAAGCCAGAAGCAAATAACAAATAACAAAGGACAAAATTATGACTTTTAACGCCACACTGGGTACAATCACCGCTAAAATCACTTTATCTGGAGAATTGGATGCAAATTCTGCACCAATATTCAAAGCAGAAGTAGATAAAGCGAAAGCCGCTAATCCAAAAAGTCTTGTTTTGATGATGCAGGACTTAGAATATATGTCCAGCGCAGGTCTACGAGTCCTTATCTACACTAAACAAAAAATGGGTACTGATGTAGATATTTATGTGGTTGGAGCTCAAGAAATGGTGCTGGAAACTTTCCAAAAGACTGGATTTGACCAAGGTGTAATAGTGGTGGATCGGTATGACGAAGCCCAGCTACAAATGGTATAGAAAAATAAACCTGGTTTTTCGATGAGTATTTGGTTGTCCAAACATGGTAGAAACCGGGTCAATGAGCGCCTAAGTTTTATTTTGTTTTGCGATTTTTTTACTGGCTATGCAACCTTTAATTGTACCTGGAACCCTAGACTCTTTGAGCGCGATCGCCAGCTACGTAAAGGAAGTTGCTGCTGCTGCTGGCTTGGATAAAAAAGCTGCCTATAACCTCCGACTAGCAGTAGACGAAATAGCCACCAATATTATTCTTCACGGTTATGAAGAAGCAGGACAGCAAGGGTTAATAAAGTTACAAGCCAATATTGACGAGCAAGCCCTAACCCTTTACATCGAGGATACTGGTGCAGCCTTTGACCCCATGCAGAAATTGAACCTAGAAAAGGAACTTATAAAACTGCCAATCGAACAGCGACCTCTTGGTAAACTGGGAGTGTATCTAGCAATTGAAGGTGTCGATCAGTTACTTTATAAGCGGATTGAAGACCGTAATCGAAACACCTTCGTTGTGAATCGATGATTTTTTGCTAATGGCTGATAGCTAAGAGGTTGACTTTAGGACTTACTCATTTTAACGAAAAACTACAATTTTTTTGCATAAGTCCTAGATTTATAAAGTATTGTAGGGTGCGTTAGACGGAAGTCGTAACGCACCGTAATTATGGGTTTGGTACGTTACGAAGACCGCTAACGCACCCTACATATTTTTAAGCGCATACTCCTTCGGAGAACCCGCACTCTTAGCGGAGGCTACGCCAACAAAAATTAAATAGTAACCTTATAGCAATTAGCAACTCAATATTTATATGATTAAAATTAGTTTAAACAAACTTGTTTCTAAAAAAGAAGTCATCTCTATCATTAAAAATTATATCAATACTCTAGACAATCCTATAAATATCTTAGATGCAAATGGCAAATTACTATTTGGTGAAAAAATAGAGAATCCTGCGGGTAAATATTTTATAGAGCTTGGCAATGAGGTGCTTGGAGAGGTCAGTGGCGGGGAGAAGGCTTCTTTTATCGCATCTCTACTCAGCCATTTAGCAACTCAAGAGGTTGAGAAAAAATCGCTAACAGGTGAACTATTAGATAAATATCGAGAAATTAGCCTGCTGTATAAGCTTTCCGAAAAGCTATCTGGCAACTTAGAAATACAAAAAGTTGCAGAATTAGTCATTGAGGAGGCTGGGAAACTCATAAAAGCAACGAGTGCATGTGTAATGTTGCTGAATAAAGAGCTAGAAAGGCTGGAAATAGTCGTAACATTTGGTACTGGTTACAACCCACAAACAACCATAGAACTTGGTAAAGGCATAATCGGCAGTGTTGTTCAAACAGGAAGGGCAGAAATTGTCAACTATGTATTGTCTGACACTAGATATGCTGAGAGCGATGGTCAAATATGCTCCCTAATTTGCGCCCCTCTCAAGATTAGAGATGAGGTTATTGGCGTAATTAATCTCAGTAGTGACAAACCGATTGAATATACATCAGCAGACCTTAAACTCCTGACCACATTAGCTTCACAGGCTGCTTCTGCGATTGAAAATGCTATTCGCCATCAAAACCAAATCAAAGAGGCAATGGCTCGCACTGAACTAGAAAAAGGACGGCAGATTCAGATAGATTTTCTGCCCGACCAAATACTACAAATAACAGGCTGGGAAATCGCTGCTTTCTTCCAGCCAGCCCGTCAAGTTGCCGGAGATTTTTATGATGCCTTCATGCTTCCCGATGGCTGTATAGGGCTAGTTATTGCTGATGTATGCGATAAAGGCGTAGGTGCAGCGCTGTTTATGGCTCTGTTTCGTAGTTTTATCCGCGTCTTTTCCGGTCAAACCTCCTTGCAGGGGTTGACCATCCTTAGTAACGAACTACTTACTACTTTGAATGGTTCTATTGACCAGACAATAGAAACTAACATTACCCAAATCCATGCCCTCAAAGCTGTTGAACTCACCAACGATTACATCGCCCAAAACCATAGCAACTTAAATATGTTTGCCACACTCTTTTTCGGCGTGCTAAACCCTATCACTGGTTTACTAGCCTACGTGAATGGCGGACATGAGCCTTTAGCTATTCTCGATTCATCTGGCGTGAAGCAGCGTCTCATGCCGACTGGTCCTGCTGTGGGTATGTTACCCAACATAAATTTTAAAATTCAGCAGGTGTACCTCCAACCGGGTGACATCCTCTTGGGCTATACCGACGGTGTTCCTGACGCTCGCTGTCCAAGCGGTCAGTTCTTCACCGAGAAGAAATTAGTATCACTATTACAACCAGCAGAGTCGGCAGCAGCTTTGATAGAACGCATTCAAGTGAGTGCGATCGCTCACATTGCTTCTGCCGATCAATTTGACGATATTACAATGTTAGCCGTACAACGGACTCCAAGAGGATAGTACAATGAGACTTGACACTTGGGCACAAAAAAGATGGCGGAAGACACGGAGCAAATATCAGCAACAATGGCAACCCCACCGCTTCATTTCCTATTTGCTGCTTGGTAGCAGTATTTTTGCAGTGGGAGCAATAAGCATTACTAGTTACCAGTTTCTTCGCAGCCTCATCCTCGAAAGCTTAAAGTCAAATGCACAACTGCAAGTGCAGATAGCAGTAGCGAAAGTTGATGATTGGCTCGCCACTTGGAAGGCAGAAGTGGAAACAATCGCTAATACCTTTGAAGTCCGGTCGATGAAATGGGCAATTGCAAGACCCTACTTGCAACTAGACCAAAAGCGGCTGACAGATTTTTCGTTTGCGATGGCAAATCTTGATGGCTCCTTCTACGCGGTTACTCCAGTTAAGAACCAAAAAAATGTAAGCGATCGCCGTTACTTTCAACGGGCAGTAGCAGGAGAGGTCTTTGTCGATAATCCTCTGATTTCACGCACAACGGGGAAGCTCGGAGTGAATATTACAGCCCCGATCTTTTCGATTCCCACCGTTTATCGCAGTCAACTCTCAGCGGAAAGCGCCACCATTCAAACCTGTAATCGAGAAGAGTTAAAACTGCCTGCCGTACAAGCTAAATCCAAACCTGTTGGCGTACTAGTTGGTTCGATTTCTATAGACCGGATTTCAAAGGTTCTTGACTCAATCGACGAAAATGGCAGCTACGCATTTGCCCTCGACTCTCAAGGGAAACCCATTCCCGATCCCCACTACAGATCGATTCACACAACGCAGGAAAAGATAAACTCCTATTTACAAGATATTGCTAAAGATACTGACAAGTGTAAACAACCTGATGTACGCAGTGTGGAAATAGAAGGTCAGCAAGTTTATGTAGCTTACGCTCACCTGAAAAGAGCAGACTGGTCCATTGTCTTGATTATTCCCAAAGCCAATTTTGAGCGAAAACTAGATTCTCTTAATCTCCTAGCCTCTGTGTTGGCAGTACTTTTAATCGTGGCGATTTTAATCGCCATGCAGCACCTGCAATCCTTCGATCGCACCCGTACCCGTGCCGAGCTAGAGGCGCTTCTCAATCGTCTAACCAAGCGCATTCGGGAGTCTTTGGATCTGCGAACCACATTACAAACAACGGTGGATGAAATTGCCAATCACCTCGATCTAGACCGGGTGATATTTGGCAAGTATCGTCAGGATGACCGTAGCTTGGAAGTTGTCTGCGAACATCGGCAACCAGACCAAAAGACTCTGTTGGGAGTTTTGAGTCTCGAACCGTTTGGCGACTTAGCCGCTCATCTGGAGCAAGGGAAGATCGCCCGTTGTAACGATATTGTTACAGAACCCGGTCTGTCTGCAATGGTAGAATCTGCCTATTTGCAAATGGGAATTATTAGTTATATAGCTTTACCTGTACTGATTCCTGACGATGAAACCCCTAGCTATTTAGTTTGCATTCGCAGCAGTCCTTGGAGTTGGCAAACCCATGAAGTCGAACTGTTACAAGCGGTAGCCGATCAGCTAGCGATCGCCATTAAGCAGTCACGGTTGTACACCCAGACCGAGGAACAGTTCCAGATTGTCAATAGCCAAGCTCAACAGTTAGCAACCACCTCGACTCAATTGCAAGATGCCCTTAGCTATGTAAACGCTATCATCAAGAGTTTAGCAGATGCCTTGCTCGTCGTAGACTCACAAGGCAAAATTACCCAAGTCAATCCAGCTTTGCTCCACCTATTCGACTTGGAAAATACCAATTTAGTTGGTCAAGATTGTCAAACAGTTTTTCCAAGTGCGATCGCAGACCTTTTAACCCTGACCAAGAGGAACACCGAAAAAGTTTTCAACACCGAAGTCGAACTAGCCAATCAACGGATTGGTGCAGCTATTGCCACTGCCATTCTCAAAGACTCCGACCCCACTGCCGAAGGAGAAAATCTGTTGATTGGCTGGGTGATCCTGATCCGGGATATTACCTTCGAGAAAGAAGTAGACCGAATGAAGACGGACTTTATTTCCACTGTCTCCCACGAATTACGAACTCCTCTAACTTCAGTAATTGGATTTGCCAAGCTCATCAAGAAAAAACTGGAAGAAACCATCTTTCCCTTAGTAACTACAGACAATAAGAAAGTCCAACGCTCAGTCCAGCAAGTTTCAGACAATATCAACATTATTGTGGAAGAGGGAGAGCGGCTGAAAAACCTTATCAACGATGTCCTCGATCTTGCCAAGATGGAAGCTGGTAAGGTGGATTGGCAGACGAATCCCTTGTCTGTTAAAGAACTTCTAGAACGGGCGATCGCAGCTACCACCGCTTTATTTGAACAGAAAAAGCTGGAACTCATTCAGGAAATTGAACCGGGATTACCAGAAATTATTGGCGATCGCGATCGCCTAATCCAAGTCGTAATTAATCTCATTTCTAATGCAGTCAAATTTACCGACCAAGGTTATATTACCTGTAGAGCTAGGCGGACGGGTCAAGAGATTACAGTTAGTATTATTGACAGCGGCATAGGGATTGCCAAAGAAGACGAGCCAAAGGTGTTTGAAAAATTTAAACAGGTAGGCGACACTCTCACCGACAAACCCAAAGGCACTGGCTTAGGGTTGCCCATTTGTAAAGAAATCGTGGAACATCACGGTGGTCGAATTTGGGTTGAAAGCGAACTAGGGGGGGGCAGTAACTTCTCCTTTACCTTACCTTACCCGATTGAGTCTCACTTAGGGAGCAAAACAATGGATGTAGAGACGCTCCTCCAAGACCCGATCTGATTATTGTTGACTCCATGACTTCAGAGCAATATAACCTAATCAATACATTGCAAATTGAAAAATGGTTGGAAAACATATTTTTTCTTTTGTTATCAAAGCAAAAAACAAATGACAATTAGTCATAAAAAGTTTATTATCAAAAAATAAGAGTTTTTACTTGTGAAGGAAATTATGACAAAAAAAATATTAATTGCAGATGACGAATCTCATATCAGGCTCTTAATGGAGCAAACACTTGAGGATCTCGAAGACGATGGTGTAGAGTTACTAACTGCTAAGGATGGAGAGGATGCTTTGGAAAAAATCAAGCTCGAACAACCCAACCTCGTCTTCCTCGATGTGATGATGCCTAAAATGAGCGGTTTTGATGTTTGCCACAAAGTTAAGAAAGTCCTTGGCATGAAAGACATTTATATTATTATGCTGACTGCCAAAGGACAGGAGTTTGATAAACAGAAAGGGGAAGAGGTTGGCGCAGATTTATACCTAACCAAACCTTTTGATCCCTATGAAGTATTGTCAAAGTCGCAGGAAGTTTTAGCTCTATAGCAATCCTATTTGAATTGTGAAAATTGAAAGTCTTAAATACCCGACCTTTAGGCTTAACTGAACCGTATTACACCCAGAATATTATTCGAGCGAACACATGAAATTACAAAACATCGCATTGGCATTAGGATCGACGAGCTTACAGCATTTCCGGCTGCTATGAGGTACAGTAGCAGCAATTAGCAAACCAGTTTTTTAAATGTTGAGGATTTATTAAGTCGAGTGCAACTGAAATTATTCGATCTACCATTTTTGTTGTAGTCGGTGAAAACATCCGCAAGAATGACTTAAGTTGTGACCACCATAACTCAATTGGGTTAAAATCTGGTGAGTATGGTGATAAACATATTACTGAAGCACCAACAGCTTCAACCATTGGCACAATTGAATCGAGTTGTTTTTTTGGAAGAATATAACTCTACTACATCAGCCCTCTCTCTTCATACTGTTTTTTTAGCAAAGGTATTCGTTAAAACTTGCCTTAGTGGCAATCAAAATGATGTTATCAGCATAATCAAGACCTAACATCTGAGTAATAATGTATCTCTTTCCCAAGTCGAAAATTTTCTCTTTCCAGGTTTTCTGTCGTTGAAAAACAACTCGGTATCCCTCAAATTGCAACTAGTCCGAGCAACCCAACCTCGTCTTCCTCAATG
The DNA here is from genome assembly GCA_964242965.1 of uncultured Calothrix sp. Taxonomy (GTDB): domain Bacteria; phylum Cyanobacteriota; class Cyanobacteriia; order Cyanobacteriales; family Nostocaceae; genus JANNFJ01. The sequence continues at coordinate 40,593 of CAXTCQ010000014.1, read as the reverse complement.
TGATGATGCCGAAAATGAGCGGTTTCGATGTTTGCCATCAAGTTAAAAACTTCTTGGTATAAAAGACATTTATATTATTATGCTGACTGCCAAGGGACAAGAGTTTGATAAACAGAAAGGGGAAGAAGTAGGCGCAGATTTATACCTGACCAAACCTTTCGATCCGGACGAAGTGTTGTCAAAGTCGCAGGAAATTTTAGCAAGGAAAAAAATGAACTATAGTTATGATTAATGTTTTTTGAACAAAAATTGGGATTGCCATGCAGTATAATTAGCAGTCCAAGCTGATTCTAAAACCGAGTAAATATTAGCATCTGCGACTCCATTCGATGGAACAGACAACTGTGCCCATATACAGCGGTTATCTCTAAGAACTTCCTTACCCAAAACCCAAGGTATTATCCGACTCCAAGTTAAGTCATAAGTATAACGATTTTGCATAAATTGAGCCGAAGTGACAGTACTACCTCCACGTGGATTAATACAGGCTGTCAAATATGCTTGTTTGCTGTCACTGTAGAGGGCATAGTAGCCAATTCCTTTTAAATATTTAACGTTTTTCTGGCTATCGTTGACTAAGTTTTTGCTTTGCTGTAAAAAAGGATTTGACTCGCCTCTAGTATTTACAACATAGCGCATCTGCAATACCAACCTCTGGTTATTTTTGACATAACTATAATCCTTTCCAGATTGCACTACCTCAAATTTAGGAGTTATGGGAGTATCAGATTTTTGTTGAGGAGGAGATTTTGCAGTGACTTGTTGCCAGCTATTAAGAGAAAGTGTATCTGGAAAAATAGAGGTGATTAGCAGCCGTTTGCTAGTTATTGAATAAGTAGCAGTTAACACAATTCCTACCCAGGTAGCGATAAGGAATAAGCGCCTTTTAGGCTTGACCGGGACTATTGCAGTAGGGTCATATTTTTCTTTAGAATCTAACAGTTCTAATGGGAGTATCCAATTACATAACCCTGCATAGGTAATAGTTGCCGTTACCATAAAGATAGATCCTCCCGTGTAGCTATGCCAATATTCAAACAGACTGTGCTTATTAACCACAACAGCCAACAAAGCTACGCGAATACAACCGATTAAAAATCCCGTACCAATGGCAGATAAAATTAAGCATAAGCTCTGCCGCAAAGTCAAGGGAAAGGCGACTATCACGATCAGGAGAGTAAGCTTCATCAGCCATACAATCAGCACACCTCCGGTACAGAAATAGAGGACTTCAACTTGACCTGTAGGCAGTTTTACGAAAGCACCAGATGAAGTAGCTTGAAACCCCAAATAGTGGAGTGAGAAAGCGGATATAGTTGCAGTCAACTCGTTAAAGTGAAGCCGAAAATCTAAAAATTCGTTTATGAAGCCATAAGGAAAAAGCATCAAACACAACAATAAAAATAAGCGCCAATGATCCCTTAACCCTGAAAAGCCAAAAGATAGTAATCCTAACCCTAAAGCAGCGAAGATAGGACCAAAGCGAAATAGCAATAGGTCTAAATTCCACAAATATAGAGGTTTAAGTATTACCGTAAATAATAGTCCTAAACCCAACAAGTTAGAAAACCAAATGGTCGTATTCGGTTGTTGCCGATTTTGCCACAGCAAGAACAGAATACCTGCCCAATAGAGTGCATAAAAGTAAATTTCCTCACCTTCAATCGGGTGATTCGCAACTATACTTAAATGTAAAATGCCGAAGGTGGTAAAAAGACTAAGTATGTAAAACCACTGGGTTTGAAGTGAGGGTTTGAATCGAAGTAAAAACACTTGTTTAAATTGGTTTATCTGGCTACTAATAAACATTATTATCAAACATCTTTATAAATGATACGTGTCCAACGAGTCAGATTCCATAAGGTAATAAAGCAAACACCTGATATGATGACTCCTAGATTGATTCTCACAGCATTTTTAATCAGGTTTTTAATCTGTTGTGTCTTGGCTGTATTAGCAGTGGCTGATGCATTTTGAGTTACTGTTTGAATTTGCTGGGATAGTTTATTTTTCAAGTCTTGGGGAGATTGGTTAGATTCAGCTTCACTTGGTAGATTTAACGTTCTAGCAAGGTTATTTAATTCTTGGGGGGAGTTGGTTGCATTCAATTTTTCAATAATTTTTTGCACTTGCTCTTGTTGTTGTGCCTGTTGATTGGTAAATTGAGCATTAATATTTTTATAGAGTGTAAGGCTATTATTAATTCCCAAAGGTAGCAGCAGCAAGTAGGCTATTCCTAGAGGCAAAGCAACCCACGATAAAAATCTGAGAATGGAGAGTTGTTTGAAACTGACAATGCTTGCTTGGTTGTATAAGAAGATAAATGTCATTCCTAGCAAAGGACTCCACACATGATCTACCACTTGTCCAATGGTTTGAAATTCCCAGCTAGGATCTGTTAAGCGAGGGGGAATCAGGATGGCAAGGTAGTCAATGAGGGAAAACAGTAGGAGGATATAGCCAATAAAACGTAACAAGGCAAATGCTCGGTTTTCCACAGCCTCTGTTATCTCTATTGGGTTGTGAGAAAGTTCCTGTTTTTTTGTTTTCATTAGTTTTAAGTTAGAGCAAGGTTTTTAGGGTTTTTTGTCTCATAAGGCTATGTCATTAAAAATAAATCTACTAAGCTTCGCAGATATGGAAGCATCCCAATTACTATAGTACTTTACGGTAAATCTTTAAACTCAGTCTAATACTTTATTTTTGATTACTACCTCAGTGTTTATAACCATTTTAATGACTGTTTTTCCCTTCAACTAGTACAACAAGCCAAAAGTAAAAAGTATTGTAGGGTGCGTTAAAACAAAGTTCGTAACGCACCAAAGTATTAATATCCCACATTCTGCACGTCATTTTGTAGTATACTTAGTAGTACAAAAATCCTGATAGGTTTGCGTTCAATTTAAATATAAATACTTAATGGTTTTTGATGTAAGCGATCGCCAAGCTATCCAATACTGGGAATCATTACCTGCTTCACAATCTATTACGTAATTTGGATTAATATGGTGCGTTATGCTACCGCTAGCACACCCTACGCACATTTAAGCACATTCGCTCTTGGCGTTCCCGTACCCCTCTGGGGGACCAAGCAGCCCGTAAGGGCAAGGGTAGCGCTGTTCCTTGGCTTGCTGAAATCATTATTTCTACTAATATCTACGTAAATTCACGATTTACTTAATAGTCATCTATTGAATAGATTGGAGGCAAAACCAACCTACTACAAGTTTTTTTACACTTAGTCTTAAAAACAATATGGGACAACATTTGGAATATTGGTTAATCTTTAAGCGCCGATGGTTGCCTACTTCTATAGTTTTTGGGCTGCTTTTGGCATTGAGTATAGTGAGAACCTTACTAGAAATGCCAATCTATCAGACAGCGGGACAGCTTGTATTGAAAAAGAACCCTACCTCAACACTTACAGGAGTAGGTAATCAACTGGGACAGTTGGAAAGTTCAGTAAGCGGAAGACCTCTAGGAACGGAGGTAGCAGTTTTGCGTTCTGTGCCTATAGCCGAAAGAACCATAAATGCCCTCCACCTCAATGTCAACCCCCTGGTATTTTTGAAGGATCTACAAGTCAAAAATCTTGAAAACACTGATATATTAGAACTTTCTTATACAGATACAGATCCGAGAAAGGCTGCTTCAATTATTAATACTTTAATGAAAATTTATATAGAAAATGATATTAATGCTAACCGCGCTCAAACTAGGTCTGCCAGGGACTTTATCGCTCAACAGTTGCCACATAGCAAAACCGCATTGCAAGCTGCTGAACAAAAGCTACAATACTTTAAACAGCAAAACCAAGTTTTAGACCTTAAAGCCGAAGCTTCATCGAGCGTTGGAATTCTCACTGATTTAGACAGACAAGTAGCTACAACTAAATCCGATTTAGCATCTCAAACCGCACGGATGGAATCAATTAAGAGACTGTTTGGTGTGAGTTCACAGGAGGCTGTCATTGATGGTTTTGTGGGAGAGTCTCCATCTACTGTTTCAGTTCTTGGACAGTTGCAAGATATCCAACAAAAGGTTGAAATCACACGACTGCGCTTGACAGACAGCCACCCTATGTTAATCAACCTCAGGGAGCAGGAAGTTGTTCTCAAAAAAGAACTCAAGCAGCGAATAGAACAAAGTTTTATTGGTCAGGCAGGGCGTTTAAATCAAACAAAAAAACCTGAAGATATTGTACAGCTAAGAGGTCAAGGTCTGCAACAAGGAATCCTGGGCAACTACGCTAGCGTCGAGGCAGAACGCCTCAGTTTGCAGGTGCGGCTAAAAGCTTTAGCCCAAGTCATCCAATCCTACAGACAAAGGGCTAATACCTTACCGCAGCTAGAGTTGCAGCAGCGCCAGCTAGAGCGAGAAATAGCTGCAACTGAGTCTAGCTATCAAAACCTTCTGGCTCGGTATCAGGAACTTCAAGTAGCAGAAAATCTACAGGTGAGTAACGCTGTGGTTGTTACACCCGCTCTAATTCCAGGTATGCCAATCAAGAGCCGTCAGTATATTAACTTGCTGCAAGGATTGATTGCTGGAATTTTACTAGGTGCAGCTACTGCCTTTGTTTTGGAAAAAATTGACAAAACTATCAAAACCACTCAATCTGCAAAAGACTTACTAGACTACACCTTACTGGGCTGTATTCCGCCATTTACCGATAGCAATTTGATGTCAAAGGTAATTGTAAAAAGCAGACCCGATTCTCCTGTGAGTGAAGCTTTTCGGATGTTGCAAACTAATCTGAAATGTTTTAATTCAGAACAATCAATCAAAATTATTGTGATATCGAGCGCTGTACCTAAAGAAGGAAAATCAACTATTGCTGCTAACTTAGCTGTCTCTATATCTCAACTTGGACGCAAGGTATTGCTGGTAGATGCAGATTTGCGTAATCCTAGTCAACACAAAATCTGGGAAATCCCCAATGAGGTTGGCTTAAGTAATATTCTCAAAAACCAGTCGGATTTAGGGCAGGCTGCTACTGAAGTTGCGCCTAACTTGCAAGTTATAACCGCTGGTGAACTGACGAATAACCCAGCCGCGCTTCTCGATTCCAGCCAAATGGCGATATTTGTGGCTCAAGTAGCGCAAAGATACGACTTTGCTATCATCGATACCCCTCCGTTGACAGTAGCGGCTGATGCAACTATTTTAGGTAAACTTGTGAATGGCATTTTGTTTGTCGTTCGACCAGGAGTTGCTGATTCTGATAGTGTTTCTCTTTCTAAAGAACTATTGCAGAAAGCCAACCAAAATGTTTTAGGTATAGCAATTAATGGTGTCAAAGTTAACCAGCAATATTCTGGTCATAACATGAGCAGCGTTTAAATGTAGAAAAAGATTACTAGCCTTGACTGTGCCTTAATCGACCCCAATATTGTAGGTTTTGGATTTTGTTTGGAACCTATCCCCGCGATAAATTGGGGGGCTAAAAGCTTTACAAAGTCCACCAATTTACCGATGTGTTTAGTATTGTAGGGTGCGTTATACTACCAAATTCGTACCCTACGTAAATTTAAGCGCATTCGCCCTTTGCATTCCCGTACCCCTCCGGAGAAGTAAGCAACGCGCAGCGTGCCCGTAAGGGCAAGGAAGAGTAGCGCAGGCTACGCCAACAAAAATCTTTGCGGTAGCCCCTATAGTTGGTTATGATATTACAAAATTCTAACGTTCAGAACAACAGGCTATTAGGGATCGATCTTTTTAAAGGTATAGCTGCCTATGGGGTAGTTATCATTCATGGACTTGGAGAAATACCGAGAGATGGAAATGCTCTAGTTATTTCTAATTTTCTAGTTGCCTTTTGTGTTCCTTTTTTTTTGATAACTTCTTTCTACTTTAGTGGCAAGTCATTTGTATCAAAAAACACAAATAACTGTTTAATAAATCGAATCCAAAGAATTATAATTCCTTATTTTGTTTGGACTATAATTTACTTATTAGCAAGATTAATAGGATGGATTATAGGGAATAAAGAATCTTTCAATAAACTAATTTCCGACCCGATAAATCTGATATTTTTCGGCGCATCTGGAGTCCAGTTATATTTTTTGCCAATGTTATTTTGGGGTATTTTATTTGCCATCCCAGTCACAAAAGCATTAAAAAATATTAAAAGCCATCTACTCCTTTTTTTATGTTTATTACTAAGTAATTATCTTTTTGAGTTAATGGCTAAAAGTGGTAATGATTTTATATTAGGAGAGGGAATTGCATTCAAACAAATGATTGATATATCATCATTTTCTAATTATTGGCTATTTCAGTTCATGAGATTGACGCTTGTTGTCTTAGCTTGGACTATAAAGTGTATACCTTTTATAATATTCAGCATCATACTTAATAATTCTCACTCTCAAAAATTACTCCATAATTACATATATTTGAGACAAAAGAATTTTCTATTGTTTCTAATTCCGCTATTTATTGTTACTATTATCAGATTAGATATACAATTTTTATACTGGGTTGCACCATATATAACATTTGTTTATGCTATTTTGATATCGGGTCTAATTTCTAAGAATGCAGCAATCAGCTTGATTTCAATTAAATTGGGTTACTTTAGTTTTGGTGTCTATCTAGTACATGCCCTACTAACTGCTGGATTTATGCCAGTTATGGTCAAATTATATCCAGAAGTTCTTAGCTTTCAGTTATCACCACTTATATTAATTATGTCATCGACTGTAATATTTTTTGCTAGTCTGGCGATCGCGCACTTTATTTCTCTAAATAAAACAGCTGCCAAAATCTTACTTGCCCTCTAAAACAAATTTATTTAGATCGGGGGCGATGGCCCAATCGAATTTTTCGTAGTTACGTCTACCCGATAAGAGCGTTAAATTTTCTATATGCTGCAAGAATATCCCGACCTAGATGTTGCTCGCTAAAGCGTTGAGTAACTGTCAACCTCGCATTTTCTGATAGACTTTGACGCTGATTTGGACGATCGAGCAAATACTCAATTGCTGATGCTAAAGCAGCAGTTTCCCCAGGTGGCACACCAACTGCGTCATAATTATGAGTAAATAATTCTGCTGCACCACCTGAGCGCGAAACAATCACGGGTTTGCCACAGGCCATCGCTTCAATCACCACCAGCCCAAATGGTTCTGTTTGGGTACTTGCATGAACAACAATATCTAACCAACGGTAGATTTGGACTATATTTTCTTGGAAACCTAAAAAATCAATTTTGTGCGTAATTCCCTTTGCTTGTGCTGTGTGTCGCAATTCCTGCTCAGAAAATTGGGAACCGCGAGTCTTATAAATGGGTTCGCCAACAATATAAAAACGAACGTCTAGATCAGGACGCGATCGCACTAACTTAGCTGCGGCTTCTAAAAAAATATCATGTCCTTTCCAACGAGCAAAGGTAGCTACTAGTCCAACCCGGAGAGGAAAATGGGAAGAAGGAGGAGCAGGAGAAAAGTGATTTATATCTACGGTATTGTAAATCACTTCAACAGGTAAGTTTGGCAACGTAAGCCTGGTATCTTTTGCTACGGCTTGGGAAACAGCAATTCCAAAGGTGGCGCTCAAGCTCATCCATTTTAAAACCCATGCCATTAAAGGTCGTGAGCCGTAGAAATCGTGGATGTGCCAAACAACAGGTATACCCCTGAATCCAGCTAATGCAATGAGTAAATGAGTTTTAATCCCGTTGGAGTGAATTAAATCTGGCTTGAGTGAGCATAGCAATCCATGAAATTGCCTCAAATATTTACCGATACTGGGTAAAGTTTTGACTAGTCTTAATAGCAATATCAATACTGCGATCGCTTTACTATTACCTTTAAAAGCACTGTCACCCAGTTGGTTAAATTCTTCTGGTAGTTTCAGTACTTTCACCTGCACTCCCAAATTTTTAGCTTGCTCGATCAATGGTCCATCCGTACCTACAATGAGGTACAGTTGAATATCTGGCTGTGTAGTCAAGAGCGCAGCCAACATAGTTAGCAAAACTCTCTCAGCGCCGCCAATTGCTCCAACCGGGTTCACAAATACAATTTTCATGTATGTTTAACAACCTGCTAATCTGGAATAAGATCGAGCAATAATCTGAGCGTGAGTAGACCAAGAATATTTCTGCGCCTCAGCCAGTCGAACGTCGATCGCAGGGGCACTAGTTGGGTTTACCAATAGTTGCTTTATTGTCTTCACCCAGGATGACACATCCTCAGTTAAGCAGTAAACTACCCCTTGTCCACCGACCTCACGTAGAACAGGAATATCACTAGCCACTACAACTGCTCCGCAAGCTAAAGCTTCAATAACGGGTAATCCAAAACCTTCTGCTTCACTTGTTAATAAAACTGCTGATGCTCGTTGGTAAAGCGCTGCTATAGTTGTACGCTGCAAACCCTGTAGATAAATTATCGATTTGCTAATATTTAACTGAGCAATTTGCTGCTGCTGGCTTTGTGTCCACTCGCCGCTAACTTTGATAAGTCGCAACTCTGGGTAAATAGCTAGTAGTTGTGCAAAAACTTCTAAAAGAATATCAATGCGCTTGCGCGGTATGCAACTGCCTACGTGTAGTAGAAAAGGTGCTTCACCTACTTGTGTTACTATTTGTTGATTGGTAATACTTGCGTTTTCAAGACTCATACCAAATTCTGGAGCGATACCATAAGGAGCATGGACTAAGCGTGATGGTTCCACCAGTTGGTAATGCTCAATTTGTTTCCTTACCTCTGTGGTTGAATAAAATACAACCGCACAGGACTGCAAACCGCGCAAGATTCTGCGAGACATAGCTTTATACCAGCCAGGTCGCGCTTCTTGCTGTGGCTCTACCAAAGAGCGAAAAGCATCAATATCATGGCAATATACCCCTGTCCGTTCTAAAGGTAAGACATGGGCTAATTGGGCATAGGTGTGGTCAGCAATATGATAGAAATCAAAATTTGTGACCCGTTGGCTGAGATAATGGGGATAATCCCAAAATCGGTTGAGCAGGCGATCTGTGTTGTAGGCAAAGTGCTTTTTACCGATCCAGGGAATGTGTTTGCAACGCCAATTAAATACCGGACAAACCTGTATGGCTTGAATAGATGGAGTGTGTTCCACTGGCAGATACTTAAGTAGCATCTGGGCACACAAATCCATGCTATGCCAGTTTTCTTCAAAATAATCGCAGATAATCGCTAGACGCATTTCAAATTTTATTCTCCAAAATTTCCGTAAAAAATTGCAAATGTTGTTTGGCGATAGATGACCAAGCGTAAACTCTATCTGCTCGTTCTAAACCTTTCTTCGCCAGTTCTTGGCGTCGGGACGGACTATTGAGCAAGTCTGAAAGGGCTGCAACCCAACCAAGCTCATCTTTTTCACCAACCACCACACCCGCATCTTGAATAACATAAGGAATTTCACCACTGTCGCTACCAATAACAGGAACACCGCAGGCAAATGCCTCAATTAGCATCCGCCCAAACTGTTCTCGCCAGTTAGATACAGTTTGACTGGGAGCGACAAGTATATCCATAGCATTGAGGTATTGGGGAACTTCGCTATGCTTAACATCTGTGCAAATCCGTACTTTGTCAGGATAACGCTTTGCCCATGTTCGGAGTGATGATTCCATTTCTCCAGTACCAACAAACAAAGCTCGCCATAAAGTTTGTAAACTATCCAAAACCCGCATGAGTAAATCTAATCCTTTTTCAGGAACCAATCGTCCTAAATAGCCAATAACAGGCGTTCCTTGTTCCTCCCAAGCCAGAAAGCGACGAATTTGGTGTTTCGCATCAACAGACGGGTAGAAATGGTTGATATCCACCCCTGGGGTAATCACTCGCATCGGACGTGAATACCCTTGCCGATGTTTTAAAGCTTCTGCAACAGTTTGCCCACAAGCAATCCATCCTGTTGCACGGTTCATGGCGTAATGCTCAATCCAGTTAAATGGAGGTGGATATCGTTTAAATTTGTTTTGAAAGCTAGAGTAAACTAGGGGGGTTTTTCTCGTTGTCCACCACGCGATCTGTCCACCAGAAAAAATGTAAGGCTCCTCCCAACAATGCACCAAATCCCAATCTTGCTGCATAATCTCCTTGAGTCGCCAACTATAAGTTAAAACGTGAGCGGGTTTGCTGAAATAGACTGGTACTGCTTCCAGGCGACAGATTTCATTCGGGTCAGTTTCCAAGTGCATAGGTCGCAAATCTCCGTGCATAAACGAAGGAGCAACTGTTGTTACCTCCCATTCCCCTTTTCCTAAACTAGCTATTTTATTGACCAGTCGCCGATTCAGTCTAACTACATAAGAGTGACCAACACAAAGAAGTTTTCGAGGATGAGGCATACATTATTGGCTTTTTATCATTACTTGCTGCGGCAGCTTTAATAATACAGTTAATAGAGTTATGCCAGTTTTCAACTGGGTGCAGTAAATTAAGGATTTTAAAACTGCTCTTTGTAGTAGATGGACGCAGATAAATCTGTACCATCACCGAATAAGAACCGCTATAAGTCTAATTAACTGACAAATTTCAACAACCTTATTTGTAGAATTCCCAAAAATCTGCTGGTTATATCGCAATCCTATTTAAGTTGTGAAAAATCTCAAGCCCCAGAAACCCGGTTCCTATGCCCTCACGAATCATTTAAGATTGCTATAGTAAACAAAAAAATTAACAACATTTTTGACTGATGATGCCATTAGTATTAAAATATACATCATAAAGTACTAACTACTTTCAGTCAACATTATAATCATGCAACCTATTGCTCCCGTCACTGCAATTGTTCCCCGTCTACCTCCTGCTATTGATGGATTGGGAGACTATGGGCTGAATTTAGCTAAACAAATGCGTCAGGATTTTGACTTGGTAACCGACTTTGTTGTTGGAGAACCAAATTGGTCTAGTCAAGCTTTTGTGGAGGGGTTTGCAGTTAAGCAGGTAGCAAAGCAATCTAGCACATATCTATTAGAATTGTTACCAAACAACAGAAAGAGGAACACAGTTCTTCTGCATTATGTCGGCTATGGTTATGCAAAGCGAGGTTGTCCAGTCTGGTTGGTCGAAGGTTTAGAACGTTGGCGAAAAGCTGCGGACAACCGACATTTGGTAACCATGTTTCACGAAATCTATGCTTTTGGTCCAATTTGGACAAGTCAGTTTTGGACATCACCATCGCAAAGACATTTAGCTGCACGTCTGGTTCGCTTGAGCGATCGCTGCCTTACCAGCAAGCAAGGATATGCTGAGATTATTAGTAAATTTAGTCAAGGAAAACATTCTACAATTCCGGCTTTGCCAGTTTTTTCTAATGTAGGTGAGCCAGAGCATCATACAAATTTATCAGAACGTCCTCGACGTTTGGTAGTGTTTGGCGGTCGCGGACCACGTTCTCGTGTTTACCAGCATTCGCGCTCTTCGCTACAGCGGACTTGTCGTGAGTTAGAAATCGAGGAAATATTAGATATTGGACTTGCTCTAGATTTTGAGATTGAGCCAGTAAATAATATTCCTATTACCTGTTTGGGAGTTAAATCTGCTCAAGAGATAAGCAGCTTATTATCAAGCTCTGCGGTAGGTTTTTTTAATTACCACACTAAATTCCTGACGAAATCAGGAATTTTTGCAGCTTACTGCGCCCATAGATTGCTACCTATAGGTGTATGGTATGAAAGCCAAGATGAGGATGGTCTAGAAGCGGGCAAACACTATTGGTTGGGGGACAAGTATCAGCACACAATGAACTTATCAGCAGGACAGATAATTGCAGATCAAGCCTATGCTTGGTATCAAAATCATCAGTTATCAGTCCAAGCTCATGCTTTTGTTGTATATCTGTAACTATAGCAGTTCGGAATCATTTCTGAGAAAATACTGAAAAGATAAATTAGTCACTTTTAGAACAAGTGTACGGGGTGCGTCTATGTGGATTCAATCATTAGAATATTTTATCAAAAATAGCCAAGATAAACTCGGATAAATTTCGCTAACCAACGAGGGATTTTCTTTGTATTAGTTAGGTCGCTCCTCCGTAGTCGGGTAAGGTTTGAGAGTTACCTCTCTCCCCTCCCCTAAGAACCGTGCATGAGACTTTCGCACTCACACGGCTCAAGCCTTACTTCAAGCCTTGTTTCAACTTGGATTTTGAATGTACTTGTTTATGACACGCTACGTGTATATGCGTTTATATTGTCTACGTCGCTTAGACCACCTTGGGCAACAGGTACTATGTGATGGATTTCGATTTCCTCGCCATTGAGTAGGGGTCACACGGATTATCTCAATCTTTGCTACTGTTGCCTTTCGATCGCAACCGATCTCGAATCAGGTTTGTGCCGAAACTGTCGTGCGTTAGCTGAACAATAGTAGTTCCAGGTATTTATCGAGTAATCATCAAATCTCAAACCAGTTATAGTCATTGAAGTTGCTTTGCACGAGTATATTCAACGTCGCAAGCAACTTAAAGTCATGGAACTGTTTGGCACAATTGACTACGACTCTGATTAAAACTTAAATATTGTGTCGCTCTAGAAATCGAATTGTTGCGACTATATCTAGCAAATAGTGACGAATTATCTCGATTGAATAAATATCAGGTAACGCCCTTTGAAACTTACTTAAACGGTATTCTGGTAACTGGGAACAAATAAAATTTTGAGTCTCTGGATTCTCCCAGAAATTTATATCTTTTGTCCGAGCGATCGCAAAATCCAGGGTAGCTGCACCAACACTGTCTCCTTCAATTTTCAGCTTAAAGTTATCGGAGACAATTTTCCAGTCATGGTGAAACTGCAAACCATATTTTAGGGTGTGATTAATTTGTCCCCCGGCAAATGTCCACCATAATGCTTTTTCATTATCTATTTGGATATTTATGGGATTGCTAGCTAAGGATTTGAGTTCGGAGCGATATTCATCTAGTATAGTTTGGGTTTTAGTATCGATATAAGGAATACTAGCAACGGAATCGATAATTTTAGCTATTTGTTGGCACAATTCCAAGCTGATTATCTGTGGAGCAAAGCCACCCCAACTCGGTTTTTTACCACGAGGAGCAGGGTTTACTAAAACTGTTCGTTCCTGATGGTTAATATATGTTACTGTCCAAGCTTTGCCACTGAGGAGAAAGGAGCTAACATCAGCGACTAACTTATCGACGAATAATTGTTCTAAGGAACCAATTGTATAACCCGTTTTCGTCTGTACTTTGTATAGCTGAGGACTACTAAAAACGGCGTAAAGTTCCATAAAATTTTTACGTCCGAATACCCGTTCGGCTTTGTCTCCCATCGATAATAAACCACCTGCATGAAACAGAAAATCCTCCCGAATCATGTGTTTAATGAGTATTTCAAATTCAGTATCTGCAATACCAGAAAAGTCGGGTACGATTGCCAGTTGCTCCCAGCAGCGTTCGGCACTGATACCCCCAAATTGTAGAGTTAAGGCTAATAATTGATGGACAAGTACTGCCCATGCTCGTGTTTGGGTGGGGACTGATTCGACCCAGCCTTTTTTAGCTAATTCGATAATTGCGATCGCAATTAAAGCTGTCTCGATATTTTCACAAAAAAATGTGGTGTTAGCTCGTTGATTTGCCCGTCGTCCGGTGCGTCCTAAACGCTGTAAAAAGGATGATACTGTTGATGGAGCGTTTGCCTGAAATACTAAATCTAAATCGCCAACATCGATACCCAATTCGAGAGTTGAGGTACAAATAATACTAGTATTGCTACCGTGTTGAAAGCGTTCTTCGGCTGCGGTGCGTTCTTCTAAGGACACAGAGCTATGATGCACGAATACATCTGTACCGCGATTACGCATTCGCTCGGCTATATCTTCAGCTAGAGAGCGGCTCTCGCAAAAAAAGAGGCTTTTTTTACCTTGAGCAATTTGGCTGGCTTCTTGGGCAATTCCACCCAGGGTTTCGCGCAGATGGACGCGCAAATCTTTTTGAGAAGGGATTTTGTCCGGGTCTACTACACAACTTTCTCGCTTGGATGTACCCTGAAGCCAATGTAAAATATGTACTGGGTTTCCCACAGTTGCACTTAGACCAACACGTTGAATATCGTTACTCGTGTAACGTGCTAATCTTTCAATTACTGAGATTAAATGAGTACCTCTGTCCGTACCTGCTAAAGCATGAATTTCGTCAATAACTACAACACGTAAATCACCAAATAGTTTGCTGTGAGGTACTTTAGCTGATAAAAGCATTACCTCCAATGATTCGGGGGTAGTCATTAAAAGTGCGGCTGGTTCTTTAATGAAAGCGCGTTTTTGCGATTCTTTGATATCACCATGCCAGAGAAAGCGTCGCAAACCGACCATTTCCGTGTAGTTTCCCAAGCGTTCGGCTTGGTTGTTTAATAAAGCTTTAATGGGTGCGATATAGATGACTCCAACTCCCTCTGGTTCGTGCTGCATCAGTGCAGCAAGTAGAGGAAAAATAGCCGCTTCTGTTTTACCTCCAGCAGTGGGAGCAAGGATAATCGCGTTTTTGCCGTCGAGTAATGCATGTCCAGCTAGTTCTTGGACTGGACGTAAAGATGTCCAACCTAAACGGGAAGCTATAGCTTCTTGGAGACGGGGAGGAAAACGAGCAAAAGCAGAGGGCATTTTTGGATTTCAGATTTTGGTGTCAAAACGCGATATATGATTCCGTAGGGGCACGATACATCGTGCCCTTACAATACCAAAACGCGATATATGATTCCGTAGGGGCACGATACATCGTGCCCTTACAATACC
>CAXTCQ010000014.1:0-25755 GCA_964242965.1 uncultured Calothrix sp. | reverse complement strand
CAAAACGCGATATATGATTCCGTAGGGGCACGATACATCGTGCCCTTACAATACCGTGGGATAACTATAAATTGTTAAACGAGGGGGTTAAAATTCCACGGGTGCATAGTCTTGAATATCGTCTGGTTCCGGGTCAAAGTAGGGAAGACCTTGACTAATTCGCTGTTCGTTTTCGTTTAAATCGCTGGGTTCAAAACCTTCAGCCGTCATCGGGTCATAGTCGTCATTTTCCGATGCTAAGTCAAGAACGTTGACAAACTGACGGAGAAATTGCCGGGGAACCACCCCCACATCTCCCTTAAAACCTGTAGTTACTTTCGCAACTAGCTTCTCAATAAATTCAGAGGTAACTTTGGTAGTTAAAGCAGTTTTATCTACGGTGGGGTATTTTTCCCGTAATTTTAGAGCAACTTCCTTTAATCTACGACTATCGAAAGGTTTTAATTCTAATTGCGGTTGACGGGGACTAGCAAAACCACCAGGGTTTAAAAATTGAATGCGATCACGCAATAATAAGTATCCTTCTTGACCTTCGTATTTTAAGGAGTTTAGGGAGACTGCCGCCATCCCTGCCTCTAATCGAGCCTCTGTAGCTAAAATATACCTTCGATTGGGGTCGCGTTTACTACCATAAGGTTTCTCTTGGGTTGTTTGGTCTTGCAAGAGAAACCCGTGGTCGGCTGTAAAAACAAATTCAGTTATACCAGTATTCTTTAAGTGGTTCCATGCTGCTTTGATTTGAGTTAACCAAGTTTCAAAGGTTGCTAAACCCACATTAGCTTCCCCTGCATCGTCAATTTCTTTACTATGGACGACAACGAGGTTGATGTTATTACAGCTTTGTTTTAATTTGCTAGTGGAATAATTACAAACATCGGTAAGCTTAAGTGCGCACGTACTCCTACGTCCTTTACTAATATTATCAGTACTTTTATCGCTCATTGCCCGGACTCGTTCTTCGGGGGTGCGGACGGTGTATTCACCTGTTTTAAAGCCTTTAAACCCATCTTTGCCTGCCAGTATTAGCTTACCACCTTGGTTGACGGGCGCGATCGCATTCATTCCCGCAGAGGTAATGGTTGGTAGTTCTGCATATGTGGCTTTTAATGTAACTGTTGTGGTATTTTCGATTTCCTGGAGAAGTTCGGTTGCCATTTCGTAGCGAAATGCATCGATGATAAAGTAAGCTACTTTTTTATTGGTTTGGGTGAGGGGATGAACGACTTGTTCGTAGAGAGTACGCTGTTGGAGGTCTTCTTCGGGTAAAAACCCTTCTGCGGTACAAACTGCGGTAAAATTTTCAGCGAGGTTATCTGCCCAAGTTCGATATTCTTGACGCAGCAGGTTTGCAACTTCTAGTAGTTGGGCAAAGTGAGGTAGGGTTGATTCGAGGAGTTTAAATCTTTGTTGTTCAAAGCGACGATGGGCTATATCGACTTGATAGCCAGATTGGGTATAGTATTCTAAGGCTTCGCGGAGACTGTGGATTTTGATGCGATCGCTTGTTTGGATTTTACAACCTAATGTTGCTGCATCTTGAATTAGCGACCATTCTTGACGGCGATTTCGATCTCTACCCAACCAAAATGAATCGGATTCAATCCGCGATTTTGACCATTGTAGTGCTTTGTCGAATTCATTTGTTAATAGTGCTTGGAGTGCAGCATCTAAAACTGCTGTTTCTTCCCGTTGGAAAGTATCAATTTGTCCTAAATCTTCGGGACTGATACGTGAAAATTCTTGTTCGAGATGAGTTTCGGTAATTAGTGCTTTAGCTGCATATATATCTGGATGTCTTTGTCGCAAATATTTAATTAATTGTTGGCAGGTTTTTCGCAAAGGTATAGAAATTTTAAGTAAAGGTTTGAGTGTTTCAAGATGTGGTAGATGGGGGAAAGGCATGACCTTATTGCGGGGAACAGGTAATGATTTAAGATAAGTATGCACCACCTCAAGTTTAAATTGTCTCTAGCAAAGTTTAAAAAGTAAAAGATGTCGTTACCCTTGCTGTCAATAAATAATATGGATACCCGCCATAGAGGTTTGTTACCCTCGACGGCTGCAAATTATTTGGATGCAGCACGGGTATGCTTAGATAGGCATTACACTCCGCCACAAGAATTTACCCTTTTAGATGATAATCATGAATCTAAGGCTCTCGTTGATTGGAAAGTAACTTCGGAGCGGGAGCGAAATGCTTGGGCTAATCGAGATGATGCAACTCGTGATGGAGCTTATGCTTTAGCGTTGGCAGCAACAGAACTACTGCGAGGATTGGTAGCAGTAAGAAGGGCAGAAACGCGTACAGGTGCCGATTATTACATTGCACCAGTTGGTCAGGAAACTGTAGACCTAGAGGAATGTTTTCGGCTTGAAGTTTCTGGCACAAATTTAGGTATATCAGAGATTAAACGACGTTTGCGAGAAAAAGTAGACCAAGCATTACAAGGTGATAGCAACTTGCCAGCTTTAGCCTGTGTGGTTGGATTTAGCGCTAAACTAATAATGATTCAAACAGTAGAATCTTAATTATGAGTTGGATATTACATCATTCTCAAAGTGAACACTACGCAAATTTGGCTGAGGAAGCTGTTAGAGAGCAGGATAATGCTCGCGCTGTAGAACTTTATCGGCTTGCGGCTGAAGCAGAAATTTTAGCGCTCGAAGCTTTAGAGCCAACTAAAACAAGAACTATGGGTATTACGGCAGTCAGTGCAGCCTCTCTATTATATAAAGCACAGCAATTCCGTAAAGCGGAGCAACTAGCTTACCAATGGTTAATAACCGACTTACTGCCGATTTTTGCTGTTCGTCAATTACAGGAGTTACTGCAAGCGATTTGGAGTGAGACAGAATTAGTGCAAAAAAGAGCTTGAAAAAATAACGTGAAAACAAATTAAATTTATCTAATTTTGTTTTACTTTTAATGAAAAATGTTTTGCGTAAGTCCTATGTTTATAAACCCTTATTTTAGCTTGGATAATTTCTTTTTTAAATAATAAATAGCTATTTGACAATAAGGTTTATATTTATCATCTTTCTGTTTATTACTCCACTCTTGAATTTTCTTATTCAATATCGCTACTGTCCAATCCCCCTTTATTTTTTCATTTTTTAGTTGTTGCAGGATAGTGTCTAGAACTATTCCACGATTTTTCACCAACGTTTGCATATTTAAATTTAATACATCATTCAATTCATTATCTATAACTGTATCGTCCGAATAAATTCTTCCATTAGATAGATATTTAATTAAAATTTCGCAATTTTTTAAATTATCGAGAGGATTTATAGTTAATGGTGTATTACCTTTTTTAGTGTCACAATGTTGCAAATGTTCTCGTGAACCTTGACCACCTTCGCAGGCTCCAAGCAAGTTATTATAGTCTAATTGTAAATCTGGATATTCATCTTGAGAACGCCAATGTTCGATTTTCATTTGGTCATTCTTAATTCGTTGCATACAATAACAACAAATATGCCCTTGCTCTGTTAATAGTGATGCTCTTAATTCACCTTTCTGGGGATAGTTATCATAATGTGCCTCAGTTTGTGAGCGATGTTCGAGTAATGATTTGGGTTCCTGGTTTTTGATAATTCGCTTCATCTGATTAATTTAGGCTGACTTTATTCTTCTAAAAAATCAATAAGTGTATTAGCTCTAACTACTTCAGAATCATTTTGTCCAAGCAAATTAGATAATTCATTTAAAGCTAACTTTGCTCGTTCTATCTGACCGTCATCGATTAGTTTCAAGCAATTATTTATTTGATTTTGTACTGCTTCTGGTCTTTCTTTTACATCCATTAGTTCATACAAAATAGAATTACTATCTTTCCCATAAGTATGAGGTGTATTTTTGACTATTTGATAATTTTCTAAAATAAATACATTTTCTTTTTTAACTTCGCTTAAAACTTGTGGTGAGTGAGTGGTAACTATAAATTGGCAGTTAGGAAACGTTTGTGTCAAGCTCGGAATTACATTCCTTTGCCACTGAGGATGTAAATGTAGGTCAATTTCATCAATTAGAACTATTCCTTCACCTAATAGTGCGTCCTGGGAGTTAGGATTTGCGATCGCTAACCTTCTGGCTAAGTCAGTAACTAGCATTAGTAGCATTTTCTCACCGTCAGATAGTTGCTCGATTTTGAAATCTTGATTATTTTTAGTGATGGTCAATGAAGGTTTACCTGAGTTTCTGATAAATCTTTGTGAGATTGACCTAACTACCCGTAAGTTAGAAAAACTATGATGAGAAAATTTATTTAATAAATTAGTAATAGCTCTCCTAATAATCTCCAATTTTGGATTTCTATAGTCGGGATTTTCCCTTAATCGAATTTCATTCTCATAGTCTTCTTCTTCTTTAAACCAATCGAAAAAATCTTGAAAGTTATTAATTTCGCTAGAGAAAGCTTTGTGATAAGCATGAAATTGATAATATTGTTCTTGCTTACTTTTTTTGAGGCTGAACGTATAGGGATTTTTTAAAACCATGCGATGAGTTTGATAATAAACCATCACAGGTAAGTTTAAATCGGGGTTCGACTTTAAATTTTCTTGGAGATGTTGAATATAATTTTCAATTTCGTCGTAGTTACTATGATTTTGTCCAGATGAACCTTCTTCAATCATTCTCCAGGATATCTCTTCTGTGTCTCCTATCAAAATACTTATTGTATTTACATTGGAATAAGAATTTAGCTTGATATCATTTTCTGATAACTCAATATCTGCTACTTGCAAATTGCGAAGTTTAGCGACAAATTGAGCCAACATTATCGCTAGACAATCTAAAATTGATGATTTTCCCGCGCCATTTATGCCAATTAATACAGCTAAGTTTGATTTAGTAAATTTGAGTTCTATGTCTTGAAATCCTCGAAAGTTTTGGATGTGTAACTTTTCAATACGCATAATTATCGGTTATAAATATGGTTTTAATAACCTGCAAGGTTGGATACTACTATATTTCCGACTTTTTTAAGGATACCACTAAACAATTATAAGTATAGGAATCCGGTTTGATTTTGTTGGTTTAGCCTCGCGCTTACAAAATTAAGTATTGTCGGGTGTGTTTGACGGAAGTCCTAACGTGCCGCGCCATTATTAAGGGTTTAGTGCGTTACCAAGAGCGCTAACGCATCCTACGTATCTTTATCAAAAGTCAAGTAGAAGTCCTATATATTTAGTTACTTTTTATGTTGTAAAATAATTTAAGCAAATCAGTATTTAAGAAACAATGAATACTTTTTCATACATAATTGGAGCAACTATTGAACTACAACAAGGTCTAATTATTTGGAAAACAAAGATTAATGAGTACCTGAATCTGTACTACCAGGGGGATAAAGAAAATGCCAAATCTACTATATTTTTCATGTGTATATCAAAAGTAAACAGCCTAGAAGAAGCACTTGACGACCCAGATAATTATGAAAGATTTAGAGCAGTCAAAGATAATCAAGGATTAATACAAGCTGTGTGCTTGTGTGAAATAGCACAGATAGAAGTAGACAATCAAACCTGTAGGGGTTTAGCTATCGATAGCTTGACGAATGCCCCTTGGAATACAATTACATATACGCAACCAGAAACAAAGAAAGGAGCAGCTACCTCATTAATTGAAGAACTAATCCGCGAAAGCCAAAGACTTAAATTAGGTGGTATCCTTAAAGCAATGGTTATCCCGACTGCACGAGAGTTTTACGAGGATAAAGGTTTCGTTGAAACCAATGGGTCAGGCGAGATGATTCTTACATCTAACGCAGCAGTTATGTTCATACTAGACCAAGAGCAACGTACATTATCAAAACCATTTGATTAAAAAAGGAAATTAAAAATGTCATCAGAAATTTATCAACCTAATGACGTACAACAAGCACGTTGGGCAAAACGCGACGAACTTGATAAATATGCCTTTGCGGGTGTGATGTCAGAGTCCGAACAAGAACTTCATGTTGAAAGATTTCTCGATAAAAACTATTACCATCGTCATCTAGCTAATGTTCGCGCTAATAAACAAAAGCTGCTAAAAGACCTTGAATATCTAGAACAACGCGAACAGTTGCTATTAGACCAAATCAATAAACAGTAACAATTTTCACAAAAATAAAAATTTACACTAATAGAATACGGCGGAAATAAGAATACTATTGTAGAATATCTTGCTTGCTTTAATATAGTACGCGAGTAAGATGTAAGAGGATGTTTTGAAACATCCTCTAAGTATTAATCTTCCTCTTCTAATTCAATATCAAGGCTAAAATCATTTTCTATATCTTCCTTTTTCCGCTTCCTTTCCCTTCTTTTATCTTCTTTTTCTTTTAATTCTAAAACTAATTCGGGATTCTCTAATTCAAATTCTTCCCGCAAGCTATCAGAATCATTTTCATTAATTCTAAAATCCAGTGCTATTTCGTCCTGTAATCGCAGTTCCCATTCATAAGCTTTTGCGGGGTGATATTTCCAGAAACAGCCGTGGGCAACAGCTAGAGAAGGGTCTTGTTGGCATTTTGCATCAACTCGTTCCGGGAAATAACGGGCAGCTAAATGCGACCAATCGTAATCTTTTTTACCTTGAGCGTTGCAAAGTTCCGACCACCATTTTTTCGGTTGGTTCCACTGGGGTTCTAAAAGTGACCATAGTGCAGCGCTGTTAACCATGACACCATCATCAAGGTTCATTTTAAAACGAGCATCGGCTTCGCGGGGGGTATCTTTGGGGTTTGCTGGTGGTGTTCCCGCTTCGGCACATTTTTGCACGAGTTCGATAAATAGCCATATCTAAAAATAATTTTCTATTTTTTAGCCATTGACGACCTAGCAAAACTTCAGTTAAACCCTTTTCCACATGAACGGGAATCTCAAGTTCTTGACCATCGAATTTAACTTTACCAAAATAGACTTTAAATCTTACATCTGGGCGTGCAGTTCGCATAATTTGTTGGTCTAAATAAACCCAACCCAGTGCATCTAAATCTTTTTTATCAATCGTTAACCAACCGGAAAAACCAGTATCAAGCGTTGCATCAACTGGCAATTCCAACCCATCCGCAGCAATTAAATGAATTTCAAAAATTAGCGCATCCTCATCACCCAAAAAACCGGAAATCGTTATATTGTACCGCAAGCCCCAGTTTCATTAATTCGGAAACTATGGTGTATTTTACCATGATGCTTATCGTGGCACTTTTGCCAAGCTCCTTCTAATTCTTTATCCACAAAATAATCTCCACTAGTTGGTTCGACAGTAGCATACCAGTTATAGTGGGTTTCAATTAATTCCGATTTAATCCGGTCAAAAATCGGCTTACAGCGCTGATAAAAAGCCTCACCTTCAGCTTCCCATTGTGCTTTTCGTTCTTCCGTCCATTGAATTTCGGGGAAAATTCGGCCCCGTCGTGCTGTGCGAGTGGGTTTTGTTTCAGTCATGGTTTAATTTTCTAGTAATTTGCTAATATCAATATTTCCCCACACCAACATAATCTGAAGTTGTTTACGATCTAAAAATGCAATGTGTATTCCAATACTACAAGAGATAAGGGGAAAGAAAAAATCTTACAAAGACGATAGTAATGTAGTAACCCATTCTCGATCTGCTTGGGGGAGAACAGGTGGAGGAACTGGTTGCCGATAATCGATGCGAAAACGGTATCCTGCCCGTTCGTACACTCCATTCAAAATAGATTGTAGATCGATTGCTAGCTCTTTATCTTCTGGCTTTAACGGTAGGGGGAAAATGGGAATTGGTTCCGGTAACATAAATCCATAAAGGTCTGCAATCGGACGTTGTTCGCTGCGACTGACCAAAATGCGATAATCCCAGTTAAAATCATTTTCAGTTATTAATGGCTCGCTGCGGAGTAAATCAAGTTCAATAAAGTGAGACTTACTATCTAATATCTGTTGTCGCTTTTCCTCATAAGCAACACGACCTTTTCCAGTTCGCTTATTTGTAGGTGACAGAAGTTCGATTGCTGTGATGACCACATCAGTTCCCAATTCTCTTACTTCTAAGTACCGCTCTTTAACTTCCACTCTCGTGGGTAGTCGAACTTGCTGAGGGCGATTTAACATTGCTACGCTTGAAGTCTCCATAACTGTATTTTGGGGAAGCGTAGATTTATCAACTGAAGAAAACACAACCGCATCAGGAATTCCAACTAATAATTCACTGTCTGCACTTTCAGAATATGTTCTTGTTTCTACTTCAATGTAGTACTTTGGCATAATTTGCGGCGCAATGTAGTCAGCGATCGCCACAATTAAACGGCTATGAAACGATGACCAAAAGGCAGATTGTTCTAAATACGGATCCATTCCCGGAAACGGAGACGGCATTCGTAATTTCCTTTCTCCAAACAACGCTCCTATTTTAACCTATCTCTGATTCGATAATCCAATGAACATGGATTTTTGCTATTAGCCAGGGATTTGCAATCCCTGGCGGGTTAAATAGGAGTCGAATAACACCTGTAAGCATTATTACAATTATAACTAATATTCAACTTAAACTATCTGGAATTATTCTAATCCGAGTATTCGCTTTTAACTGTGCCAAAAGCCTTTCTTTAATTTGATTAACCAACACTTCGACATCTTCTGGAGTACTTATTTCTCTACCACTCAAATTTAAAGATAGCTGGATAATCTCCTCCTTAGTTTCTTCTGATAACACATTATCAAGCATAGTATTTGCTTTTGCCTCTGCTGATTGAATTTGAAGGGCTGCGGTATCTTTTAATTTTAGTAAACTGGGATAAATGGCATCAGCAGTGGTGTCAGAAGATGCTTGTTGAATCGGACGCAATACATATTCGGCTTGTTTCTCATTGAGCTTAATATAGCCGGGACGTTGTTTTAATCTGCCCCGAATTTCTTCGCTTTGTTTTTCTTGACGTTCAATTAATTTCAATCTCGCAGTTTGATAATGCTTCTCAATTGCTTGCAGATGGGGTTCTAAGCTGCTAATATCGCGCCAAGGACGTTCTAGATTTAATTGTTCGTTTAATGCTTGTATGGCTGGAGTCAGTTCTGTAACTTCCTCAATTTCGATGAGTTGGGCTACTTGATGTTGCTGAATATCGATTGCCCGTTTGACTGCTGCAACTGCCGGGTCGTTTAAATCGGTTTCAATAATTCCCAGCTGCTGAATTCCATCTCGCAAAACATCGAGATGTTTTTTAACATTAATTACTGTCTCTTCGACTTGACGCGATCGCATGGATTTTTCCAGTGCATCCCGCAGTTTTTGTAATAGCTCTGGTATATCTGGACGCTGCGGTAATTTATTGTACCGTCGTTCGATTTCTTGCAAACGCTTGGATACAGCCGGAAAGTAGTTAAATATTGCATCTGCGATCGCGTCGTTTTCGCGGTCAAGTTCTACACTCATTGCGTCTTGAAAGAACTTGCAAATTTTTACCCGGTCTTGAGCAGATATATTCGTTTGATTGGGTGGTAATAAATCGGCACGTTTTAAATCTCGGTCTTTGGTAAATAAGTCTTTCGTACCTGGGTCTCGTACCGAGGTAATTTCATCCCCCGATTCCGGTCTAATTCGCAACTTAGCACCCCGCAATAAACCCAGCAAACAAGCTTTGACTACATCTGCGGGATGCCCGTAGGGTGCTGCACCAAAGTGATTTAATAATGCAGTACCGGAAACAGCATTATAATCTTCAATGTATCGAGCGATACGGCTGGGAACTTCTCCGCTACAGGTAGGAATATATTTCCCGGAGTCGAGTTCTAAAATACCTAGAACTTTATCCATAAACTTATGGGATGGTCCCGATAAATTTGGTTCTAAAAGCTGTGCTAATTCATTCGGTGTTACGGCTACATCGACATATTTACTGTATATTTCCGGTAATATGCTTTCTCCTACCCGTTCTAAAACACTTGCGAAGCTATTACCGTGCTGAATTTTATCGATTTGCCGTCCCCGGAAGAAAATTTCACCATCCATAAATGCTTGGGAAATAGCTGCTTCCACGTCTGTTTCTAACTTGTCGCAGCGACTTTGTTCTTCAAATAGCAACCGCTGTTTATCTCGGTTTAATGATTGCTTGCGGCGCTGCTCCAAAAAAGCTCCCGTAAAATTGCGGTACAAAGGGTCAGTTAATTGCATATGCCAATGACAAATATTTTGGCGAGTTACAGGGTCGCTGGGACACCAGTATCGCAATAGTAAAAGCGCTATAGGGTAAGAATCAAATCGATAATTAAGTTCAACGAGTAAACTACGCACCCTCGCCATGCTTTTACTACCGAACCAACGTTCCTCAAAAGCAACAACTGCTAATTTATTTTTAGGTATATCATCTCTAGAATGTTCCCAATATGCCCGACTCTCTTCCAAGCATAAGGAAGTACGTAACAAGCGGGTATGAAAATCATTCTGTTCCTCGCCATAATCAATTAATTTTGTAGGTGGGGAGACAATTGCTTTGGGAACCATAGGGTTTAGGATTTTTCCAACCGATAAAAGGGCATAGGGTAACTTTCAGGCAGAGGTAAAAGCGCAGCTGTTAATTTTTTAGCACTTTCCTCCAACGCTTGCAGCATATCGCCCACTATTTCCCGTCCGTTAGGAACAACCTTAAAAGCCACTTCCCGATTTGGAATGCGAATTGCCTCTTCAAATTCTGACTGGGAGAATGGTTTATAGATATCTAAAGAAATATCTTTCTCCAATGCAATCAATGGATTTTCACCACTAGACTTATGAAACGCTAGTCGCTGTGCTAACTGCTCGTCAAAATTATATCCCCAAAAAAATATAGTTCTCACCCCATCCGGTTGAGTCATAGACTGTCGCTTGCGTCGATCCACCACAATTGCAGCTTGACGCACAGCTTCTAAAGATGCCCATTTAGAGGTTTTGGGCAATAAACGTGTAAATAAATCCCCTCCACCGTACTCATCAATTAAATCAGTTCGCCACCAATCGAGTCGTTTTGGTTCGCAAGCACCTTCACCTGCCCAAGCAACCATTATCTGGAGGGCGATAATTTTATCTAAAATTATATTATTACTCACGGTTCGCTCATTTTAAATTGAGTTACGAAAAAGTTAAACGATTTAGTCAGGGTTTGCATCTGATGCAAATATACTCCCATATCTTCGACAATGGCAGCTTGAAACTCCGCAGTTCCTTTCCGTAACTGCTTAATTTCAGCGTACTCATCAGAATGCCAGTAGCTTAGAAAATCGGAGCGCGAACCCCACTCAAACACAACGGCTTGCTTCCAAGTCATGGTTCCTTCGATCGGAACACCGGAAGCGTTGTGAATTATTGCGGCAAATTATTTGCCAAGAATTAGCTGACTTACAAACAGCAAAGCTAATTCAAGCCTCAAGAGATTTATTTGGAATTTAGACTACACACCTGGAGGCAGTTCTGGAGGTAGTGCTGTTGCGATCGCACAAACATCCGCTTCCGTAGATGATTATTGCGATCAAACGTTGGTATTTGTTTTGACAAACCTACATTTTGTCATTTACGGTTTCCTGCCAACAGCTTGGCAGGGGGAATTTCCGTGGTTTGTAAAATGTAAAATATAAACCACAAAAAATAAAAAAGTTCCTTCCCCTTATAACTATGAACCTCCAAACCGACAAAGATAAACCACAAGCCGAAGCCAGTAAAAATATCGCTCCAGAAACAGAAAACGAAAAAATTCTCTGTCCTCATTGCCAGCGCACAGCTACAAACGGTATTAAATGTAAAGGAATTTGTGTGGCTGACAGTGACTATTAAGGCCAGGAGTCGATCCAAGTTCGATTGATAGCAGTAGTTTGATTGTCCGCTCGCATGGAGGTTTTTTTCGATTACTTTCGTAACATGGGATTCTTCCCTTCGCTCAGAATGACAGTTTATTAAGTCGGTTCGGGTAAGTAGTTGCGATACCATCTTCGATGGTTGCCCGTGGCATCGCATGGAGGTTTTTTTCGACTACTTTCGTAACATGGGATTCTTCCCTTCGCTCAGAATGACAGTTTATTAAGTCGGTTCGGGTAAGTAGTTGCGATACCATCTTCGATGGTTGCCCGTGGCATCGCATGGAGGTTTTTTTCGACTACTTTCGTAATATGGGATTCTTCCCTTCGCTCAGAATGACAGTTTATTAAGTCGGTTCGGGTAAGTAGTTGCGATACCATCTTCGATGGTTGCCCGTGGCATCGCATGGAGGTTTTTTTCGACTACTTTCGTAACATGGGATTCTTCCCTTCGCTCAGAATGACAGTTTATTAAGTCGGTTCGGGTCAGAATGACAGTTTTATTTCTTCTTTCTTTGTAAAATATAGGTACACCCTTTTATCAAGGGATAACATTATGTATCAATACAATCCCCTACAGTGCCTACCATCTTCCGCAGAACTACCAGATTCTGATGATACACCAGTGGATAGCGAACTACAAATACTCATACCCAACTTACTCTTAGCAATTTTGTCCGCAATTTGGCAAAACCGCGATGACTGGTATTTTGGTATTAATATGGGAGTTTATTACGAACCCAATAAAGATGCTATTGTCCCCGATGGTTTTCTGAGTTTGGGAGTAGAAAGATTTGTTGGAGACAATGGACGTTCCAGTTACGTACTTTGGGAGGAAGATAATATTCCCCCAACTCTAGCTATAGAGATTGTTTCCCAAACCTATAAAGGCGAATACGAGCAAAAGAAAATAGATTATGCCGAATTAGGAATATTATATTACATTATTTATGCACCAACACGCTTACGACGCAAACGCCAAAGGTTAGAAGTTTATCGCTTAGTTAACAATGAATATATTCTCCAACCTGGGGATAAAATTTGGATGCCAGAAATAGGTTTAGGTATTGGACGACAACAAGGAACTTACCAGGGGAGAACACGAGAATGGCTTTTTTGGTATGACCAAAATGGTAATAGATACCAAACACCGGAAGAACAATTGCAAAATCTTCTCGCAAGATTACAACAACAAGGAATCGATCCCAATACACTTTGACTTTATATATCAATAATAACAGGACTAATTAAATATGAAGGTTAGAGGAATCAAACACGGTCAAAATATCGAACCCAGCACGAGATAGCGATCGCTTTGACTATGCAAAAGGCAACTATTAGCCTTTAATCATTTGCAGACAATTACGAGCAATGGCATTTTGTGGGTCAAACTTGAGTGCTTGTTGCCATTCGGAGATCGCTTCTCGAAATTTCCCTTGCAATGCCGCTAATTTACCAGCTAAGGCATGGAAGTCTGCATTGCTGTAATGCAAAGCAATCGCGCTGTTATTATTTGCTTCTGCTTCTAAATAACGCCCTTGTGATAATAAATACAGTGCTTGTCTGTGATACCAGATAGCTTGGTCGTGAAGACGGATCAGATCGGATAAATCTGCTTTGCAACGTTTGCAAGTTAGAGATGGGGCAGATATTGATACTACTTCATCTCCCCCTACTTCTTTGCTCGTTTTTGTCGGACGATAAACTGCACCACAGACAGGACATATCATGATTTCTCACTCTGCCTCATCGGTACTAGCGTAATAAAGAAAATCTTCCAGTTCTTCTTGTAACTGGGGTAGTTCTGCACTACTGTTAGCGATCGCATTTTCAATCTCGTCTAATAAGTCTTGTAATTCAAGAGCTTGTTCTGCGTCTACGGTTTCTAGTAGTTGTTTGCCACTGTCTAAAAGTGCTGCTAATTCAGGAGCGATTTCGACTGCATCGATTGTAGTTTCTGCGGAAATTTCAATTGTTTCATCACTTTCATCAAACAACGTCTCTAAATTTGCTCTTGCTTGCGTCAATTCATGACTAGAAAGTTTTTGTATACCTGCATTATTTACTACTAGCGTTCCTTTTTGCCCTTTGCCTTTTTCGGTGGTGGTGACGGTGAGAATACCATTCAGGTCAAAGTCAAAGTGAACTTCGATTTGAATATTTCCTGCTGGTTTGGGTGGTAAGCTCTCCACTCGATAGATACCTAAAGGGACATTTTCCTCGGCTCTAGTATTTTCACCTTGAAAAACTTCGATTTCTACCACTTCTTGCTCGTCAAACACGGTGGAATAAACATGGGAACGGGAAACGGGAACAACGCTGTTGCGCGGAATAATCACACTAAAGTAACCTGGCATAATACCCATTGGTGTAGGTACAGCCGCAGCAATTCCCAAGGAATGGGGAATTACGTCTACAAGAATAGCATCCACAGATTCACCTACCAGTACCCCAGCTTGTAAAGCGGCTCCTAAAGCTACACAAAGGTCGGGTTGAATACCATCGGTGGGAGCTTGTCCTAGATGCTCCTCGATCATTTGTTGCACTAGGGGAATGCGTGTAGAACCACCAACTAGGATAATCCGGTCAATCTCTTCGGCTTCCAGGTTAGCATCTGTGAGGGCGCGGTCAATTGCCTCTAAGGTTTCTTCTAATAGCGGTCGAATCAATTTTTGAAAATCTGCTTGCGCTACTTCTGTCTCTAGGTGTAGTGCAGTTTTGCCTTTACTACCCAAAAAAGCTTCCCGGACTGTGGCAAAAGCATGGGAACTCAAGTCAATTTTTAACTGCTCTGCTGCACGCAGGAGACGCGCTTGAGTGCCTGCATCACTTGGCACATCCACACTATGCTGTTTCCGATATAAATCCGCTAGATGAAGTTGCAAAAGCCTGTCAAAATCGTCTCCGCCCAAACGGTTATTACCATGACTAGCTAGTACTTCTGTAACTTCACCAGTAATCTCCACAACCGACACGTCAAAAGTACCACCTCCCAAGTCATAAACCACGACCCGTTCTGTCTCTTCTGAGCGCAGATCGTAAGCTAAAGCCGCCGCCGTTGGTTCGTTGATAATTTGCAGTACTTCCAAACCAGCTATCTCCCCAGCAGTTTTAGTTGCTTGCCGTTGAGCATCTGTAAAGTAAGCTGGAACCGTAATCACTGCTTGGGTAATTGTTTCTCCCAAAGCATTCTCAGCCCGTTGTTTCAGAGCGCGGAGAATAATCGCAGAAACTTCATGAGGTAAGTATTCTTTATCTCCTAAAGTGGTTTTGTGGTCAGTTCCCATCCAGCGCTTAATTGATTTCACAGTGCGTTCGGGAGCCGCAGCGTACTGACGGAGTGCTTCTCGTCCCACCAGCAACTTACCTGTATCGCTAAACCCCACGATTGATGGTAAAATCAAGTCTCCATCTTCTCCTGGCAATACCCGCACCTGTCCGTTTTCGACAATCGCCACTTCGGAATTTGTTGTGCCTAAGTCAATACCAACTGCCTTCATAAAATTTTAAATTTTAAAGTTATTTGCCCGTTGTTAGCCCCAGGTGCGATTGCAAAGGAGCGCAGTGCTGAAGGAGCGCTGCAAAAAACCTTGTCAAACTTATCCATTTATTACTAAGTAGACAGGTAAACCACCAGCGCTAGGTTTTTAATTTGATATGAGGGGTACGCAGTACCTGCACAGTTTGACCAGCCCACTTGGTGAACTGTATTTGCCGTAGCGAGCCCCGTGCAAAGGACAGTAAGTCCTTACCTTTTTGTCCCCAAGAAAATAAAACTCGTTTCTGGCTATGCCGGAACAAATGTTTATTTTCTTGCTTACCTTTGCCCACGCCCCCGACTTCAATCGATCCTCTGGTCTCTTAAAGTAACGAGCATGAGATATGGGAAGCTTTTCAGTACGTCCTTGTCCGCGCCGTGCTATTACCAAAGCTGCGGCACAACCGGAATTTAGCCCATAAAGAGCCATGTACTTTGTCACACCAATGACTGAGGTATAAGCCGCGTCAACTCGATTAAGTTCCACACCTTGCCTCAAAGAGCGTGTTTCAATCAACTGGGTAAATTTAGAGTAGGCAAAATTAGACAGCATCCTTGCATATTTTTTGGAGCGTTCTTTAAGGGCTGCTTTCTTTTGCGTAAAGTCTAAATCTTCTATTGCGATTGGTACTTGATATTGTTGAGCAATTCTCACAATGGACGCAATTGCCTTACCTAAAATATCGGATGTTTGATTAGATGACTTGTCTTGAATATTAATTTTAATCGAACCGTGCCGAAAAAGATTTCCATGACGCTCGACAATTGCCCAATCAATACTGCTTGGATTAAAGTCTATTCCGAAAACGCCTTTTTCGGCAGAGGTAACGATAGTACCAACGAATGAATCAATAGTTGCATTGATATACCATCTACCAGCACGATTGACCAATTCGTAAGTTACGGGTTTTAAGCTTCCCGTCCGATATTTTTGTTTATCGGCATGAGGCTTACCATCTGGATATCTTACAGGCGTTAATGCATCTGATAACCAATCAGAACCATAATTAAAGTTAATACCATGTATTGTTACTGTTTTTCCATATTTATCTACCAAACATGGTGGAACGGTAAGTGTTAATGTTTGCTCGGTAGGATTATATTTACAAAGTTGATTGCCTGCAATAAATAACTTCGCACCTTCGTAATAAATCCTGTTACTTCTAGCGTCACGCCAATCGGACAACCATTCTGCGTGCCAACTATAACCATTGGCTTCAAGTCGGTGATGTTTATCGAATAATCTACTACTACCAAAGGTTACGCTAAACCGACCACTGTCTCGTTGTGACTTTAGCTTAACAATTTTAGCTTGTAATGACTGTAATTTATTGGCTTTATAATGTAATTTTTTCTTGATGTATTTAATTCTTAACTCATCCCACTGCTTTAGAGCCTTGCAGTATTGTTTCTCTAACTTTCTAATCGACTTCTTGACAGCCTTAATTGATTCATAACGCTCATCAATATACTTGTTTACTAGTTCAACTTGAGAAGTATAGGCAGCTTCGGCTTTACTATAAGCGTTACGAGCGTCTGTTGAAGATAAACCGTATCGAAACTCCAACTGCTTAGAAATATAGCTTTCTAATTGACGCTTAGTTTTATCTGTATCTGACCCTAATTTGTTACGAATTGAGAAGCCTGTACGAACGGCAGAACCAAAAATAACTGCATACTCTGATAAAAAACTAAGAGCCGCTACATTATCTTGATTGTTAAATATTGAAGTTTGTATTGTTACTTTTGACAACGAGTACCACCGCCTTCAATTTCTCCTAAACCCCGCCATTAATGGCGGGGTCTTTAAATTATAGCTAGCTTTAGCTTATAAAATCAACTAATTTTTTCTGATTCAATCAACTTTTTAATCACTTAAAAATCATTCATTAAATGTTTATTTTGGATTGAGGGCTTTAACCCCCTAAAGCATATGCTTTGGTTCATTAATAAGTAATACAATTAATTATTGATAGAGAGAAACAGATAATAGAATTAATAATCATTTTTACAAACATGCCTTGGATAAAAATATACGGTTTGGATTCATTAATATACTGATATAACCAGTTTTTACGATCCGTGAGCAACTTTAGTACAGAATGGTAAAGTTTGAACAAGAAAACTGTTATCTAGTGTCACCCGATCGCAAAATACTGTATTGTTAAAGCATGGCAGCTTCACCATTTAGATATAATAAGCATACAAGATATTGACCCTTGCTGTATAGTCGAAAGTAGGTAGATCGCAAACAAGTTGAAAACATATGGGCAACAACAATAAACAAATCTACAATTACACAGTTCTTCTGGAAAAAGAATCAGATGGAGGTTATCATGCTTTTTGTCCTATCTTAAAAGGTTGTCATTCTCAAGGAGATTCTTTTGAAGAGGCCATCGACAATATTACAGAAGCTATTGAATTATATATTGAAAGTTTAAGAGATGATAATCAGTCAATTCCTAAAGAAGATTTAATGTGTAATTTTATTGTTTAAGCCATTTTTATACATTTTCAAGCGTTGTCGGCATTTTCCTTATAATTGCGCTCGTTCAAGTTTCAAGATCGCAGTCAGCGTCCCTCGTTCCTCGTATCGCTACAATCACCTGTGCTTCTCTAAGTACGATATCGCCCCATAAATAACCCCGTACTACTTCCTGAATCACGGTATTCTCTGTAACATCTGTTTCTTCACGACCTACAGCATACATCGTCTGGGAATCAAAAGGTTTTCCCATTGATGTAATGGGAATAACACGGCGTTGTCGTAGTATCTCTAAGAGCGATCGCCTAATTAACTCCACTCCCTGTTGATTGCTAATGAGAATTTCGCTTAATGACTCTGATATTGGTATTTCTTTAGGCACCGTAGACTGAGTTCCCTTGCCAGCAAACCGCTCTCCTAACTTTTCCCAAAAGCTTTTTTGTCGGATATATTTCGGAGTTTCGGTAGCAGATAATGCTTCTAGTTCCTCTTGCCAGTAAGTACAAGCCCGATCTAAAGCATCCAGGATACCCAGCAAATCTTTTAGCAGTTTCTCTTGCTGTTGTTCAAATTGACTATTAGCTTGTTTTTGGCTTTCTTCTAAACGTATTTGTAGTTGTTCTTTATCTACGCGAGTTACTTCCAATGCAAGCTTAAGAGTCTCTTGACTCGAACGCAGTAATTTGCCCTGTTGCTTGACTTCATGGCGTAAAGCAGTCCATTCGGCAACCATTTGATAAGGATCGAGGGGATTGGCGGATGGTGCTTCTCCTAGATATTCAGGAGGTGCTTGTTCTGATTGTAAATAATCTATAAATTTGGCAAATAAAGCTTCTTTGTCAGTTGTCATTTGTTATTTGTTATTTGTTATTCGTCATTTGTCATTTGCGATCGCCAAAAAATTAAAATGTGGCACGAATTAAATCATCAAGGCTAATTTCTAATTGAGCGATCGCTTTTTCTCGCACCTGTTTTAATATTTCTGGGTTTAATTCTGCTTCTAAGGGACGCATTTTCAAGAAATCCTCATGTTGAGTGTCTCCTTTACGAAGTGCCTCGTAAGCTCCTCGAATTGCCTTAAATTCTTCTGGATAAGTATGAGCAGGAAATTCCCGCAGCTTGGCATGATACGCCACTTTAATTTGGGCGGGAGTCGCTCCTGGAGAAATTCCTAATTGTTCGTAATGTGAAGTCATAAATTAATTCAATATTCGCGTATTCAAAATGCTTGATTAGTTATTAGTCATTGGACATTGGTTAAAAAAATTCCTGAAAACCTGATTTTCTTCCACCCTTTCGTTTCTTAGGCGTAGACGGTAAGTTTCTAAAAATAAAGTCTAAGTCTGGCTCCTCTTCATCATCATCATCTTCCTCAAAGTCGGGCATATTGTTTAACATCATTTGCTTAAGTTCTGGAAGCATTCGTTCAAACTCAGCTTTGGGAATTTTGTTGCCAAATAATTTTTTAAGCATCCCTTCTAATGACTCATCAATATTTGACATATTGAGATTGTCAAATTGATCGGGGTCTGGTATAACGCTAATCGCTTCTCGATCTGAAAGAAACGCCTGTTCTTCCCGAAATGCTTGTAAAGCTTTGGCATCTTGGAGACGACGAGCTAATTCAAATCCTTGTTGCTTCAATTGTTCGTATTCTGGATGTTCGACCTTATAGGTGGTGGCTCTAGCTAAGAGCAGTAAAGGGTTTTGAGGTTCCCGGCGTAGTGCTTCATCTAAGGCAGGTATAAGGGTTTTAATTAAGCCAAAACGGCGTACCTGAAGTTGAATGTTTGCTAAAGCATTGCCTGGTTGAGGTATCGTGTCGAGGTAGTTACGCACAGGTAACTCTAATTTTTGGGGACTATTTTCTTTGACAGCTAAGACAACCAAATGGGCAACTCTAGCTTCTGGGTGTTCGGTTGAAAGGTCGGATAATTTTTGCAAATACTGAGTTGTTAAAGCAGCAATGCCTTTTTCACGTTTGGCGAACAGATGAATCGAAAGAGCGATCGCTTGCAATACTGGAATTTGCTCCATGCCGGATAATTTTTGCAGCAGAGTATCCCATGCTTCGACTGCTGCTTTTTGGTCTAATAAAACTCGACCGCCGGAATTGGACGGACTTTTGGCTGCATTCACAAATATTTGACAAGCACCGATAGCAGGGTCTTTTTTATCTTCTAACTGCACTGCACGCTTAAATAACGAATAACTCAGTGCAGATAAGGCATCTATCCAAGGGGGTGTTTTTACTTCCGTTTCAACACTAAAGTCGTCAAAGTGCTTGCCAAAACGGCGACGGGCTTCATTGTACGCTTGTTTGTCTCCTAGTTCCTCCCAACAAGTCAGCAAGGTATCGTAAATTTCTTCATATCGACACCCGCCTTCAATGGCTTGGGTAATCAGTGCGATCGCTTCAGTATAGTTTTCCTCTGAGGCTTCTAATAGTCCCTTGCGCCCCAATACTTCTGGCGATGTGGGACAGATGCGTTCTGCTTGTTGCAAAGCACCGATTGCGGCGCGACCGCGATCGCTTGCCATGTAGGCATCTCCCATCCAGCAGTGGAGATGAGCTAAAATTGGTTTTAATCGTGTATCAGGCCATTCTTGCGGTTTTTGTTTCCCTTCCTGCTCTAACCACCGCACAAATTGGGTTAAAACACGCGAGCGTTCTTGGTCGGAATCATTAACGTCTAAAACTTCTAACAGATTGACTGCCAACTGGGGGTTAAAGGGTTTCTCTGTTAACAAAGGTTGCCAGAAAAGTTCTGCACATTCTGCTTGTCCTTGATTAAGTGCCTGTTGACCTGCAAGGGTAAATAGTGATGGACGCAGGTTCTTTAGTTCCGAGAAGCGAGTTGAATGCTTGGACATCTGTAGCAACACATGGGCAGCATCATGATGGTTGTCATTATTAATTAGCTGTACAATCGCTAACGCTGATAGTGCATCTTGGATTGCTGGATCTTCTCGTTCCAGATTACCGGGTTCTAAGGGTGGTTCTCCGGTATGAGCTTGTTGGGCAATTGCCAATCGCTCTAAAACTGGATGTTCCAAATACTTTGGTTTGCTAAATGTGTATCTAGATGACTCCAAACCTAAAATTTTCGCGGCTGCGTCCCAATTCTCGCTCGCTTGCTGGCTGTAAATAATCCAAGCGCTTGGTAAATCTCCTGGTGTGATGGGGCGCTTAATTTTTTGAAAAGAAGTCAAAGCGGCTTCTGGTTGTCCATGCTTGAGAGCCAGCACCCCGCGTACCCAGTGGAGTTGGGCAGCGCTAAACGCTTTGGGTTGTTGGTCGATCAACTGCTCAACTGTGGCGATATCTCCTTTGAGCAATAGAAGTTTGAGATAACAAATGCTGTATTCTTTGATGAGTGTGCCTGCATTAAAAGCATCACGGAGCAATTTCAGGGCTGCATCCAACTTATTCAACTCCAGCATACACCGTCCAAGCCAGTAGTGAGCGTCTCCTACCAACCCCAATTCGAGACAGCGTCCAAAGGATTTTTCTGCCTGTTTAAAATCTTGCTTTTGGAATTCCTGCTGACCCCGCAACAACCAAATTTCTGATTCTTTGGGACTGAACTTAATGTTAGGGTGCGATCGCTGAATTTTTTTAATTTCTTCCAATGCCTGCCGATATTTTTTCAGATCGAGCAATTCTTGTAGTTGCATCTCGAAGGAGTTTTCAGCAAGCTCTGTCCCTGTACTAGATACCTGTTGTTGTGAGCGATGTTTGGACTGATGTTTAGCCACTGGATAATATCCTAATTATTTTTTATATTTCCCCCTCATCGGAAAGGGTGGCTTTAACTACTTTCTTAGTTTCAATATTAGTATGGAGCAACCACCCGATCGCATGAATTTTTATGGCAAACGCACCTGATTTTGGGGATGCTTGCAGGACATAGGTTCTGTCTATTGTTTACTTTTATTAAGAAATTTTAAAAACCTGACGGGGCAAGGTGTCTAGGATTTTAGGTACGTAGCAACCCGGTTGCACCAACGGCATAGCTTTGCTTACAGCATAACAAGCATGACAAATTAAGCTTTTTGCCAAATTTATAAACATCCTCTACGAAGACATATCTTTGGGGTGATGAAAAGCAATAAATCTGTGTGGTAGCAGTTAAATTAATAATTGTAAAAGTTTGCATTTGGCTAAACTAAAATAATAATTGTTATACCTAAATCGGTAAGTTGAAGTCAAATTTTTTTAGAATTGTTAGAATTGTTAGAATTGTTCGTGCAATGTAATCGGAACTATTAACATTCCTCATCTTCTATTCTAGAGTTAGTATGCAGGATGAAATTTATCTTGTTAAATAATAGGTATAAAATTATACGTTTTTTAGGAAGGGGTGGGTTTGGTGAAACGTTTCTTGCAGAAGATACCCATTTACCTTCCCGTAGTATTTGTGTAGTTAAGCAACTTAAACTAGCTACAAAAAATCCACAAGCTTATGATTTGATTCAACAACGATTTAGCAGAGAAGCAGCGATTTTAGAGGAATTGGGTAAAGGTAATGAGCAAATACCGAAATTGCACGCATATTTTGCTGAACAGGAACATTTTTACTTAGTTCAGGAATGGATTGAAGGTCCGACTCTAAGTCAAAAAATCCAGCTTCAAGGTCGTGAGAGTGAGAGTTTCGTTACTCATTTACTAGTGAGTCTTTTGCCAGTTTTAGATTATATCCATAAATTAGGAATTATCCACCGAGATATTAAACCCAGTAATATTATTTTGCGTCAACTAGATAATCAACCTGTTCTAATTGATTTTGGTATTGCCAAGGAAATTATGAGTAGTGTGGTGAATGAGCATGAAATCTCCTCGATTGTTGTGGGTACTTCGGGTTTTATGTCCCCGGAACAAGCGATGGGTAAACCTATCTATTCGAGTGATATTTATAGCTTAGGGATGACGGCAATTTATTTACTAACAGGTAAACATCCCCATCAGTTCGATTCTCAACCTGAGACTAACGAAATAATTTGGCACTCAGAGGGTGATATTAGTAGCCATTTAGCAGCAGTTTTAGATAAAGCGATTCATTTGCATCCAAGTCAGCGCTATCCAAATGCTCGCGCAATGTTAGCAGATTTGCATTTCCAAGATAGGGTATTAAAATTTTCGGTTGAACCGGAAACAATTAACCCAGTAGATACTGAAACCGCTTTACTTTCTAGTTTTAATTTCAAAACACCAATCGCAATTTCGTACAGCGCTCAAGAATATCGCCATCGCCAGATATTACTTAATAAAGTCAAAAATTACTGGATAAAAGGTGTTTTAGAAACTTCTTTACATGGAGTAGTATTAATTGAACTAGGTCTAGAAAATCGCTTTGATGCGCTAGACCGTCCTTGGGGTATGCTGTGGGAAACGAGCGAGCAGGCTAGACGACCGCTACCGAAAAATATTAGAATATTCGACTTATTTCAACAAATGGGGGCTGGTTGTTCGCTGTTAATTTTAGGTGAACCAGGTGCAGGTAAAACAATCACACTGCTAGAACTAGCACGCGACTTAATAGCACAAGCCGAACAAGACATTAATCAGCCAATTCCAGTCGTATTCAACCTTTCCGCTTGGACAAATGAAAAGATAAAAATTGCCGAATGGCTAGTACGAGAACTTAATACTAAATATCAGGTTTCCAAAGAAATTGGCAACACTTGGATTAAAAATCAGCAATTACTACTACTTTTAGATGGCTTAGACGAAGTTAAAACTGACCATCGAGACGCTTGTGTTGCTGCTATTAATGAATTTACTCAGGAATACGGAGAAACTGAAATAGTAGTTTGTAGCCGCGTCAAAGATTATGAAGCATTATTCCATCGCTTTCGCTTTCAAAATGCAGTTGTTATTCAACCACTTTCTTTAGAACAAATTTATCAATACTTTCATAATGCAGGTTCAGAACTTACTACACTATATACGACTATACAAACTGATAAAACAATACAAGAATTAGCCAAATCACCTCTGATGCTAAGTATTATGACTCTTGCTTATCAAGGTTTAGCAATTACAGATTTGCCAGGGATGAACTTGGAAGAACGTCGTCAACATTTATTCGATAAGTATATTCAAAGAATGTTTGCTCGCAGAAGTGCCAGTAATCAATATTCACACAACCAAGCAATGCATTGGCTAATTTGGTTAGCACAAAAACTCAAAAATCAGTCCCAAACAGTATTTTATATTGAGCGGATGCAGCCTGATTGTTTAGAAAATAAGTGGCAAAAATCTATTTATATAAGTGGACTTGTACTCATTTTTTTACTACTCGTTACACCTATCGGGATGCTGATTTTGCCAATTGAAAGAGTAATTTTAGTACTAATTTTTACTAAGTTGTTTTTTTGGCAAATTTTTGGCTTTGGCAAAATTAATTCTGCTGAAACTCTAAAATGGTCTTGGAAGAATGTTAAAAAACATTTAGCTTTAGGGCTAATTTTGGGACCAATTTTTGGCTTAACCTTAAAACTTACTGCGGAACTAATCAATACGCCAACCCATTGGCAAGATTTTGCGTATATAATGCAAATTCCTCTAAATGGATGGTTACGCGGCGTAGTATTTGGGTTGAGTTTAGGAATAATTTATGTACTTACTCGTGGATTAACTAGTCCTAGCATCCAAACACTTACATTTCCTAATCAAGGAATTTGGCAGTCAGCAAAAAATGCAATTGTGTTTGGTTTAATAGGATTTGGACTATTGAGTTTAGCTACTTTAATATTGCGGGGTGAAAGTTTAATTTGGGGAATTTTGGGATTATTATTTGGAGTTGCAGCAGGTGGTGGCGAAGCCTGCATTAAACACTTTATTTTGCGTAGTATTCTTTACTCTAATGGTTCTATTCCCTGGAACTATGCCCGTTTCCTAGATTACGCTACAGAGCGCATTTTTTTACAGAAAGTAGGCGGCGGTTACATTTTTGTGCATCGCTCTCTTTTAGAACATTTTGCTATCTGCGATCGCAATATTGATTAGCTAGGGGGTGACAAGCGGCCTATAATACTTGCGGGGTTAGGGAGATAGGTTTTAGCGATATTATTGATGCGTAAGTCCTAATTATGAAAGCTTACCTCTTCTTTGCGCCTCTGCGCCTCTGCGCGAAATTATTTTTTATAACTTCACAAATTCTACAAAATCGAAAACCTTTTACTGCTTTTCGGGTATGAATTCTCGCGCTTGCTTCAAGCAACTCCTCTTCTTTACCTAGAATCGACGCGATCGCAAAGCAATAATTTTATTTTCGCTGATTTTTTCATAGGATTTTCGATGTAGTTATAGCTGTAGGAACCTAACATACACACATGTTGGGTTCCATGCAGCGGAAGCAAACGTACACAGGCTTAATGCTACTTTCTAAATCAACGTTAAGTTTTAAAAGTTGTAACCAATTCCTAATAGTAGTCCGACATCAGTTTTATCGAGGAAGCCGACATTTAATCCAGCAGTAGCAGTAAATTGAGGTGATACGCGCACATCCACACCACCCGTAAGAAGAAATCCGACGGAACTACCTTCATTTGTAGAAATTGCTGCTCCCCCTCCTATATAAGGGACTGCAATTATTTGGGATTCTCCAAAATCCGTGAATGATTCGATTGGAAAGTCAACTGTTACAGGTATAAGAAATACAGCTTTGTCACTGACCATAGCAGCAGGACGAAAAGAAAAGTTATTTGTTAAACCAATTTTGCTGAAGATAGTAAAAGCATTTTCACTCAAAGCTGTATCTCCACTCAACCCAAAGTTACCACCAACCCCAATATAGTTACGAGTAGGTATTGTCTCATACTGTGGAGTAAGTGGAGTAACTGGAGTTGGTACTGGGGTTGTTATTGGTGCTGGGGTTAGTGTTGGTGCTGGGGTTAGTGTTGGTGCTAGGGGTGGAGTTGGTGCTGGGGTTGGTAT
>CAXTCQ010000013.1:0-63904 GCA_964242965.1 uncultured Calothrix sp. | reverse complement strand
CTCGTCTCCCTTGTCTCCCTTGTCTCCCTTGTCTCCCCCAACTCCCTTATTCCCCTTCCCCTAAATAACTACTCAATAATGTGGAAGTAGAAAGCTGCTACCACAAAATTGATAGCTAACAGGAGGATTGCCCAACCTGTACGGAAAGGATACGGGGGTTTAGCACCAGTAATTGCGACATCTTTGTTTGCGACATCTTTACTTGCTGTATTAGTTGCCATTTTGAATAGGCTCCAACTAAAGGACTCCTTTAGACATACCAAACAGCCGTCCCCATTACCCAAATTCGTTAAAAATATTTGTTATTTGTCATTTGTTATTTGTCATTTGTTATTGGCTATTGGTAATTTGTCAATATTCCTCCCCTACTCCCCACTCCCTATTCCCTACTCCCTACTCCCCCACTTCCCCAGCATGATAAGAACTGCGAACCAAAGGAGCAGAGCGAACGTGGCTAAATCCCATTATTCGCGCTTGAGTGCCAAGTTCGTCAAATTCTTCGGGAGTCCAATATTTTCGTACAGGCAAATGTTCGAGTGACGGACGCATGTACTGACCTAAAGTAATGCGATCGCACCCTACTTGCCGCAGATCGGCCATTGTCTCGGTAATTTCCTCAACCGTCTCACCATGTCCTAACATCAATCCCGATTTTGTCGGAATAGTTGGATCGATTTCCTTAATTATTTGTAAAACAGCAAGCGAGCGATCGTACTTTGCACCGCGTCGCACTGGGGGAGTCAACCGTCGCACCGTCTCAATATTATGGTTAAAACATGCAGGTTGTGCCTGCACAATTGTAGAGATGCGATCGCGCTGTCCATAAAAATCTGGAGTCAACACTTCAATCTGCGTTTCCGGATTTAGCTGTCGAATTTTTTCCATCGTCTTAACAAAATGGCCTGCACCTTGGTCGGGTAAATCATCCCGCGCTACCGAAGTCAGCACCACATACCGCAAATTTAAAAGCTGTACAGCTTCTGCAATTTTCTGCGGTTCTTCCACATCGATTGGCATTGGTGCATGTCCTTTATCTACTTGACAAAAACCGCAAGACCTAGTACACGTTGGTCCCATCAACAAAAAAGTTGCAGTTTTTTGAGCGTAACATTCACCGCGATTTGGGCAACGTCCTTCCTCACAAATCGTGTGAATTTGCCGTTGCTTAATTATTTGCTGCACTGTGGAAATCTCGCTAGCCTTACCAATTGGACGACGCAACCACACAGGCATTGCCAAAATTTCGGTTTTAAATTCTGTATTATAAGTCATGGTTTGTTAGTGGTCAGTGGTCAGTAATCAGTGGTCAGTAGTCAATCGTTAGTCGTCAGTTGTCAGTCATCAGTGATTAAGAGTTACTACTAATTATCAACAATATATATTCTTTCCTTTCTGCCTTCTCCCCTTCCCCCTTCTCCCCTTCTCCCCTTCCCTTCAAAATACACGTAAATTACTTAGGTAAATATTTACATTCTGCGCTACATTTCCTAGAATTTACTATCCCCCAATCAAAGTAAATATTAGATATAGTGGGAAGATTCAATACGTTAATCGGCGATCGCGCCATCTAAACCTAAAGTATCTTTTAGAGCAATCAGTCGTGGCAAGTAACAAAATTCTAGTTATCGATGATACTACAGTTGTCAGGGTAAAAGTACGAGAAATGTTACCTCCGGGCAACTTTCAAGTTTTAGAAGCCAAAGATGGACTTGAAGGACTGAAGTTGATCCAACAAGAAAAACTCAGCCTCATCATGTTGGACTTTCTACTACCAAAAATGAGCGGGTGGGAGGTATTTCAGCAAATACAAGCCCAACCAGACCTGAGAAAAATTCCCTTGGTGATTATGTCAGGTCGCAAGGAGGAGGTAACAGAAAAAATTTCAGAACCTTTTGAATATTTTGAATTTCTTGGCAAACCCTTTGACCAAAAGCAACTCATTGGCGCTATTAAATTGGCAATGGCAAAGGCTAAACAGCCTCGTCAAGACCAATCGCAGGTTCTAGCACAAACTGCTAAAAACGACACAATGCCAACTCCCATTGCGGCAGTCACTCCTTCTGGGAATATTGCAGCATCTCCTGCTTCGGCATCTGAAATTCAGATGTTAAATGACAAAGTTGCTAAAATGCAAACAGAAATTGACAGTTTGAAGAAACAATTGGCTCAAGTTGTGACCTTTATAAAACAAAAAATTAAATAACATTAGCGGAATTGTTATTTTCGCTCTCAAATTTAATTAGCCTGCACGAGCAGGCTTTTTTGTTTGTATCGGCATAAGGGTTATAAAAAAGCTACAAATAGTTGTAGTTGTAGGTTGGGTGTAGCGCGTTAGCGTTACCCAACTATTAAATGTTGGGTTCCACGCTCGTCCCAAGGGGACACGCTGCGCGTTGGCGTAGCCTGCGCTTTGCGCTTACGTTCCACCCAACCTACGCTGGCAGCAACTAATTTTTTTAAACCCCTCAAAATTAATGAAACTAACTATTATAGGACTTATACCAATTTCATGTGAAGCTGCATAGACCGCCCTAGTCTTACAGACTAGGGCTAACTAGAACAAAGCCTGCTGTAAGCAGGCTAATAATATGCATCTTCATATTAAAACGGTATTACGCAAAAAAATTTTGTCATGCTGAACGGAACCCTTCACGGAGTTTACCCTCGAACGAAGTGAAGGGTTCAGAATAAGGGTTTTCCGTCAAAATACGTAAGTTTTATATTAGTATAAATATTTTATTTTAATTAATTTGATACTACGCGATTATAAATGGGAATACTAAACCTATAAGAATTAAACTACAAATAATAGAGAATATTATGGTATCGCTCAATACGAAAGTAAATCTTCGCGGCTATTGCATCATCGAAATAATATACTTAGGCTCGAAAACCGTAGTTTATCGAGGAATCAGAGAAAAAGATGAAAAACCTGTCATTATTAAAATGATGCGGAATGAATATCCGACCTTCAACGAAATTGCTCAATTTCGCAATCAATACAACATTACCAAAAATCTCAATCTCCCTAACATCATTAAGACTTACAGTTTAGAAAACTACTGTAATGGCTATGCCTTAATTATGGAAGACTTTGGTGGCATATCTCTTGA
This sequence comes from uncultured Calothrix sp., assembly GCA_964242965.1. Classification (GTDB taxonomy): domain Bacteria; phylum Cyanobacteriota; class Cyanobacteriia; order Cyanobacteriales; family Nostocaceae; genus JANNFJ01. The sequence goes on along the minus strand of CAXTCQ010000013.1, from coordinate 60,791 downwards.
CCGCGAGGTAGAAGGATACTTGTCGCATGAAAACTTTAAACAAGATTCAACTTGCCAAGTTTTAAATACAGATATCACCATAGAAACAGAAGAAAATACTTCGTTTGATTTAAAAAGATTTTTTCACATTGCCATTCAAACAACTGCCGCTATTGATGCATTACATTGCAGCCGAATAATTCATAAAGACATCAAACCTGCCAACATTTTAATTAACCCTACAACCCAAGAAGTTAAACTGACTGATTTTAGTATTGCCTCAGTCTTACCTCGAGAAATTCAATCCCTGACCAGTCCAAACCTTTTAGAAGGTACTCTTACTTATATTTCTCCCGAACAAACGGGACGCATGAATCGAAATATTGACTATCGTAGCGACTTCTACAACCTGGGAGTAACTTTCTTTGAACTACTAACGGGAACATTACCCTTTGATAATGATGACCTAATGGAATTAATTCATTGTCATATTGCCAAGCAACCGCCAAAAGTTAAAAGTATTAACTCAAGTATACCAGCCGTCCTTTCGGAAATTGTTAATAAGTTGATGGCAAAAAATGCCGAAAACCGCTATCAAAGCGCTTCGGGGCTAAAGCATGATTTGGAAGTTTGCTGGCAGCAATACCAACAAACAGGAACAATAAGAGCTTTTGAACTAGCGACAAAGGATATCTCAGACAAGTTTATTATTCCAGAAACACTATATGGTCGAGAAGCACAAGTTAAAACCTTGTTAACAACTTTTGAAGAGGTCAGTAAGGGCAAAACCGAAATGGTTTTAATCGCCGGTTCTTCGGGTGTTGGTAAAACCGCTATTGTGAATGAAATCCACAAACCCATAGTTAAAAATCGGGGTTACTTTATTAAAGGAAAATTTGACCAATTCCAACGCGATATACCCTTATCTAGTTTAGTGCAAGCTTTTCAGGATTTAGTTAGACAATTACTGAGTGAAACCGATACTCAAATTGAGCAATGGAAAGCAAAAATTTTATCGGCATTGGGTGAACAAGCAAAAGTTATTACAGATATAATTCCTGAGTTAGAAATGATTATTGGCAAGCAACCAGAAATTACCGAACTATCTGGTAACGCTGCTCAAAATCGCTTCAATTTCTTATTCCAAAAGTTTATTCAAGTCTTTGCCATCAGGAAACATCCTCTCGTCATCTTTATAGATGACTTGCAATGGGCAGACAGCGCTTCTTTGGAATTTATCGAATTATTAATGTACAAAACGACATTTGTTGAAAAACTATCTTCATTATCTTCCGCATTTATTGAGGAATTAGATAACGACGAAAATAAAAAAGCTCTTTTCGTAATCGGTGCTTACCGCGATAATGAAGTTGATGATTCACATCCTCTCGAATTAACAATTAAAAAAATTGAAAAAACAGAAAAAAATATTAATATTTTAACTTTAGAACCTTTAACTCAAGGTGAATTAAATCTACTCATTGCCAATACGCTACATCATCAAGAAGCAACGACTGTTGCGCTTACCCAAATGGTGTTTGCTAAAACCAGAGGTAATCCCTTCTTTTCAAATGTATTTCTTAAGTCTTTATATAATGACGGATTAATTCAATTTAACTTTGAGATTAGTAAGTGGGAGTACGATCTGAATAAAATTCAAGCACTTTCACTAAGCGACGATATAGTTGAATTTATGGTAAGTGAATTAGAGAAGCTACCACTATATACTCAAGAATTACTAAAACTAGCAGCTTGTATTGGAAATGAATTCGATTTAAAAATACTTACTGTCATCTCCAGTAAATTAGAACTTGATACAGTAGAAGAATTATGGGAAGCAGTGTTAAAAGGATTCATCTTCCCTGAGTCAGAATCATATAAACTAACTCCAGAAGATAGTGAAAAAACTACCGATTTTGATAAATATGAAGAGTTAGGACAAATAGAACTAATTAGAATACCAGAACAAACACTAGAACCGCTCAAATATAGATTTTTACACGACCGCATCCAACAAGCTGCCTATTCAATGATTCCCGATAACCAAAAAAAATCGATTCATTTGAAAATTGGGTATTTGCTATTAAACAGTATGACAGTAGCAAAAAGGCTAGAAAAAGTTTTCGATTTAGTCAATCAGTTTAATATTGCTCGTGAATTAATAAATGATAAAACCGAGCGCGATAGTTTAGCAGCAATGAATTTAGTCGCTGGACGTAAAGCTTTAGCTTCGACTGCATATGCAGCAGCATTCGAGTATTTAACAATTGGGATTGAGTTAATATTGGAAGATTGCAATTGCTGGGAGAACAACTATAAGATAACTTTAGGGTTATATGAGGTAGCAGCAGAAGCAGCATATCTAAGTGGTGAATTTGAGCCGGCTGAACAATTTATTGAGGTAGTGTTAGCACATGCTAAAACACTACTAGAAAAGCTGAAAGTTTATGAAATAAAAATTCAACTTTACGGAGCGCAGGCTAACGCACTAAAGGCTGTTAATGTTGCATTAATTGTTTTGGCAAAGTTAGGCATTAAGTTTCCCAAGAATCCTAGTCAATTCGATATTCAACTTGAATTAGAAAAAATTAATTGTATTCTAGCTAATCAACAAATTGAAGATTTATTAGAATTACCAGAGATGACTGATGTTAAGTCTTTAGCAGCAATGCGTATTCTATCAACTATAATTGCTCTTGCTTACCAAAGTACTCCTAATTTATTTCCATTAATTGCCCTTAAACAAGTAAGTATATCTTTAAAATATGGTAATACTTCACTGTCTGCTTTTGCTTATGTAACTTATGCTTTTTTACTTTCTGCAATAGTAAAAGATATAGAGTCTAGTTATAAGTATGGACAATTAGCTGTAAGCATGTTGCCGAAATTTTCCAGTAAGCAAGTAGATGTGAAAGTTATTGAAACATTTAATCAAGTTATTAGGCATTGGAAAGAACATATTAAATTAACATTAGAACCACTTACAGAAGTTTATTCTATAAGTTTGGAAGTAGGAGATTTAGAATTTGCAGCTTATGCTCTTTATGCTTATTCATATCATGCTTATTTTATTGGTAAAGAATTAACGGAAATTTTAAGTAAAATTGGCAAAAACAGTAATGCGATAAAGCAAATTAAGCAAGATAGAATTTTACAGTATAATGATATTTATTTAAATACAATATTGCATCTAACAAGCGCTACTAGTGATAGCTATATTCTTACTGATAAAATTGAGACTTTAACCTTCAACTTTCAATTCAATGATGGAATTACACTTTTAAATTTATATTTATGTAGACTTCAATTATTCTATTTATTTGCAGAGTATCAAGAGGCACTTATTAATTCTGAAAAAGCAGAACAATATTTAATTTCAGGATTAGGCACTTTAGCAATTCCTTATTTTTATTTTTATTGCTCATTAGTACAATTAGCTATTTATCCAAGCCTTGATAAATTAGAACAAGAAAAAATTATTGATGAAGTGCAAATTAAGCAAGAATTAGTCAGATTTTGGGCAGATCATGCACCTATGAATTATTTACATAAATACTATTTAATAGAAGCAGAAAAATGCCGAATTTTAGGAAAAAATGTTGAAGCAATGCAATATTACGATTGCACCATTTCTTTTGCTCAAGAACATGAATATCTGAATGAAGAGGCTTTAGCTAACGAATTAGCTGGTAAATTCTATCTTGAATGGGGAAAACAGAAGATAGCTCAAACTTATATGACTGATGCTTATTATTGCTACCTTCGATGGGGTGCAACAGCAAAAGTTAATGATTTATTAGAACGTTATCCTCAATTACTAACTAAGGTTATTCAGCAAGAAACTTATAATGCCTCCCCTTCCGATCAAATTAGCAATCAACCAATGAGGACATCGGTATCTACTATTAGTGGTCAAAATACATTTAGCTCTCGCACAAGTATTTCACAGTCTTTAGATTTGGCTGCTATTATAAAAGCTTCTCAAGCGCTTTCAGGAAAAATTGAGTTTGAACAGTTGCTTTCTACCCTTATGCAGGTAGTGATGGAAAATGCTGGTGCGTCAAAGTGCGTATTGATTTTAAATAAAGAGGAAAATTTAGATTTGACTGTTAGCGTAGTTAGTTCGATTTCGCAATCGGAGTCTATTTCAACTACGTTTCCATTAGTTTCTCTTGATTGTAGCAAAGATGTTCCCATTACTGTAATTAACTATGTTAAGCGTACTCAGGAAATTTTTGTAATCGATGATGCTAGAAATGTCGCATCTTTGGCTGCGGATAGATATATCATCCAAGAGCAACCAAAGAGTCTGTTATGTACATCAATTATCCACCAAAGGGGGTTGCTTGGTATTTTATACCTTGAAAATAATCTAACAACGGGAGCATTTACACGCGATCGCATTGAAATTCTCAAACTGCTTACTACCCAAGCAGCAATTTCGCTCGAAAATGCCGAATTATATAGAAATTTAGCCCAAGCCAATCAACGCTTAGAAGAGTATAATCATACTCTTAAAGAAAAAGTTGAAGCAAGGACTCAGGAACTTAGTGAAAAAAATCAACATTTGGAACAAGCTCTTCAAAATTTACAAGCTACCCAAACTCAATTAATTCAAAGCGAAAAAATGTCAAGTTTGGGACAAATGGTAGCGGGGATTGCTCATGAAATTAACAATCCTATTAATTTCATTCACGGTAATATTACTCACGCAAGTAATTATGTCCGCGACTTATTTGATTTAATTGTTTTGTACCAGCAAGAGTCTTCTACACAAAAAATTAAAGAAAAAGCCGAGGAAATTGACCTAGATTTTTTACTGCAAGACTTACCCAAGTTACTCGAATCAATGACTGTAGGTAGTGAGCGCATTCGTGATATTGTTTTGAGCTTGCGTAACTTCTCCCGACTAGACGAGTCTGAAATGAAGGCTGTTAATATTGAGGAGGGAATTGAGGGCACTTTGATGATATTACAGCATCGATTAAAGGAGAAAAGCGATCGCCCTGAAATTGAAGTTATTAAGGAATACAAATCGCTACCAGCAGTAAATTGCTATGCAGGCCAGTTGAATCAAGTATTTATGAATATTTTGAGTAATGCTATTGATGCGCTTGAAGAGTCAATCGCTAAGGGTCACTATTCAAAAGATAAACCAAAAATCATCATTTCTACAGAACAATTAAGCTATGATACCGTCAAAATTAGAATAGCAGATAATGGATGCGGTATACCTGAAGAAGTTAAGCAGAAAATCTTTAACCCATTTTTTACAACTAAACCTGTAGGAAGCGGTACTGGCTTAGGTCTATCAATTAGTTACCAAATTGTAGTAGATAAACACAAAGGTCAATTATTGTGTGATTCGTTAATAGAAAAGGGGACTGAGTTTTTAATTTATATACCGATACAACAGTAAAATAACTTTGTTAGAATAATTTAGCCCATAACTTGCAGGTTTAATCGCATTAAAACTGTGGTATTTTTCAAACATTACAGCTTCACCAGTATATTGTTGATTAATATGTAATTATATGAATTTGCTTTGAATTTTACTAAGTGTAATTGAGTTCAAAGCTATGTTAACCAAGCTCTGAACTCATTTAACTTTTTAAAACTTAAATAAAAATTAGATATGAGTAAGCTCTTATTGCTATTTACTTGCACTTTAGATAGCTAAATTAGGAAATTTAGATAATTTAACAATTTTAAACATAAGGTTATAATTAATTACAAATATTTTTAATTAAATCTCTACTTTTATTTTAGCTAAGTTCCTCAATAAAGCTTGGTTTTCTATAGTATTACTAACAGAGGTTCGGAAATAGAAATCATTTAAACCTAGAAAGTCGCTACAATTTTTCACAAATATATTATTATTATGTAATTTTGCTTCTATACAACTGGCAGTAATATTTAAATCCTTAGTTTCAACAAATAAAAAATTTGTTGTAGATGGGTAAACATTTAAACCTAGCCGTTCTAAGCCTTGTACTAATTGTTTTCGAGAAGAGCGTACTTGCTCTATTTGTGTGTGATAATATTCCAAATCAGAGAGTGCAGCAATAGCAGCAGTTTGTGCAAATGCGTTTATTCCAAACAATTGCGTGCTACTTCTTAAATAAGATGCTAACTCTATATGTGTTATTGCATAACCAACACGTACCCCAGCTAAAGCAAAACCTTTGGAGAAGCTACGTAACACAATTAAGTTAGAGTATACATCAATTAAATCAGCTAAAGTTTCTTGAGAAAATTCATAATAGCACTCATCTACTACCACTAAGCAACTAATTTGTTCAATTAGTTTAATTAAGGTCTTGCGTGGAATCAAATTTGCAGTAGGATTATTTGGATTAGCAATAAATATTACCTTCGTCTTAGGAGTAATATTTTGGACTATACAATCAACATCTAGTCCAAAAGTAGTATTTCGTTTGATGAATATTATCTTTCTAGCTAAATTTTTTGCAGCATACCAATACCAAGGAAAAGTAGGAATTGGTATTAAGACTTGTTCGTTAGGAGAGACAAGTATTTTAAGGATTAATTCAATTAAGTCATCAGAACCATTACCAACAACAATCTGCTCTTTTAGTTTACCTGTGTAGATAGCAAGTGCATCTGGTAATGAACCACCAAATACTTCTGGATACCTATTAATTTTTAAAGCAACCTCGTGTATGGCTTGTAGTACTTTTGGAGATGGTAGATAAGGAGCTTCACTTCGGTCTAAGCGAATGGTATCCATAAATTATTAGGCGTAGGGTAGAGTGTTGACTTTGAGGGTTTTAAACCTATAATGTGTCATACAAAATAATAGTCGTAATTAACGTTCTAATTGGGGCACGGCAGTGCCGATGCCCCTACAGTAAACACAAAAACTGCATGATAGTTTTTGGATAATTTCGTGCAAAGTCAACAGGCTAGGCGTAGGGCATTACTAAGAAATAAAGACTAAAAATTAAACTGGACGCAAATCAAAAATCGTACTGAATGGAACTTCAACATCTTGTCGCTTCACGCAATTCCAACCAGATTCTGCATATAATGCCATCCATTCAGTTAGTGATGGAATGTACTGACCCATGACGTTATGAATTAACTCAAATCCCAATGTAAACATAGGTAATTCATGTGATGGAATTATACCTGAGCGATAAGTATCACATAAGAGAAACCTTTTTACTTGAGGAAATACAGTGTGCAAATTTCTCATTGTTTGTAAACAATTATGCCACGGCCAAAAGTCATGACCGTTAAAAAAACAGAGTAAAGTATCTACTTCCATAAATTCAGTATCTGCGATTAATTTTTGCGTGTCACCATGATATATTTTGATTCGATCGCTCAATCCATGCTCTTTTACAATAGATTCTGCTACACTGACTGCATCAGGATTAATATCAATTCCTATACCATGTAAATTTGGATGTTTATTCGCAAGATTAATGAGTCTTTCAGCGCTACCACAGCCAAGGTCTGCCACTGTGTTAAATGGAAACTCATTCAAAATTTGCTCGAAGTAAGGTTCAACTAATCTAGCACCTTGATCGTGAGAAGCAATAGCAATATATTTTCCATCTCTCTTGATAAATTTACCTGTACGATTTTCATTCTTTGCAATCGATGCTAAATTTTGCAAAATGTGACCGTAACCGCGAACTAGCCAAAGAAAAAAACCTTTACTTGAATACACATCTTCAAACAGGTAACCTTTCTTGAAAATACTTGAATTTTCAGTAGTCTCACTAACTCCAAAAGAGCATAAAGCATACATAATGCCTATTACCGACTGTTGGTGCAATTTTTGATTGTGACAAAAGATAGTAATATCAATAAATCCATTAACTTGCAACTCATTAAGAATCTCTAATTCATTAGCAGCAGAAATAGTAGAAGCAAGGACTGCTGAGTTGAATATATCATTGCACTGTTTTAACATGCTGTACCTTTAAGGATTGCTTTTGTTTATAAACTTAAATGTGAAATTATTACTGTAAACAATATCTTACTTGAGAGTCCTGCTCGATAGATTGTTTATATACATAATTCATTAGTTCATCCATACATTCTGTAAAAGCTTCAAATACTTTTTCTACAACTTCAATAGCTTTACTCTTTTCTAAAGTATTTAATTCTATTGTTTCAAACCAGTCACCTATCTCTTCTGTTTTAATTTTATGAGCATCTTCTACACGTACATGATGATTACCAAAAAAACGATATTTTTGCTTAGGAGTAGACTGTAATTCTTCGACTACTTCTGCTGTCAAACCTAATGCAATATTTCCAGTCGCTTCGATTGCATGAATTGCAGCCAATACTAAGATCGGCTTTGCTTGAAATGTTAATATTCTTAGTTTATGGTATAACTGGCGTGTTTTCTTTGTGTCATCGCTCCAAAGAAACTTCAGAGACTCACTATAACTTAAGGTTTTGTCAAAACCTAACTTGTGAATATCTTCCAAATACCAGAAGCAGTGATCTTCGTCTTCATATGTATGTTCATTAATTATTTTTTGAATCGGATCGTTTGTCGGCTCGTTTCGTAAGTCATATTTCCATAGGTCTGCTACACTCATTGCGAACGGAGCAAGACATGGTATAAAAGCAAGCCTTTGTCTTGGATCTATACTTTTATCCTGCATGTATTCAAACAAAGATAGTTGAGCAAATTCTTGCTTCTTCTTTTCGACAAACTCAAGAACTTCTTTCATTTTTTATCTCCTTGGATGTAAGAAATTTAAATGCTTGTAAATCAAAATCTTAATGAAGTAGCAAATAGCCTTCAGCCACAAGCATTTAAAAATTATTAAACTTGATTTTTGATGTTTTTCTCAAAAAAATATATCCGTAAATTTACAGAATTATTAGATTTATTTTATTAATGAGATGTAAAGTTAAAAAAGATACATCAACTGAAATAATCTACAAAATAGTTATATTTATAGTATTAAAAAATGTTACATAAAATTAAATTAAGTTTTTTATACTTGACTAAACTTAAGTAGTTAGCCACAACTACATCTACCTATATAACGAAATGTAACAAGACTGAAACCCTTTCAATTGTTTCGTTTCGCTTCACTTCACCTTACTTCATTCGCAACCACACATTTATATATTTTCCTCTTACTTACTTATGAATCAAGGAAATAAAGTTGGATTTAATAAAAGCTAATTAGGTTTTGTCTCAAACTTATATATATTTTTATCAATCTAAAAAATAAGATAAATTGATAATTAAAAGTAAATTTAATTACTTAGTTTTAAAGTATATTTACGTATATGTCATATTCTCATGACAAATTCAGCTTTAAAAGTATGAATGCGATCGCACGTTACAAGCACTTTTCCAAATAGCTCAAATCGCCAGATATCTCTCTCTAATTGCAGATGAAGGTGAGGGCAATCAGCCATAGTAGCAAATTAACCATCAAGCAAATATCCGTATAAAAGACGGCAAATAACATTCTAAAAGTAAATGAATATGTAGCGAAATTATTAAAAATATGTATAACTGCGAGTAAATAGCGATCGCTGTTAGCAGTATTTTTGATTAACTTCTATCCACTTTTGTCAATAGCTCTAATGGAATATTTATCTAATCCTGAGATTTATTGATAGTAGACACAAAAAAGGGACACCGAAGTGTCCCACGCAGTTATTAAGCAAATAGCAGTTAAACCTACAACTCCTCTGGCTGCTGGATGGTAACTGCACTAACTTGAGCTTTCTGTGCCGTTATTGCTTGCAACATCGGGGTATTAGCCACAGAGTTATTCGCTAGGGTGAATATTGGGTTCGATAAAATCCCAGCAAGCGTTGTAGCGATTAATGTCAACACTAAACTTACCTGCAAAGGTCTGAATCCTGGTAAGTCCCAACGTACTTCGGGATAATTCTTCACCACATCGGACATTTCTTGAGGTTCCTTAACAACCATCATCTTGACGACGCGGATGTAATAGTAAATTGAAACTACGCTGGTGACTAAACCTAACAAAACTAAGCCGTAAAGCCCAGCTTGCCAACCAGCCCAGAACAGGTAAATTTTACCAAAGAAACCTGCTAACGGTGGAATACCGCCCAAGGATAGTAGCGAAAGACTTAAACCAAGGGTTAGAAGTGGGTCTTTTTGATATAAACCTGAGTATTCGGTAATTTGGTCGGTTCCTGTCCGCAACGAGAACAGAATTACGCAAGTAAAACCGCACAGGTTCATAAATAAGTAGACCAACATGTAAAATACCATGCTGGCATATCCGGCTTCAGTGCCAGCAATCAAGCCAATCATCACAAACCCAGCTTGGGCAATCGATGAATAAGCTAGCATCCGCTTCATGCTGGTTTGAGCAAGGGCAACGACGTTACCCAAAATCATACTCAGAACAGCTAAAGCGGTAAAGACGAATTTCCACTCCTCAGCAACGAGAGGGAAGACAGTTGTTAATAAGCGGATAGCAAGGGCAAAACCTGCGGCTTTAGAACCGACAGATAAAAAGGCAATTACCGGAGTCGGTGCGCCTTCATATACGTCAGGAGTCCATTGGTGGAAGGGTGCAGCCGAGATTTTAAAACCAATCCCTGCTACGGTAAATACAAGAGCAATTACCAAAGCTAAGGATTTATTTAGATCGCCAGTAGCGATACCCAAAGCGATCGCGCTTAATTCGGTTTCTCCGCCTGACAAGCCGTATAGTAAGGACACACCATACAAAAAGACTGCCGTACTCGAAGCACCAATTAATAGGTATTTCAACGCTGCTTCGTTAGACCGAGGGTCGCGTTTGGTGTAACCTGTGAGCAAATACGATGAAATACTTAAAGCTTCAAGCGAAATGAAAATCATTACTAAATCGTTTGCCCCGGAGAGAAACATGCCTCCCATTGTGGCAGTTAGTAAAATGAAGATAAATTCTGCTAGTGCGGTTCCACTTTGTTCGACATAGCGAATCGAGATCAAAATTGTTACAGCACTTGACAAAGCGACAATACCGCGAAACACGATACTGAGGTCGTCACCATTAAACGAACCAGTAAAGCCGATGGGATTAGCGTTATCCCATTGAAACACGAGGGCAACTATCGAACTAAGTAGACCTGCGATCGCTAGATATCCAATCCAGCGCGATGAGGAACGCCCCAAAACCAAGTCAACTATCAAAACCCCCATCAGGGTAATTATGACAATACCCTCTGGCAATATCGTTCCAGCATTTAACTGGGATGCAAGGTTAGCAAAATCCATGAGTTGTGTTAGGTTTTGGCTATGAAAGATTAAGGAACTAACTCTGTTAATTCTATTGTTTTTTCGCTAATATGCATTAACTGAATTTACAATCTGCGAATAAAATCATTAAATTTATTTATGAATTAACTTAATAAATTTTGATAAATACAATCTCAGCTTTAAAAAATCGACCTTACCTAACTTAAAAGTTAATTAAAACACGCACGTATTCAAACTAACCGGACTTGAAGTCGGTCGGTAAAAATAAACAGAACGATATAAAAGAATAAAAGAATGTATATAGCGGTTCTCAGTTTAATGAGGTACACTCGCTTCGTCCAAGATGTAGGGGCACAGCATAGAATAGCCCCTACGACTGTACCTCACTTGAAAGGGAAACGCTATAATGCGCTCAAAACCTTGCCCAATTGCTTATTGCCTACTCCCTACTGCCTTGCCATAACTACAATTTTTAATGCCAACCTACCTATCTGGAGATAACATAAATAAACAGATAAATCACCTACTTTTATCTTTGGCTTAAAAGTCAAAAATAGATATTAGTAGACAACTTATCTGTAAATTTAAAATTATATTGTGCTTTGCAAATACTTAATTGCACCTCTAGTCAAGAGTTCTTCAGCTATTTGCTCGCTCAAATTTTGTAAGATTTAATAGCGCCTTGAGTAACCACCGCTACCACCGTTGCCACCGTTGCCGCTCGATTTCCAGTTTCCTGCACCAGAACGACCGCCTTTTTCCTCCTTAGGTCTTGCTTTATTAACTTTCATTGCACGACCCATCCATTCAGCACCATCAAGTGCATCAATCGCAGCAGTTTCTGCCGCTTCGGTTTCCATTTCAACAAAAGCAAAACCGCGTAAACGACCTGTTTCGCGGTCGGTGGGTAATTGTACCCGTGTTACGGAACCATACTCAGCAAATACCTTAGTTAGGTCGTCTTCTGTGACGCTGTAGGATAGATTCCCTACGTAGATTGACATGAAATGAAACTCTCCAGAATCCAATTATGCAGAGATATTCATCCGGAGAGCCGCTTGCAATTTGATGTAAGAACAAGTACACTACAGCCGAATTTACTTCTCCAGCTTTATCCTAACATAACTTCATCTGCTTGCTATGAGGGAATTCACCGTCTCCCGTTCAATATTTGTCAAATGTATAATATCTAACTTATGATTATCATTTAGAAAAATTTATAGTTGGGATTTAACAGTCGTTAATTATGGTTATGAGATTAACGCTCGGTTAAGTATTTTCAAATGGGGTTGTCAAAAAAATAGTAAGTGAGTGGAATCAACGTAGTTATGTCAAAACTTTAAATAAATAAAAATATTCGTAGGTTGGGTGTAACGTAGGCTGCATCCAGTCCCCTTGGGACGAGCGTGAAACCCAACGAATGATGTTGGGTTACGCTTCGGATACTGTTGGCGAAATATATCTTAACAATCGAACAGCTTATTATTACGTAGGTTGGGTGGAGCGAAGCGAAACCCAACGTTTTTAAGACCATTGATTTTCCAGCGTTTCACATGTAACGAAATGTTTCGCCAACAGCATCCGCTTCGCTCCACCCAACCTACGTCTAACTATAACTAGATGCGGATATTGGTTCCCCTTGACTCGGTTAGCGCTGTCAAGTTTGATTTAATGAAGGCAAAATAATTAATAAAAATCGTATAAAGTATCGATTTACTAAAACTTCAGGCGGATTTTGCTTTCCATTAGTCGCCAATTATGCAAGATATAAGTTAAAGATTGAGATAGTGAGAAATTCACACCCGCGTGTTATCTGGTAAAGATGGTAATTGCTCGCGTTCGGGCATCATTCGCTCCCGCGAGCATTGATGCAGCGTTTTAGAAGCAGCGATCGCGCTCGCGTTGGCAAGAAAAAGCCTGTTTCCAGTCACTTTGCTTATCGCAGATGATAAAACAGGACTTATGAGGTCAAAATTACCAGACCGATGAGAGTAAAACCGAAGCTTGATAGGCATTTTGTCTAACGCAGGCAACTGGGGTATTTTCAACAAACGCACGCGGAAGTGTTATTTTATCTTGACATTTGACACTCCTAAAATTTCAATTTGACTATTTAGCTTCACAGCTTTTCTTTTCTTAAAATTTCCATGTCAACTCTCGTCATCGTTGAATCTCCGACCAAAGCTCGTACCATTCGTAACTACCTGCCACGCGGCTACCGGGTAGAAGCGTCGATGGGTCATGTGCGCGACCTTCCGCAGTCGGCAAGCGAAATTCCCACCGCAGTCAAAGCGGAAAAATGGGCACAGCTCGGGGTGAATGTAGATGCCGACTTTGAACCGCTATATGTTGTCCCCAAAGATAAAAAGAAAATTGTCACGGCTCTCAAAGAAGCTCTTAAAGAAGCAGACGAGTTAATCCTGGCAACTGACGAAGACCGAGAAGGGGAAAGCATTAGTTGGCATTTATACACTTTGCTCAACCCCAAAGTTCCTACGAAGCGGATGGTATTCCACGAAATTACCCAAGAAGCTATCAAAAAAGCCCTCAAAAATTGCCGAGTTATTGACGAACAACTAGTTCGCGCTCAAGAAACGCGGCGAATTTTAGACCGACTCGTAGGTTATACCTTATCGCCGTTGCTGTGGAAGAAAATATCGTTTGGACTCTCAGCAGGGCGCGTACAGTCAGTTGCTGTCAGCTTGCTTGTCAACAAGGAACGCCAAAGACGGGCATTTCGTGAAGGCAGCTATTGGGATATCAAAGCCAGTTTGGTCGAGTCACAAATGGCTTTTTCCGCCGTGCTGGTGACGCTAGGAGGAACCAAAGTTGCAACGGGGAGCGATTTTGATTCCACTACCGGGCAAATTACCGCAGGACGCAACGTAGTGCTGTTAAACGAAGCTCAAACCGTTGCCCTGAAGGAACGCCTGACAGGGAAAACTTGGGCGGTTACAGACTTAGAAGAACGCCCAGTCACGCGCAAACCTGCACCCCCCTTTACAACCTCGACATTACAACAGGAAGCAAACCGAAAACTGCGTCTCTCGGCGCGGGATACAATGCGGGTTGCTCAGAACCTTTACGAACAAGGCTATATTACCTACATGCGTACCGACTCGGTACATTTGTCGGATCAAGCTGTCGATGCAGCCCGCGACAGTGTGGAAAAACTTTACGGTAAGGAATACCTCAGCCCCCAACCTCGTCGGTATACTACTAAATCTAAAGGTGCCCAAGAAGCACACGAAGCAATTCGTCCGGCGGGTAGTAGCTTCCGTACACCCCAAGAAACCGGGTTAAGCGATCGCGAGTTCCGACTTTACGACCTAATTTGGAAGCGTACCGTTGCCTGTCAAATGGCTGACTCGCGCCAAACTCAAATTAGTATTCTTCTTCAAGTCGAAGACGCGGGTTTCCGTTCATCGGGTAAACGCATCGATTTTGAAGGCTACCTCCGCGCTTATGTCGAAGGTTCCGACGACCCCGATGCAGCACTGGAAAATATGGAAATTATTTTGCCGAACCTGAAAGTTGGCGATAATCCTGAATGTACCGAACTCGAAGCCGTCGGACACGAAACCCAACCACCAGCGCGGTATACCGAAGCAAGTCTCGTTAAAACCTTAGAAAGCGAAGGCATTGGGCGACCGAGTACCTACGCCAGCATTATTGGCACTATCATCGATAAGGGTTATGCCCAACTCACCAATAACGCCCTCGTACCCACGTTTACAGCATTTGCGGTCACCGACCTGCTGGAAAAATACTTCCCCGATATCGTAGACCCCAGTTTTACCTCCAAAATGGAGCAAACACTCGATGATATCGCTGCGGGTGAGGCTCAATGGTTGCCCTATTTAAAGCGGTTTTATCTAGGTGAAACTGGACTCGATACCCTTGTCAAAGAACAAGAAAGCCTAATCGATGTTATCCAAGCGCGAACGGTGGATTTAAAGATTCCGGACGTGAAAGTTCGGATTGGTAAATTTGGGGCATATTTGGAAGCTCTTGATGGCGAAGATGTGGTTACAGCTTCGATACCCAGAGATTTAACTCCTGCCGACCTCGACTTTGGCAAAGTGCAAACGCTACTTAAACAAAAAACGAGCGGTCCCGACCAATTGGGTATCCATCCGGAAACAGGCGAACCGATTTTTGTGCTACTTGGTCCTTACGGACCTTACGTCCAAATGGGCGAGAAGTCGGAAGAAAACCCTAAACCCAAGCAAGCTTCTCTGCCAAAAGGTGTAACTCCCGAAAATGTCACAGTAGAGATGGCTGTGGGACTGCTGGCACTACCTCGAACTTTAGGAACGCATCCGGAAACGGGGGCGACGATTCAAGCCAATTTAGGGCGTTTTGGTCCGTATGTTGTTCATAATAACAAAGAGGGCAAAGATTATCGTTCGTTAAAATCGAGCGATAATGTCTTGACTGTCACCCTCGAACGAGCGATTGAGTTGCTTTCGGAACCAAAAAAAGGCAGGGCTAGCAGCAAATCGAAAGCAGCACTACGCGAACTAGGGGCACATCCCGACGATGAGCAACCCATTAACATCTACGATGGACCCTATGGACCTTATATTAAGCATGGTAAAACCAATGTCGGCATTCCTGAAGGTCAGACAGTTGAGGATGTAACGCTTCAGACCGCACTTGAATTATTAGCAAGTAAATCTCAAAGCGCCAAATCGTCAGCTAAGACGAGTAAATCTAAAAGTGGCAGTGCCAAGTCAACGACTAAAGCATCTACGAAATCTAAATCGTCTGCGAAGTCATCAACTGCCACAACAAAGAAGAAATGACGTAAACAGTCGTTTAGAATTCAGCAAAACTAAACAATATGCCAAAAAGTGGAGGAAAATTCCTCCACTTTCCTCACCCAACCTTGAAAACCAGAAAAATTAAAAAAATATTAAAAATTTTCAATGCAAATTGAGCTTTGCCTTTTGATATCTAACTTTTGACTCGTTATGCAGAATACCTATCAAAGGTTGGATGCTGCTCAAGCGGTTATTAATGTGATACTCTAGATAGCAGGGGATAGGCACTCTTTCATTAGAGAAGTTGTTAGCACTATTTATTGAATAAAATCTGTTATTCATTAATTGAAGTGTGCTAGCGACTTATAGTTCCGTAGCTGTTAACCAAAAATTGAGGTAGTATCTCAGGAGCGGTCAGTTCAATGGATTATATAGATAAGGTACTTGAAAAGCTTAAAGAGTTGGCTCGTAAGTTAATTGAAGCCCTATTAGGGCCAGAAGCGGAGCCGGAGCCGGAACTAATTCCGATTCCTGTTAACGACCGCTCGCGTCGTCGTTAAAACAAAAAATAGTGGACGCAATCAAAAAGCAAACTTTAAGCGTTTTAGTACTACACGGACCGAACCTGAATTTGTTGGGACAACGCGAACCAGGCATTTATGGTTCGCAAACTTTGTCTGATATTAATCGTCTGCTTGAAGTAGAAGGGCAAAAACTGGCGGTTAATATTAAAGCTATACAGTCCAACCATGAAGGAGTCTTAGTAGACAATATTCATGCAGCTTTAGGACAGCATCAAGGAATCTTGATTAATGCTGGTGCTTATACACATACCAGTGTAGCAATACGCGATGCTTTAGCTGGTGTGAACCTGCCGACTGTTGAAGTGCATCTCAGTAACATCTACCGTCGTGAAGAATTCCGCCATCACTCATATATCGCGCCAATCGCTATCGGACAAATAAGCGGTTTTGGGGTTCAAAGTTATCTATTGGGCTTACAGGCATTGGAATATCATTTGAGGCAATAATAAAAATTAACTTTTAGCATCAAATTTTCCTGTTTTCAAACAATCTGGACTGAAGATAGTCCGCTAATCGTTAGATAGGGTCTAAGTATATATTGATTGGGAAGCCAACGGTAGCCGTTGTCACTTCATCTGCTGTCCCATGAATTTTGCTCGCTCGCGTTTAAGTATAATACAGGAATATATAATTAATTTTGCACAGCCACTTACAACGATTTAGATTTAAGAAATTAAAATTCTAACTATCAACTCTTAAAATAATGCGTTACAGCCTTGTTAGCCGCTTTCGGGGAACTCTTATTGGTGCATTACTTGGAGAAAAACCAAATCAAGAGAGGGAAGTTTGTAGTGCAGCAGTAGCAAGTTGTGAAAGCTTGATTGCGTTAGGAAGATTTGATTTTGAGGATTGGTCGGTACGTCAGCACGAGTTAGTCCTCAATCAATCAACGTACCAGGTTTTGGAAACTGCAATTTGGGCGACACTACCATTAGCATTATTTTTTCATGAAAATCCAATCAAACTGCGACATTATTTGCTTGAACTATCGCGAATATGGCGAGATGATTTAATTGTGCGCGATAGTATCCTCGCAATCAGTTACGCTGTAGTGCGATCGCTTACCGAACAACTCACTCGTCTCACCCTTATTCCCGAATTAGTTTCATTTATCGGAGAAACTAAAACTCATTTACCACAAAAACTTTTAAAAGTCAATGCTTCATTAGAGCAAGGAAGCAGTTTACAACGGTTAAAAAACGAGTTGGGCAACGAAAAAACATTGAGTAATCTAGTCGCAATCGGTTTTTACTGTTTTTTGGCAACTTTAGAAGACTTTCGATTGTCAATTCAGCTTTCGCAGCAAAACCGTGAATATTCCCCTACTAGTGCGATAATTGGCGCGATCGCAGGGGCATTATCAGGGGCTTACAACAGTACAGCAGGCATTCCAATCCCGACTTTGGTAGAATCGCAAAAATCGGCACAACCAATGTCGAACGATTTTTCACGGATGCTAAAATCGGCAGATGGACTTTTAGCGACATGGTCGGGACTGTACGAACTCAAGCCGCCAAAAAACGCAGCCGACGACAATACTTATACTTTATTTGATGAAAAGCTAGCTTTGCGCGAAGCAGCCTACCCTTTGTACGTACATACATCACCTCGCGTTATCAAATTCCGCTAATTGTAACTGTATGGGGTCTAAACATTGATTTTTTTACAATTAAAACATTACAACATTTTACATTTTTACGAAAATTAATAATATTAAGTAATATTTTATATAGCGTTTTCATAGTAAACGCTGAAATTATAGCTATAGGCAGCGATTGTGGTTCTTCAGCCTCATAGCGTGCTAGCCTACGAGATTGTCTTGTTTTAAAAACGAAAAGTGAGTAACTGCGGTTATAGGTGATGAAACAAGCGCCATTTTTGGAGTCCTTGACGCAGCAATTTACTAACTGGCAGCGACGGTACAAAGCGCTACGCCGTAAGTATTTGTTAAAAACAAGTCAAAAAAAAGGACATCGAGGACAAAACACGTCTAGTGCCGTGGCAAAGTTGACCAACCATTTAGTAGGGACTGCACCCTCTACCAATATGGTCAGCAACACTATCGAAAAATATAGATTGAGGGTAAGAGAAATCCAGAAGCGCTTTCTCGTTGTTTTTGCCGTGCTTCCGAAACAAGCACTACTTTGCGCCATTGCAGTCATATCGCTGACGGGAGTGATGGGACATAAATTATATAATCAACCACAACTCAAAGTCGGACATATATCACTCCAAACTATTCAAGCAACCTCTACGAGTAGGATTGAGAACAAGCACGAAACTAAAGCAAAACGTCATGCTGCTGCTAGCAACGATTCTGTACAAACCTTAATGATTGATACTCAAATCAATCAAAATATCAACCAGCAGCTTCAAGAAATTCTCGACCGGGGAAACGAAATTCGCACAATTGCTAGTTCCTTTCCTTATATTGATACTCTGCTTTTATCAATATCAACGCAGCGCTATTTACGTTCCGCGAAAGACCCTGAATGGCAAGCATTCTTAATTGCTATTGACAAGTCTAATGAGCGTGACGCGCTAGCATTCCCGCAAACACCGATAAGCAAAAGCGCGGTAACGAAGCAAAACGCAAAAACATTTCCAATTATCGCAGACGGCTTGCAGACAAACTGCAACAAAGAAGCTTGCGAACAGCTTGAATCAGGATTAGATTTTGATTATTTAAAGCACAATATTACTTCGCATACCTCAAACGTAACGCCAAAAAACGGACAATCTTCTCAACTCGCAACTAAATTCACTGCCAAACCTCTCACAAATACAACTTCAATCGCTCCTAATGCTGATTTTATTCAAGCTTTAGCAGAAATCGAAACTTATAATTTGACTACTTCCGAGCTAAATAAATCTGCACTAATCGCTCGTGTCGTGCAAGCACGCGAAGGGTACGTAAAAGCTAATCAAAAAATCTCTCAACTTACTCTCTTTAATCCAGAAATTGCTTATAATGGCACATACTTTTTGGATTTGTCAGATGATGATTGGGCTAAAACTCAAAAGGGTATCCAGCAAAGTGCCGAGCGTATTCTCACTCAAGGCATTTCTCCCGGACTACCAGCAAATATTTTAGAGAATACAGTTAAATTGCAAATCGAGTCGTTAATGCCGAAAGAAGCCGAACCCCTGGCAACTAAGGTGTTATTATCTTTACTCAAACCTAACCTTAAAAAAGACGAAGCAAAAACCCAAATCAAAGCCGAACGGGCAGCTGCTGACGTACAAGCAGTAATAATTGAAGTACCAAAAAATACCACTATTGTGCGTCAGGGAGAAAAAATTACCGATTGGGATTTCCAGGTACTCGAACATTATGGATTAATTCGCCGCGAAATCAAATGGCGAGAATTGATATTACTAGCCTTAGTAATGGCAAGTGCCGTGGGAGTTTTCGTCTTTGTTGAAAGTCGGGTCAAATATCGCAAACGCCAAAGCGATCGCTTACTAATATTACTACTAACGTTGAGTATACCCCTAGTGTTAACGATGGGTACGCCTTACACAACATGGAGTGCTTTGGGGTTATTACTGGGGAGCTTTTACGGTTCCACAATTGGCATTACCGTGGTGTCTTTGTTGTTAGTAGTGCTGCCAATTAGCTTGGAGATGAGCAAAATTGGATTGATTGCAGGTGCAGCAGGGGCATTTTTGGGCAGTTGTGTCGCGCACAAATTGCGATCGCGTGAAGAATTGGCACTTTTGGGAGTTGCGATCGCGCTGACGCAAGGTGGTGTTTATTTGCTGCTCAAAGTCTTATTTGGTGAAATTTTTGGCGCTTCGTGGTATTTAGTTTTCAAAGAAGCTCTATTTTTTGCATGTTCGGGTTTGGGTTGGAGTATTGTCGCTTTGGGATTAAGCCCTTACCTCGAACAACTCTTCGACTTAGTTACCCCCATCCGGTTAGCAGAACTGGCAAACCCCAACCGTGCTTTACTCAAACGCCTTGCAGCCGAAACCCCAGGCACTTTCCAACATACCTTGTTTGTTTCCAGTCTCGCCGAAGCTGCCGCTCGCCAATTGGAGTGTAATGTCGAGTTAGTTCGGGCTGGGACATTATACCATGACATCGGGAAAATGCACGATTCCGAAGCGTTTATTGAAAACCAAATGGGAAGACCAAACAAGCACGATACGGAAATTAATAATCCTTGGATAAGTGCGTCCATTATTAAAAAGCACGTTAGTCAAGGTTTAGTAATTGCACGAAAACATCGCTTGCCAACAGCAATTCAAGCTTTTATTCCCGAACACCAAGGAACAACGCAAATTGCTTATTTTTACCACCAAGCACTGCAATTGAAGAAGGAAAATCCCTGTATCGAAGTTCGGGATGGAGATTTTAGCTACGAGGGTCCAATTCCGCAATCGCGGGAAACGGGTATTGTAATGTTGGCAGACTCCTGTGAAGCTGCACTGCGATGTCTCAAAGATGCCACTCCCGAACAAGCTTTAACAATCGTTAATAATATTTTGCGTGCTCGCTGGCAAGATAATCAACTTGTTGATTCGGGGTTGACTCGCGCTGAGATGACAAAAATCGGCAAAATTTTTGTTGAAGTCTGGCAGCAATTCCATCACAAACGTGTTGCATACCCAAAGTTAAAAGCTTGTGTCCAGGAAAGTAGTTAGAAAGTAGGGTTCGCAAAAGGGGGAGGAGGCACACGTTTATTGCAGGGTAAATATAGGGGTAGCTGACTATGAGCGTGAGACCCAAATCCCCGACAACTTTTACGGATACCGCTGGCTTTGGAGAGGGCGAGACCCCTCGATGGCTTACAAGACCGCCCCAGGCTTGAAGCAGTAAGTGCTAATCAGAACAAAGCCTGCTTTCAGCAGGCTTCGTCTCGATTAGCCCTACCATTCTATGGTAGGGCGGTCTAACAGGGCATTCGATAAAGCCATATGTTACCAATGCTGAGGGGTCTTACCCCTGATTCGCTCTTCTGCATCCTTTAAGAAGTCGGGGATTTAGCAACCTGAACCATTAGTTTTGACCTTCTCGTGAGGATTAGAATCCGGGTAACTTTTACGAAACCCGGATTCTTGGAACATAAATTCTTCAAACTATAGTTGTAAAACATTCTTCCAGGGCTAATCATACTCAGTTATCGAATTAGTGATAATGATATTAATATGAGATGCTTCAATCGATTGGCAATCTACTGAAGCATTTTATTTGAAGAAAGTAAACATTTTAGATTTTTTTAATGAAAACTTGCCTGTTTTGAAATCATTAAATTATCGAGCGAAAAAATCAACTAATACTTATATGTGTTTAATTATTTTTTTGTTTATTTAGATACAGATTTTTCTTGATATTGAATATTCAATTGTGAAAATTATGCAAAGAATTCAAACTAGTTTTTTAAAGAGTTTTTGTATAATATAGAAGTAACCAATATCTGCTGAGATAAATGTGAAATCAGATAGTAATCCTTAAATTGATAACAAACATATCTAAATTTTAATTAGAACTTAATTTTACCCTCCAGCAACTGCTAACCGCGTTGAGGTGTTATTAATAGCATCTCTACGTATTAACAGTAAACAGTCTCAATCGCAAAATTTACTTTACTTACACAGATTTTTATAACACTTATGCAGTTGGAATTCTATCATGACTATCTGCTGCTTAAATCCCGATTGCCCAAATCCGCTTAATCCGGATGGAAACAAGTTTTGTCTAACTTGCAGTGCCCCGTTAGTTACATTACTGCGAAATCGCTTTCAAGTCATGCGAGTGCTTTCTGATGAAGGTGGATTTGGTCGAACTTACTTAGCAGAAGATGTTGATAAACTTAACGAACTGTGCGTTATCAAGCAACTAGCCCCAAAAGCCGAGGGAAGCTGGGCATTAAAAAAAGCAGTTGAGTTATTTCAAAAAGAAGCACAAAGACTGCAAGAATTAGGAGAAAACCCACAAATTCCAACATTGATTGCATACTTCGAGCAAGACAGCTATTTATACTTAGTTCAGCAGTATATTGACGGGGAAAATTTACTGCGCGAGTTGAATCTACGTCGTCAAGGAAAAGCTTCGCAGCCACCCTACAGCGAAGCTGAAATTAAGAGAATATTGCTCGATTTACTACCTATACTTAAGTTTATTCACGAACGTGGAGTAATTCACCGCGATATCAAGCCGCAAAATATTGTTCGCCGCCAAAGTAATGGAAGATTAAACTTAATTGATTTTGGTTCCTCAAAACAATTAACAGCAAGAGTTCAGTCAAAAATTGGAACTTCTATAGGTTCGCATGGTTATTCACCCATCGAACAAATCCGCGACGGTGCAGCATATCCAGCCAACGATTTATTTAGTTTAGGGGCAACGGCTTTTCATTTATTAACAGGAATTTCTCCGTTCAAATTATGGACAGAACATGGGTATGCTTGGGTGAATGGCTGGCGAAAATATTTGAAGGTTCCGGTGAGTGATGAGTTTGCAGCAGTGTTGGATAGATTGTTAAAAAAAGACAAAAACCAACGTTATCAGTCTGCCGATGAAGCAATTAAAGATTTAAGTCGAGGATTACATCCCCACGAAAGACTATTTGTCGAAACACCACAGCAATCAACCTTTTTAGCATCAAATTCTCAGCGCGATATCAAAGTCCAAATCGTGATTGTGGGGATTGCGGGAGTATTGCTATTAATACTTGGGGATTTTTGGTATAAGCAATTTTACGTTAACGGCAGTATTCCAGCTAATCTCAGCCAACCCAACCGCACCTCGATTGAAAACACGGGGCTTGAAGGGCAGTCTCTGATGCCCAATTTTACCCTCGCCGTTACCATCAGGGGCTATGCCAGCAGCATCCTATCGACAGCAATTAGTCCTGACGGCAACACAGTCGCAAGTACCAATGATAGTACGATTCAATTGTGGAGCCTGACTACAGGACAAGCGATATCAACACTATTTGGACATCAAAATCGCGTCAATGCGATCGCAATCGCTGCCAATGGTAAGATGTTAGCTAGTGGTGGCGAAGACAACACAGTAAAACTCTGGAATCTTGTCAACGGACAGCAAATCCGTACACTTGTGGGTCATACAGCAGCAATTCGTACACTTGCTATCAGCCCAGACAGTCAAATACTCGCATCCGGAAGCGACGACAAAACCATCAAACTCTGGAACTTAGATACACGCGAAGAAGTCCGCACTATCAGGGGAAATGCAGCAGTCAAAACTTTAGCTTTTAGTCCGGATGGAATTATAGCTGCGGCTAGTTCCGACTCAACAATCAAATTGTGGAATTTAAATGGACGTGAAATTCGTACTTTTAACGGACATGGAATTACATCTATTGCCTTTAGTCCTGATGGTAAATATCTCGCTAGTGGCAGCAACGACAAAACTATCAAAATTTTGAATCTCGAAACCGGAAAAACCCGCAGCTTGGAAGGACATGGAGGTGAAATTACCAGCGTTGCATTTAGTGCCGATGGAATGACACTCTTTAGTAGTAGCCGCGATCGCACGATAAAATTATGGAATTATATAACAGCAAAAAATATCCGTACCCTTGCTAAACATGGTGATAGTGTCGAAACCTTTGCTTTGGGTCAAGACGGTAAGATAATAGTTAGCGGTAGTGCAGACCGAACTTTAAGAGTCTGGCGGCAACCATAATTATTCTCATCAATAAGCGAGTTCACAGGAGTAAGTTCTGCGAACCAATTTTTTCTTTGATATTAAAGTCTATAATTGTATTGCAAGCTACAAATGTTAGGTCATTGTCTGCATTTCAACATATTTACCGATATTTTGATTAAAGCTTTATAATACTCAAAACATGTAGCTAACTCAAATTTAACTCCTAGTTGCCAGTAGTTAGTTTTTATTTATAAGTACTTATTTGTTAACGGTATCATCATTTACTTAGAACTAAAGTAATTTATAGACACATCGGTTAAGCATCTTGAGATTTTTCTCAGCGACCCAATTTAATGAATAAAGCTATGATAAAAATACTAATATTAAATAATAACAACGAATCAATAGTACAAGATTATACTTTATATATACTTAAGTGCGGTATTTTGCCAGACCGTTAGACCGCGCAGACGATATGCCTGTAAAACCAAAAATTAACAGTCCAAAAAACCAATTTATTGTAGCGAAGGTATTTACCATGCCGAAAAAACATCCCCATGCAATTGAAACTATTAATCGTCTAGCAGCCTCCAATCAACTTTTCGCTAGGGGTATGGCTTTTTTGGGCTTAGGGGGAATTTGGTCTTGGCAATCGTTACCAGTTGCAACTACAGCATCACCAGTTGCAACTACAGCATCATTAGATGTCGTGACAACCGGAATAAATTCTCCGTTAACGCTAACAGGACACTCGAAGCTAGTTTCGGCAGTTGTATTCAGTCCCGATGGTAAAACCATTGCAAGCGTTAGTAGCGATAAAACAATAAAATTATGGGACTCGACGACTGGGAGGCAACTTCGCACCCTCACCGGGCATAGCGAAATAATTAATGCGATCGCATTTAGCCCCAATGGTAAAATAGTTGCTAGCGGTAGCTCTGACCGTACTATCAAATTATGGAATACTGATAGCGGAGAGCTAATTGATACTCTTCAAGGGCATATAGCCTCAGTTCAATCATTAGCATTTACAGCAGATGGTGCCAGCCTGGTCAGCGGCGGTTGGGATCAAAGAATCAAAGTTTGGAACGTGGCACAGGGAGTAGTCATTAATACAATAGTAGGGACTTGCGATATTGTTAATTCGCTCGCTGTGACTACATTACCGAAAGAATCGCCTTTAAGTAATGGAAGTGCTAGAGAAATAATTGCGACAGCAAATCAATTCGATGGCAAGATAAAAGTTTGGGATTTGCGAACCGGGGTACGAATACTAACATTAGATGGGCATGACGATACACCCGTGAATGCGATCGCAATTAGCCCCGATGGTAAAACTTTTGCCAGTGCAGGTTGGGATAAAACCGTCAGACTTTGGAACCTGGAAACAGGGGAAGAAATTCAAACCTTTGTCGGACATAGCAACCGCGTTTGGTCGGTAGCATTTAGCCCCGATGGAAAAACCCTAGCTAGCGCGGGTTGGGATAAAACTGTGAAACTTTGGAACATTGGCACTGGCGAAGAAATTTCTACCTTTACTGGACACAATAACCGCATTTGGTCGGTAGCCTTTAGTCCCGACAGTAAAACCATAGCTAGCGGCAGTTTCGACCGCACTATTAAAGTTTGGCAGGTAGATTAAGGAGTTAGGAGTTAGGAGTTGGGAGTTAGGAGTTGGGAGTTGGTAGTACCCTTGTAAGGTCTATTATTAATGTACTAACTAATAATCTGGTTTTCAGGTTTTTTGCTGTCTCTGAAGGCCAATCTAAAGGCGAACATTCCTTCGTGCCCTTTGCGTCCTAGCCTGCGGCAAGCCTAAGCCTAGCCTTACGGCAGCGTGTTCGTCCTAAGGGGACACGCAAAGAGCGTTCGCTTACGGCAACTTTGCCTTGGGCGAACGCGTCTATGTGGTTAAAAAAAACTTATGCATTCAACCACTAATACCGTTTTTATATGAAGATGCATATTATTAGCCTGCTTACAGCAGGCTTTGTTCTAGTTAGCCCTAGTCTTACAGACTAGGGCGGGTCTGTGCAGCTTCACATGGAATTGGTATAAGGATACAAAGGGCACAAAGTAAAAATTTTCTTGATGCATCATTCCTGTCGCGGTGTACTTCTAACTCCTAACTCTTAACTCCACCTTCCCCAAATCATTAAAAATTCGGCAATTTTGCAGTTGAATTTTAAGAGCAGAGCTATCATTATCTTCAACACTGTCCATAACTGCGGCTACAATGCTCTGCTGCCTGAACCCAGATTGCCCCAATCCCATGAATCCCAACGGGAATCAGTATTGCCAGAGTTGCAGCGCACCTCTGATCCAATTGCTTCGAGGTCATTATCGCGTTACAAGAGTACTTTCTGATGAGGGAGGATTTGGCAGAACCTATTTGGCAGAAGATGTTGATAAGCTTAACGAACGCTGTGTTGTCAAGCAACTAGCACCAAAAGTCCAAGGTACGTGGGCTTTGAACAAAGCGATTGAGTTATTTAAAGAAGAAGCGAAACGGCTGCAAGAACTTGGTAGGCATTCGCAAATCCCGACGTTGCTAGCTTATTTTGAACAAGATAACTATCTATACCTTGTACAGGAGTATATTGACGGACAGAACTTGTTCAAAGAGTTGCAAATGCGTACCTTTGCCGAATCAGATATTCGTGAATTACTCATGTACGTGCTGCCAGTGCTCAACTTCATTCACGAACACGGAGTGATTCACCGCGATATCAAGCCGCAAAATATCATGCGTCGCCAAAACTACACTGCCTTTCGGGTAGGAAATGCGTCATCATATCCAGCGCTACACGAATTAACATCATCCTCCAGACTACCTGCTAAGGGAGATTTAGTTTTAATTGATTTTGGCGCTTCAAAGCAGTTAACTGCAACCGTTCAGAACAAACCAGGAACAACTATTGGTTCGTTTGGATACAGCCCGATTGAACAAATTAATGCTGGAGAAGCTTATCCAGCCAGCGATTTATTCAGTTTAGGGGCGACTTGTTTTCACTTACTTACTGGCGTTTCACCGTTTCAACTGTGGACCGAGTACGGTTACGGATGGGTGAATTCGTGGCGGCAATACGCCAGGTATGAGGTCAGTTCAGAGTTGGGACAAGTAATTGATAAACTGCTCAAAAAGAACATTAACGAACGCTACCAGTCGGCAGAAGAAGTCCAAAAAGATTTAAATCTCGAAACACCTTCAACACCACCATCTCCGTCGCAAATCCCTTTACCTCCAGTTGCTTTAAATACCTCAAAAAATAGCCAGCCACTGCTGTCAGTTGCGGCAAGATTTGCAGCGATGCGGCGAAATCGCAAACTCATCAAATCAATACTGGTTGGTGCAGCAGCTTTGTCAATCGGTTTGACTGGTACGCAAATCTATGGATATATGCGTTATAAAATTTTTCCTGTCGCACCAACATTTTTAATTAGTAGTTTGCCCAGCAGCGTCTTTTTACAACAAACTTTAGCTACTCATTCGAGTTCTGTAATGTCAGTTGCTATTAGTCGAGATGCGAAGACCATAGCTAGCGGTAGCAACGACAAAACGATTAAATTATGGAACCTTGATGGAGAAGAAATTCGCACGCTTCGCGGTCATGCCTCCAAGATAGTACAAGTTATTTTTAGCCCTGATGGTAAAACCATTGCCAGTGGTAGTAGCGACAAAACTATCAAACTTTGGAATTTGGGAGGACAGGAAATTCGTACCTTTAGAGGTCACACTGATGGAGTTACGGATATTGCTTTCAGTGCTGATGGTAAGATTATTGCCAGTACTAGCAGCGATAAAACTATTAAGCTGTGGAATTTAGGAAACGGTCAGGAAATAGGCACTCTCACTGGTCATGCTAGCAAAGTTTGGTCGGTTGCATTTAGCCCTGATGGGAAAATTTTGGCAACAGGTAGCGGTGACAAAACGATTAAGCTGTGGAATGTATTGAATGGCGAAGAAATTCGCACGCTTCACGGTCATACTGATGCTGTAAATCACGTTACTTTCAGTTCTGATGGAAAAACCCTGGCAACTGCGAGTAGCGACAAAACTATCAAATTGTGGAATATACCAAGTGGGCAAAATATCCAAACGCTTCTGGGTCATAGCGATGCAGTTTGGTCGGTTGCTTATAGTTTCGATGCGACGATGGTAGCTAGTGCTGGCAGCGATAGGATGATTAAATTGTGGAATCCATTTTCTGGGGAGGAAATTCGGACTTTCCAAGGACATGCTAGCCGGATTTGGTCGATTGCTTTCGCTCCAAATGGTAAAATTCTTGCTAGTGGGAGCGATGACGGTACGATTAAGGTGTGGCGGGTGACACCATGAGCAAATGGGAAGTGCGGCAAGCTCACAAAAACTATGCGAACAAAAAGCAGTAGCGAAGAGAGAATTGGGTACAAACTGCGCTCAAAAATAAAAAACTTGGCTAGCTGACCTTGGTGCTGCCAGTTACGTCATAGAATTAGTTGCAGGTAGGCTGTAGCTTTTGAACTATAAGGACTGACCAAAATGCAATTCTTAAATCAGTATCAGGATTTTTGAAAATCCTGTATCCGCATTTGCAGTTAACGTTAACAGACTTTGGGCGAGGTTGTTTGGAACCAGCTTGTAGATTGCGTCAATCCATCCGTAACTCGTTATATTATCTTGATGAATTTAGGCAACTAGGTCAAGAAATTTACGTAGAGGTCAAGTGATTCAAAAAGTGACTCGATATATCTTTAGGACTTAAGCATTTTAACGAAAAACTGTCATTCTGTAAGCGAAGCTATGCCGAAGGCTACGCAGCGCAAGCGAAGTGTTCGCGCTTCGCGTTCCCGAAGGGTAGAATCTTTGAGATGCTTCACTGCACTTCGTGGAGCCTGCCCTCGAACCCTTCACGGAGCCTGCCCTCGAACGAAGTGAAGGGTTCGAGGGCAGGCTCCGTGATGGGTTCAGCATGACAAAATTTTTTTGCGTAAGTGTACATTCACAAATTAAATGTCGGCATTTCACAAATTCATGTCGCAATATAAACCGTAAAATCCTTATTAGACAAGGATTTTGCTTTTAAGAACATTTTAACGGTTATTTAATAGTTTCACATTTTATAAGTCGCAAAGCCAATTTTTCACATATTAAATGTCGCAAGTTTTTTAGTTGCAAAACAGTCGCTTAATTATTTTTCATAAATTAGATGTCGCAAAATAGCCATATAGTAGTACATTGGTTTTATAAAGCGATGAAAGTTTTTACTGAAATGTGAAAAATGTCTCAGGAATTAGAAATTAGTTTGGCTAATGATGAAGGCGAAGAGTTTTCCCAAGCATCATCTGAGAAAAAATTAATCAAAAGCTATAAGCTTCCCTCCAATGAATTGCTTACAGATGAAGTAAAGTTGCGGATGGAGGTGATTCAATATTTGACTGAGCCGTGCGATCGCCAAACGCTTGCAACTAGAAAAAAGGAAGCAGCAGAAAAATTAGGTGTATCAATTCGTCAGATAGAACGCCTGCTCAAAAAATGGCGAGAAGAAAGATTGCTTGGATTGACAACTACCCGCTCGGATAAAGGACAGTATCGCCTTGATGATGAATGGGTCAATTTTATTACAGATAGTTACAAAAAGGGTAATGAGGGTAGTAAGCGAATAACTCGACACCAGGTATTTCTTAAAGTCAAAGGTAGAGCCAAGCAACTAAATCTGGATAAATATCCTAGTTACCAGTCTGTATATCGAATCCTCGACAAATATATTGAGGATAAAGAGATGAAGCGAAAAGCACGAAGTCCAGGTATGTTGGGTGAACGGCTAACGCACATGACCCGCGACGGGCGAGAGTTAGAAGTGGAAGGTAGTAACGATGTTTGGCAGTGTGACCACACTCGTCTAGATGTCAGGCTTGTGGACGAGTATGGTGTTTTAGATCGTCCTTGGCTAACAATTGTTATCGATTCTTACTCTCGTTGTGTAGTTGGGTTTTATTTAGGATTTGACAACCCTAGTTCTCAGATTGATGCCCTAGCTTTGCGTCATACTATTTTGCCAAAGTCCTATGGTTCTGAGTATCAGTTGCGTAATGAGTGGCAAGCGTATGGGAAGCCGAATTACTTCTACACCGATGGAGGTAAAGATTTTACTTCGATCCACACCACAGAGCAAGTTGCAGTCGAAATAGGCTTTAATTGCGCTTTAAGAAGACGACCTTCTGATGGTGGTATTGTTGAGCGTTTTTTCAAAACACTTAATTTACAAGTGTTAAATACGCTGCCTGGATATACGGGTTCAAATGTGCAGGAACGACCGCAAAGCGTAGATAAAGATGCTTGCTTGACTCTTAAAGACTTACAAATAGTTTTGGTGCGCTATATCGTGGATGAGTATAACCAGCACACAGATGCCAGGATGAAAGACCAGTCACGAATAGGACGATGGGAGGCAGGATTGGTAGCAGAACCATATCTTTATGATGAACTGGACTTAGCAATTTGCTTAATGAAGCAAGAACGTCGAAAAGTCCAAAAATACGGTTGTCTGCAATTTGAAAATTTAACTTATAAGGCAGAGCATTTAAGGGGTAGGGATGGAGAAATTGTCGCGTTAAGGTATGACCCCAGTGATGTAACTACAGTTTTAGTATACAAGCTTAATTCAGATGGTACAGAGGAATTTCTTGACTATGCTCATGCTCAATGTTTAGAGGCAGAACGTCTATCTTTACGAGAATTAAAAGCAATAAATAAACGCCTAAAGGAAGCAAGCCAAGAAATCAATAATGATTCTATTTTAGAGGCAATGCTTGACCGTGAGACATTTGTGGAGCAAACAGTAAAAAGAAACCGCAAACAACGCCGACAAGATGCAAACGAGCAAGTAAATCCAGTTGAAACCGTAGCAAAAAAATTTGCTGTCCCCGAACCAGTGGAAGTAGAGATACAAAGCGAAGCAGACCAGGAGCTACCTAAATTTGAAGTTCGCTATATGGATGAATTTTGTGGAGAAGATTAGGTATAAAAATGACTAATGCAATGTCACTTGCCAAGCAGTTTGGTGCGCTCGAAGAACCAACACCAGAAATACAAGTAGAAATAGAACGTTTAAGCCGGGAACCATATTTAGAACTAGACCAAGTGAAAAACTGTCACGCTTGGATGTATGAGTTAGTTATTTCTAAGATGACAGGTTTATTGGTTGGAGAATCGCGCTGCGGAAAAACTGTCACTTGCAAAGCTTTTGCACACCGCTATAACAAGTCTCGGCAGGTAAAAGGGCAGAGGACAAAGCCTGTTGTGTACATTCAAATTCCCAAAAATTGTGGCTCCAGAGATTTTTTTATCAAAATTCTCAAAGCTTTAAATAAACCTGCAAATGGAACAATTTCAGACCTTCGGGAAAGGGCAATTGATAGCCTTGCCATACATCAGGTTGAGATGTTGATAGTTGATGAGGCTAATCACCTCAAATTTGAGACTTTTTCTGATGTTCGACATATTTATGATGAAGATGAGTTGAAAATAGCTGTTTTACTTGTTGGTACTACAAGTCGTCTTTTAGCAGTAGTCAAACGTGATGAGCAAGTTGTAAATCGTTTTTTAGAACAGTTTGAGCTAGATCGATTGGAGGATGCTCAATTTAAGCAAATGATTCAGATTTGGGAACGAGATGTTTTGAGATTACCGGAAGAATCAAAATTAGCAAGTGGGGATAATTTAAAGCTTTTGAAGCAGGTAACTAAAAAATTGATTGGTCGTTTGGATATGATTCTTCGTAAAGCGGCTATTCGCTCGTTATTGAGGGGACATAAAAAAGTCGATACAGATGTTTTGAAACAAGTAATTGCTGCATCAAAATTGTGATATGGAAGAAAGTATTGATGACATTAGGCTACTTTGGTTAACTAAAGTTGAGCCATTTGAGGGCGAGAGTATCAGCCACTTTTTAGGAAGATTTAGGCGTGAAAAAGGGAATAAATTTTCTGCACCGAGTGGATTAGGAGACGTTGCAGGGCTTGGGGCAAAATTGGCGCGTTGGGAAAAGTTTTACTTCAACCCTTTTCCCACTTGTGAAGAATTAGAAGCTTTAGCTGTTGTGGTAGATGTTGATGCCGATCGCCTGCGAGAGATGATTCCTCCTACTGGTGTACCAATGAAGCACAGCCCAATTCGGTTGTGTGCTGGTTGTTATGCAGAGTCTCCCTACCATCGAATTGAGTGGCAGTTTCAGAAGACAGTTGGGTGCGATCGCCACCAATTACGATTATTGTCTAAATGTCCTGTTTGTGAAAAACCCTTCCCTATCCCAGCTTTATGGATCGAAGGTACTTGTAACAGATGTCTTACACCTTTTGAGGAAATGGTGCAGTACCAGAAGCATTATTAAGACTTTTTGCATTGCGATCGCCATTCTCGATGGTATGACCGTAGTCACAAAATAGACACGTGTGGATATAGCAAAAGCCAAGTGTAGACATTACAGTCACATAAGAGCAATGAGTTATTAAACAGGCTAAAGCCTTCTCCAGTAAGGCTTTTAATAGTTTTTTATTTTTAAATATAATGCCGATTTGCCTTCCCAGTCACATGACAGTCACATAAGAATTATACATATTTAACGGTTAGGGGATTCACACCCAATATGGTACATACTTGGCGTGTTTTTTAGAAGTATTATCTGGATCGTATGGTTTTATCAAGTTTTCATTGATCGTATCGGAAATAATACGGGAAGCCATTGAATAATTTTCGTCTTTTATAGAGAATCGTTCTCGTAATGATGAGTTTGTCATGTGGTCATTTGATACATGACGTAAACAAGCATGTTGGTAACAAGCTCGAACTCTATCAGCTTTATCCATATCAGCCAATGTTTTGTAAGCAAAAAGTGCTACCGTCGTATGGCTATTTGTAACTCTAAATTCTGGAGCTGGTAATTGGAAAAGTTCTACCGCATTGATAACTTTGTCAATACCGCTTCCTCGCTCTTCACAAATATTTATACGCCGCATGAAAGCAGCTAAGTCTTCGTTACGAGAACGAGGTGGTTCATCAATAAACCGCATTGTGTCGATAAGCGGCACTCCTGGATTAGTAATCTCAATCCTATCAGAGAAAATTTCAATTATTGGTCCAGTTCCAGTTATATTAAAATCTTGGTGAATAATTACGTTTGCAACTAATTCTCGAATCGCAATTTCTGGGTACATCCGCTCTTCTTTACGAAAAGCTTGACCAATACGCTCATTTTTAGGTAATTGGTTATTAATAAACTCAACTATTTCTTCATAATCAATAGCATAGCCTTTAAATCCTGTTCGCTCTCGCTGGGTTTGAATCCGATTTTTCCCTTTGTAAATTACAACCCGGATTGCTTTACGTGACAAACGCTCAAAATTTTGCAAATCTTTTGCAAAAAGGATACCACCTAAATTTGTCACATCAAATTTATTACCGATTTTTTTGACAATAAGCTTTTCAGACAATAGGCGGTTTATTATTCCATCTCTACCGTCAGGTAAGGGTTGTTTGGTTAAATCAAAATAGGCTGGATAATTTATATTTTTTATTATTTCATCAGCCGTTATATCTTCTAAGGCAATACCTTTTTCAAATGGCTCAATAGAGAATAAAGCCCATAGTTCTCGTTCTTTTTCAGGAAAATCTCGAAGTTTTTGTTTGCAAGTTCCTACACGAATATACTCAGTTCCTTTGAAACGCACAGGAACGTGAGTCGCTTTAGGTATTTCAAAAATTGCTATATCTTTACCTCTGTAAGAAAATTCATGTATTTTAAAATTGATTCGAGGAAATAATTGTGTTGCTAACCAATTTTCCAATTCTTGATTCCCAATTTTTTCTAATCGAGGCTTAAAACTAGTACCGACGATATCATGGTTATCGTTATTTACACCCCAAACCAAATAAGCAGTATTTTTACCATGTAAAGTAGCTGAATTTGATAACGCTGACAAGTATTCGCCTATATCGTCTGGACTATTGTTATTTACTTTGAATTCAACCCATTCTGTTTCATGGGGTAGGGACGTTAATTCTAAAAGTAATGATTCTAAATGACTTGTGTCCATCTTGTTAGTTCAAAATAACTATAAAAATTTAAATACTTAAGACGACTAGGTATAGATTGTAACTTTTTACTCCTTTTATCCATTTAAAACTGTTTGTTATGTTTTACTCAAATAGTTTTTGGGATGGGAATCAATAGGTTCTAATTACACAGATAGATATAATACTTCCAAAAAAGAAGCATTCTATTTTAGAAGCTGTGGGGGTGCGGATGAAACTACAAAATTAGTTATTAATCATATCGCATGGCTACTGGTAAACCATCCCACTTATTTGTCTTCCGTTACCGATTTAGTAATATTGTCTTATATACTCGTAAGCCTTCTCAAACAATTCATTATTTTCGTGCAACGCATATTGCAACAGGGTTTTCCACAATTCCTATTTGACTACCCTCTCCCCAGCACTACTTTGTGCCCAACCGGAAAACCTCACCAAATCCACTATTTCATCAATATCATATTTTCGTAGTTAGTGCCAAAAAGGGCGTGATGCGATCGCACAAATTAGAACAGAGAGACCCTTCGTGTATACACCTTTGCTTCGGAAATGCCCCTGGAGCATCATCCTTTTATCAAGAAATTCTTAGCCAGTGCCGTATAATAGTGTAAAAAAATAGGGTAACAATAATTAAGAAAACCAGCTAAATGTTCGAGCAAACTTTTAAAAATATTGATGACGTTCTATGGAAGGAGGCGGGTTGTACTACAGAGTTAGATTACACGGAGCAAACCTCTTGGCTGCTGTTTTTGAAGTATTTGGATGATTTGGAGCAGGAAAGGGCACTAGAGGCGGAACTGGTCGGCAAACCCTATGAATTTATTATTGATGAGGCGCATCGTTGGTCAGCTTGGGCAGCACCGAAAAAGGCAGATGGTACAGTGGATCATGATAATGCGCTGATTGGCGATGATCTAATTGATTATGTTAACCGCAAGTTATTTCCATATTTACAGGGTTTCAAGCAGAGGGCTACTAGTCCAGATACAATCGAATATAAGATTGGGGAAATTTTTAGCGAGATTAAAAACAGGTTCCAAAGCGGCTATAGTTTGCGGGATGCGCTGGAATATATTGATGAGCTACGGTTTAGATCGCAACAGGAGAAACACGAGCTATCCCATCTCTATGAAGCCAAGATCAAAAATATGGGCAATGCGGGGCGCAATGGGGGGGAATATTACACGCCGCGCCCTTTGATTCGGGCGATGATTCAGGTGGTAAAGCCGAAGATAGGCGATCGCATTTATGATGGGGCTTGCGGTTCGGCTGGGTTTTTGTGTGAGAGTTACGACTATTTACGTCGGGGTAAGCTGACAACAAAAGAGCTTGAGATACTTCAAAAACATACGTTTACGGGTAAAGAAAAGAAAAGTTTGGCGTATGTGATTGCGATCATGAATATGATTTTGCATGGCATTGATGCGCCGAATATTATCCACACCAACACGCTGACGGAAAATCTCAGTGATATTCAAGACAAGAATCGTTTTGATGTCATCCTGGCTAATCCGCCATTTGGGGGGAAGGAACGCAAGGAAGTACAGCAGAATTTCCCGATTAAGACAGGGGAAACAGCGTTTCTGTTTTTGCAGCATTTCATCAAAATGCTGAAGATGGGCGGTAAAGCGGCGGTGGTAATTAAAAATACGTTCCTGTCAAATTCGGACAATGCTTCGCGGGCGTTGCGTCAAGAGCTTTTGAGTAGTTGCAATCTGCACACGATTTTGGATTGTCCGAGTGGGACTTTTATCGGGGCGGGGGTGAAAACGGTGGTGCTGTTTTTTGAGAAAGGAAAGCCCTTCGATTCCGTTCAGGGAACGCCTTTATTTTCTCAGGGAAAACCTTTAAATGAGGCAATGGCGACTCAGAAAATTTGGTATTACCAACTCGATCCAGGGCGGAATATGGGTATAACCAATTCGCTGAATGATAAGGATTTGCGCGAGTTTGTGGAGTTACAGGCTAGGTTTGCTGAAACAGAAAAGTCTTGGCTGGTGGATATTGCTTATGTGGATCGGGAGACGTTCGATCTATCAGTGAAGAATCCGAATAAGGCTGAGGAATCGGTGTTACGAGAACCGCAGGAAATTTTGGATGAAATTGTTGCGTTGGATGAGGAGAGTGCAGAGATTTTGGCTGGGATTGGGGGGATGATATGAGGGAAGATTGGCAGATTAGTTCTCTCGAAGAAGTCGTTAAATTTATTGATTATAGAGGTAAGACACCTCAGAAAACAGAATATGGAATGCGTTTAATTACAGCTAAAAACGTAAAAATGGGATATCTACAAAATAAACCAATGGAGTTTGTAGACCCAAAAATTTACGATGAGTGGATGACGAGAGGTATTCCGAAAAAAGGAGACGTATTATTTACAACAGAGGCCCCACTTGGTAACGTTGCTCAACTTGACACAGATGAGAAGGTGGTTTTTGCTCAACGAATCATAGTTATGCAACCTAAACGAGAAGTGCTTGACTCAACATTTCTCAAATATATGCTTATTTCAAATTTAATGCAGAAGAAAATACATGAAAAAGGCACTGGAGCAACAGTTAAAGGAATTAAGTCTCAATTGCTGAAGAAAGTTCC
The DNA here is from genome assembly GCA_964242965.1 of uncultured Calothrix sp. Lineage (GTDB taxonomy): Bacteria > Cyanobacteriota > Cyanobacteriia > Cyanobacteriales > Nostocaceae > JANNFJ01. Next base: position 23,935 of record CAXTCQ010000013.1, on the reverse strand, counting down.
AATATCTTTTCCTCGATCTCTGTCCGAACAAAAGCGGATTGTGGCGATTTTGGATGAGGCGTTTGAGGGGATTGATAGAGCGATCGCAAACACCGAAAAAAACCTCACCAACTCCCGCGAAATATTTGAAAGCTATCTAAACGCCATCTTCACCCAGAAAGGCGACGGGTGGTTAGAAAAGAAGTTAGAAAAATTAGCTTCTAAAATTGGTAGTGGGGCAACCCCTAGAGGGGGTCAAGATTCTTACAAAACAGAAGGGATATCTTTAATTCGCAGTTTAAACGTACATGATCGAAGATTCAAAATAAAAGACTTAGCTTTTATTGATGATGAACAAGCAGAAAAATTAGCAAATGTCGTTGTTGAAGAAGGAGATATACTCTTAAATATAACTGGTGCTTCCATTGCACGTAGCTGCGTTGCACCTTCTGAATACCTACCAGCACGGGTCAATCAGCACGTCTCGATAATTAGACCTGATCCAAATCAAGTATCCTCCTGCTTTTTAAATTATCTCATAACGTCAAAACCTTACAAAGAGAGATTATTGTTTACAGGTGATAAAGCTGGAGCAACTAGACAGGCACTCACGAAAGCCCAAATTCAAAATTTTTATGTCCATTTTCCTAGCCTTGATGAACAGGAATTGATTGTCAGGAAACTTGATTTACTTGAGGTTGAAACCCAACGCCTCGAAACCATCTACCGCCAAAAACTCGCTGCCCTCAACGAACTCAAACAATCGATCTTGCAAAAAGCATTCACTGGCGAACTCACCGCAAACGCCGCTAACCAAACAACAAAAGCCGCTCAAGAGGTAAATGCTGCATGATTACCCTTGAAACCCTTGAAAAATGGCTGAATGCACCCGCAGAAACAGAACGGCTAGAATTCAAAGAAGCCAAGCTACAGTATGATACAACCAAACTGTTGCGCTACTGCGTGGCTTTAGCCAACGAAGGTGGTGGGTATCTGGTTTTGGGCGTAACCGACAAACTCCCGCGTCGGGTGGTAGGTTCCCAAGCTTTTCTATCCTCAACCGCCCTCAACGATATCAAAGCTCGCATTGTGGAGAAACTTAGATTTCGGGTAGACGCTACAGAATTGCTGCATCCTGATGGACGAGTGCTGGTTTTTGAAGTGCCAACCCGTCCTGTCGGGCAACCATTAGCGTTTGATGGAGCTTACCTAATGAGAGCGGGAGAAGATTTGGTGGCGATGACACCAGATGTACTCAAGAGAATTTTTGCAGAAGATCAACAAGATTGGTTTTGCCAACCCGCCCGCTCTGACGCTAGTCCTGACGATGTAATTGCCCTCCTAGATACCCAAACCTACTTTGAACTGCTAAAAATCCCCTATCCCACTAGCCGTGATGCTGTCCTAGAACGATTACAGAGCCAACATTTGATCAAACCAACAGCACAGGGTTGGACAATTACAAACCTAGCCGCCATCCTTTTGGCAAAAAAACTAGATGCTTTTTCACCTGTATTGGCTCGTAAAGCACCACGTGTCGTTATTTATGAAGATACAGATAAGCTAAAAACTCGTAATGAAACAACAGGTGTTAAGGGTTATGCAGTAGGCTTTGAGGGGTTAGTGGATTTTGTCCACTCAGCAGCACCACAAAATCGCTTTATTGAGGAAGTTTTACGGGAAGAAGTAAAAATGTTTCCCAGACAGGCTTTACGAGAACTAATTGCAAATGCTTTGGTGCATCAGGATTTTCTTGCAAGGGGTACTTCGGTGATGATTGAAATGTATAGCGATCGCATTGAAATATCTAATCCCGGCATCCCACCCATTAAGGTAGAGCGATTTATTGATGAAAATCGCTCCCGTAACGAACAACTCGCCGACCTTATGCGACGTTTTTATATATGTGAAGAAAAAGGTAGTGGCATTGATAAAGTTGTAACAGCAGCAGAAGAATTTCAATTACCAGCACCAGATTTTCGAGTAGGTGACACACGCACTACAGCAGTGCTGTTTGCCCATCAGGATTTTGCCGATATGAGCAAGAGCGATCGAATTCGAGCCTGCTACCAGCATTGTTGTTTGTTATACGTAAGCAATAAGCGAATGTCTAACCAAACCCTGCGAGAGCGTTTTCGTCTAAGTGAGTCAAAGGCAAAGGCTGTCATCGTTTCTCAGATTATAGGAGCTACCAAAGAAGAAGGCTGGATCAAGACTGATGAATCTGAATCAAGCTCTACCCGTTATGCTCGCTATCTTCCTTTTTGGGCTTAGAAGCAAAAAAGTGCTTAATCGCAAATCGATATTAGCCCCTCTCAAATCCTGAAACCCTTGTATAACATACAAAAAAGTGATTAATTGCAAATCGATATCGGTTGCTCTTAACTCCTCAAACCTTTGCAAAAACAATAAAAAGTGTTTTAATGCAAATCGAGCAAGTGGAATAAGAATGAAACTGACCTCTTAAGCACACAGATTACCCTTATTTCCCAAGATGCAGATAAAAAATCTTCAGTTCTAATTACCGTAGCATAAACAAAAGTGCCTCTACACTATCAAATACATTACCGTATTAACACTTAAACGTTTGTTATAGTTAAACTAAAATCAGTGATTGCGATCGCCACCGCCGACTGCCATATTCCAAAGATGAGCCATCATGAACGAAGCCGAAACCCGTGCCGAACTAATCGATCCCGCACTTAGAACAGCTGGCTGGGGAATTATCGAAAATAGTCGCATCCGCCGAGAAGTTATTGCCCCCGGTCGTTTAGTTGGCAGTGGTAAACGTGCCCAATCTGACATCGCCGATTATGTACTGGTTTATCGTGGTGAAAAACTCGCCGTCATTGAAGCAAAAAAGCGGGGCTTACCAGATACCGCAGGTTTAGGACAAGCCAAAAAATATGCCGAAAAATTGCAGACCCGATTCGCCTACTCTACAAACGGCATCGGCATCTACCAAGTAGATATGCACACAGGGGTGGAAGGCTACATCAAGCAATATCCCACCCCGGAAAAATTGTGGGAAGCCACCTTTAGCGAAACTAATCAATGGCGCGATTTGTTTGCTGTCATCCCCTTTGAAGATAAAAGTGGTACATGGGAAGCCCGTTATTATCAACATAATGCTATTAAGCATGTCCTAGAAGCAATCTGCCAAGGAAAAGACCGAATTTTGTTGACGATGGCAACTGGCACGGGTAAAACCTTCATTGCCTTCCAACTTGCCTGGAAACTCTTTCAGAGCCGCTGGAACCTCAACCGAGAACCTACCCGTCGCCCGCGAATTTTGTTCTTAGCAGATCGCAATATCTTAGCCAACCAAGCATATAACTCTTTCTCTGCCTTCCCCGACGATGCTCTCGTCCGTATTGACCCCGAAGTTATCAAAAAACGGGGTCGAGTTCCTAAAAATGGCAGTGTCTTTTTTACCATTTTCCAAACTTTTATGACCGGGCAGGACGATGCTGGCAATCCTACACCCAAATTTAGCGATTATCCCCCCGACTTTTTTGACTTCATCATCATTGATGAATGCCACCGAGGCGGAGCCAGTGACGAAAGCACCTGGCGCGGTATTTTGGATTATTTCTCTCCATCCGTACAACTGGGACTCACCGCCACCCCCAAACGTGCCAACAACGCCGACACCTACGCTTATTTTGGTGAGCCAGTCTATACTTATGCCCTCAAAGACGGTATCAACGACGGCTTCCTTACTCCCTTTAAAGTCAGGCAAATCGAAACTAATCTAGATGAGTATATTTACAGCTCCGAAGACGAATTAATCGAAGGTGCAGTAGAAGAAGCCAGAGCCTACACCGAAGCCGACTTCAACCAAATCATTGAAATTGCCGAGCGCGAACGCTACCGAGTGCAGCTGTTTATGGAAGAAATTGACCAGAATCAAAAAACTCTGGTGTTTTGCGCTAACCAAGCCCACGCCCTAGCTGTGCGGGATTTGATCAACCAAATGAAGATTAGCAGTAACCCTAATTACTGTGTTCGCGTTACCGCAGATGATGGGAAACTCGGCGAACAGCACCTTAGTAACTTCCAAGACAATGAGAAAAATATCCCCACCATTCTCACCACCTCCCAAAAGCTTTCCACTGGGGTTGATGCTCGTAATGTTCGTAATATCGTCTTGATGCGCCCCATTAACTCGATGATTGAATTTAAACAAATCATCGGTCGTGGTACGCGACTATTTGAAGGCAAAGACTACTTTACTATCTACGATTTCGTTAAAGCTTACGAACATTTCAACGACCCTGAATGGGATGGCGAACCTCAAGAGCCTGTAGTAGTTAAAAAGCCTGAAGGTGCAGATAAAACCAAAGATTTCATTAAAGATACTAACAAAGGTAGCGTGGAAACTCCTGAAGAACGCCGCCCTCAAAAAATCAAAATCAAACTCGCTGATGGCAAAGAACGCACCCTCCAGCACAGGATATCTACCAGCTTTTGGAGTCCAGATGGTAAGCCCATGAGCGCTACCGAATTTGTGCAACGTCTCTTTGGCGAAATTCCTCAACTATTCAAAGATGAAAATGAATTAAGAAAAATATGGAGCCGTCCTGACACTCGTAAAGCTCTATTAGAAGGACTGGCAGAGAAGGGCTACGGGGAGGAACAACTCACGGAAATTAGCCGCCTAATTGATGCTGAGAAAAGCGATTTATATGATGTGCTTGCTTATATCGCCTATGCCTCTCCACCCATGAGCCGCCGAGAGCGCGTCCTCGCTCACAAGTCTTTAATCTTCTCGCGGTATATCGGCAAACAGCAAGAATTTCTCGACTTTGTACTGGAGCAATACATCAAAGCAGGGGTGGGTGAACTTGATCGATCTAAATTACCTCAATTATTAGAGCTAAAATATCATGCTGTTCGTGACGCGGTTGAAGAACTAGGAAGCGTTGCGAACATCAGTGAAGTATTTGTTGGGTTTCAGCAGTATTTATATTCACAGGATATGGCAGCTTAAATGGTCAACCGAGTAAATGGACACGGGTTCTTTCTACACTGAGTCTTTGATTTTGCTGAAACTCAACAAAAACACTCGTGTTTTCGAGGTATGAAAAAAGCGATCGCATTTAAATGCGATCGCTTTATTTTCACCATAATTTTAAAAAAAGCATTTGTATTTACGCCACATCAACAATAGAAACGACTTTCCCATCATCGTCATCAGGCTCATATACCAAAAGGTCTCCTGGTTGACAATCTAAAACCTTACAAATGCCATTTAACCGCTCTGGCATTAATCGTGGCATTTCGTCAACCTTACGAAGCCTGTATACCGAATTTTCTGTTATCTCTAGCGCTTCTGCCAAATCCTTATTCCTGACTCGTTTTCGCGCCATAACTTCGTTTAATTTCCAACGAATCACTTGATTCATAAATTTACGCTACATAAACAGTTTAGCTGCTGCGAGACGTAGATTTATCTACTTACGACTTATTCTACACTAAAAGTAGTAATTACTACTTTTAAGTTTTATAAATCTACGTTGAAAATACTCTACATCTAACGTAGATTGATAATTAGGCAAAAACAAAGGCGATCGCCCTCCGTCCAAAGATTGCGATCGCCTTATAAAACCCCGTTTATGAGGTTAAATCACATGATGACACAACAAGAGTTTGATAGCCAAGTCTTGGCTCGATCAGAGTTTGAAGAATATACCAACTCATTGGCTGAGGAAATAGCACCAAAATTAGAAATTGACTCGGAGCCAGACGATTTGGGGGAGCTTTATCGTGTTTGGCATGGCTCTCGTTTGCTTGGTACTTTTTATCAAAATCTTGAGGGTAAGTGGATAGCACAACTTTGCAACAGAGATGGACAAATTTGTTGTAAAACTTCTGATGCCGCACAATTACTAATCATTGCAGTTAGTGGATTGCTTGTAGCTCAATCAGTGCAGCAAGTTGCATAGGTTCCCTTTGCGTGAGAGACGTGAATAGATACGTCTCTTTCTTGATTGGATACGTGGTTATTTCACAACTCTACAAATATTTCTTCAAACAGTAATCCTGCGTAAAACAATGAGTGTTATCACAATTCAATGTAGCGTGGTTGCAAGCGAAGCCACCCGCCATGAGCTTTGGCAGATAATGTCAGAGATAAATACACCCCTTATAAACGAGCTTTTAAAGCAAGTGGGGGAGAATCCCGAATTTGAACAATGGTTGACAATGGGAAAACTACCACGAGGGATTGTAGGACCTTTATGCAACTCCCCGGCGATTCAGGAATGTTTTGCTGGACAACCCAAAAGATTTTATAAGTCAGCGATTGAAGTCACGGAATATATTTACAAATCTTGGTTAGCTTTACAAAAGATACGGCAAAGGCGGCTAAACGGGAAAATTCGTTGGCTTTCTATACTCAAAAGCGACAAAGAACTTGTTGAAAGATGTGGTTGCAGCTTGGAGATAATTAGGGAAAAAGCCCTTGAAATCCTAGTGAAACATACTACTCAATCTGATAACAAGCAAAAACAGAAGAGAAAGAGTAAAAAAAGTAGCAATCTTCAAGGTTCTTCCAAAAAATTGGTAACGATCTTATTTGAAGCTTACGACCAAACAGAGGATGAGCTAGAACACTGCGCTATCATACATCTTCTGAAAAATGGCTGTCAAATCTCAGACGGAGACGAAAATGCGGAAGAATTTGCTCTCAATCGTCGCAAAAAAGAAATTGAAATTGAGCGTCTTCAAGTCCAACTAGCTAGTAGAATGCCTCGCGGCAGAGATTTAACTGGGGAAGAATGGTTACAGACTTTAACGATTGCGACAAATACTGTCCCAAAGAACCAAGAAGAAGCACGTTTGTGGCAAAATCGCCTTCTCAAAAAAACAAGCCCCCTGCCATTTCCAATTCAATTTACCTCTAATGAAGACCTGATTTGGTCAAAAAATCACAAAGGACGTATCTGTTTCAAACTCAGTGGCTTTGATAAACATATATTTGAAGTGTATTGCGATCGCAGGCAACTTCATTGGTTTCAACGGTTCTTGGAAGACCAAACAATTAAGCGTAGTGACAAATACTTGTATTCGAGTAGTTTGTTTACCTTGTGTTCCGGTCGTTTAGCTTGGCAAGAACATGTTGGAAAAGCCAAAGAAGAACCTTGGAACCTCAACCGCTTAATTCTCTACTGTTCCATAGATACTCGGTCATGGACAAATGAGGGAACGCAACAGGTAATTCAGGAGAAAGCTGTTGAGGTCAAGAGAAAATTGAGCAACATGCAAGAAAAGGACAAACTTAACCCAAACCAAGAAAAGTACGTTCAACGACTTGAATCAACTCTAGCTAAACTTAATCATCCTTACCCACGCCCCAGCAAAGCTTTATACCAACCCAAAACATCGATACTTGTTGGTGTTTGCCTAGCTTCAGCAAAACCTGCGACTGTAGCAGTTGTTGATGCTTCAACTAACACAGTACTTGCATATCACAGCGTGAAACACTTACTTGATAAAAACTACAAATTACTCAACTACCAACAACGGCAACAGCAAAGCAATGCCCACAAACGTCACAAAGCTCAAAAATACAATAAACCAAATCAACTATCCGAGTCAGAATTAGGAAAGCACTTAGATAATTTATTAGCTAAAGGAATTGTTTCTTTGGCTCAAACTTATCAAGCAGGCTCTATTGTTGTACCCGATATCAAAAATGTGCGTGAAGGTGTCGAAATCAAAATAAAAGCTAAAGCGCAGAAAATATGTCCTAATTTTAAAGGCGGTCAAGAAAAATATGCCAAGTTGTATTATCGGCAAAATAGACATCATTGGAGCTACAGGAGGTTAATTAACTGCATTCGCAGTCAAGCTGCTCAAGCCCAAATATCTATCGAAGAAGCATCTCAAGCAATTCAAGGTACTAACCAAGAAAAAGCAAGGGATTTAGCGATCGCAGCTTACTACCATCGTCAAAATAAATCTTAACTTCCTGATACGACAAAACTCTGAACCTTGAAAATATAATAGTAACAGCGCCGTAGTTTATGTTCTTTGGAACCTCTAAACTGTGAAATGGGTTAGTTTGGCTATTGGAAGATAGTCTTGCTTTCTGACCCTAGTAGCTGCTCACCCCGATGCTGCTGTCTACGGACAGGAATTAGGTGCGCTCCCAGCAAAAAGGGCGCGGATATACTGCTGTAGTGGCTACTGAATCATCCCCGATCAAGGGGAAACCCATCCAATCCTTGTTTTCAGCGATTTTATAAAGAGAAAAAATCGTGAGTCATTCGCACTTATTGCTGCCGCGATGGTTCCAGCGTTTTGCCGCACAAAAAATTGCTGTTTTAAACCGTAATTTAAGGAAGAAAAATTTCATCCGCGCTGCACACCCTGGAATCACTTGTATAACAAGGGTTTGAAATGGGAGGGGATAACAAATAGCCCTCCCTGCTTTGGGCGGGTTGAAAGCCTTTTTCGTATTTTACCGTACAATTTACATGTAACAATAGCCCTCCCTGCTTTGGGCGGGTTGTAAAGTTGAACATTACGATTGCGGAATCTTTAACGATCGCATAACAACAACCCTCCCTGTTTTGGGCGGGTTTTTAGTTTTTATTTCTATAATCAATGCTGTCGCATGGCTAACCGTTCAAAAAACGCCAGTAAAGATTACGAACAGCTAAAATATCGCATCAAAACGAAAACTAAAGATAGGGATCGACTAAAATATTAGGATGGGTTGAAAGGGTTCAAATCCTACTGCTTTATTTGGAATACCTCAGATAATATGAAGTTAAAGCCTTAACGCTTTAACTTGCGCTTGCCTTCAAACGCAAATATAAAAGTATTAAGTTATCTTCAATTGTCTAAGTAACAGAATCAAACTTAGCGACATATAATTTGTAAACAGTTATGAGAATAGACTTGCGACATTAAATTATGAAACAGCGACATTAATTTGTGAAATACGACATTAATGTGTGAACAACGACATTTAATTCGTGAATGTACAACAAATAATTAGTTACTCGACAATTCTTAAAGCCGGCAGTAGGATTTGAACCAACGACCTTCCGATTACAAGTCGGATGCACTACCACTGTGCTATGCCGGCGGGCGTTTGTGCTGATGCTGCAAACAATTTCTGATTGTACCATAAATAAATCAGATAGCAAGCGTTAAGTCCCGCTCGCAAAAAATATTTTTATTCCTGCCCGTAGATAGTTGAATTTCAAGCAAAGCAGCATTTTTCTATCTGAAGAGTGATTTCGCAGGCGCGGGAACTGTGGTTATGCTGATACGAATTATCTATGACAGCAGTTTTTCGTAAATAAACCAAACTGTAGGGGCACGGCACTGCCGTGCCCTTACGACAATTTGTGCTTCAATTGACTAAAAATAGCTGTCAATCTTGGCTTGACGTAAAAGCATCTGCTAAATTTTGAAGATGCTATTTTTGAGTTTTGCTGAATATGGCAGCGTGAAGATATTACTTTTCTTAAAATAAAAGCATGGCAGCGTTGATAGGACGAGATTTATTAAGTTTGGCGGATTTGAGTCCGCAGGAAATGCAAGAACTCCTCGAAATGGCAACTCAACTCAAGTCGCAACAGTTGAAACTGCGATGCAACAAAGTATTGGGATTGCTGTTCTCGAAAGCTTCGACTCGGACAAGGGTTAGCTTTACGGTTGCCATGTACCAGTTGGGGGGACAGGTAATTGACCTTAACCCCAATGTTACCCAAGTGAGTCGGGGGGAACCGATACAGGATACTGCGAGGGTATTAGACCGATATTTGGATATTTTGGCAATTCGGACTTTTGCCCAGCAGGAACTAGAGACATTTGCAAATTATGCCAAAATTCCTGTTATTAATGCTTTAACCGATTTGGAGCATCCTTGCCAAGTTTTAGCCGATTTAATGACAATTCAAGAGTGTTTTGGCAATTTGGCAGGGCTAACCTTGACATATGTCGGTGATGGTAATAATGTCGCTAATTCGCTGATGTTAGGTTGCGCTTTAACTGGGATAAACGTGCGAATTGCCACTCCCTCTGGATACGAACCAAATGCTAAAGTTGTCGAACAAGCGCGAGCGATCGCAAACCAAAAGAGTGAAGTTATTATTACCAACGACCCAGAAGCAGGTGTAAAAGGCGTAAATGTCCTTTACACTGATGTTTGGGCAAGCATGGGTCAAGAGAAAGAAGCTGACGACCGAATGCCAATTTTTCAACCCTACCAAATCAACGAACAATTATTAAGTCTTGCCGACCGAGACGCAATTGTTTTACACTGTTTACCAGCACATCGCGGCGAAGAAATTACCGATGCCGTAATGGAAGGCTCGCAATCGCGGATTTGGGATGAAGCTGAAAATCGAATGCACGCTCAGAAAGCTCTACTTGCAAGTATTTTAGGCGCAGAAAAACTTTGATTTTTGGGTTCGAGATTTTAGATTCATTTTTGGCGCGTAATAATTCTCATTTTCTCCTCTTACTTGTAACTTGCGAATCTAAAATCTTAAATTTTAAAATTAATATTCAAAAAGTATGGTGCTAAAGGTAGTTTATGTAGTACTAATGTTCTTAGAACATTAATATTTCACTTGCCTAAAAATTTTATGGAAAGACTGACCGAGGCTCAACAAGAATTGTATGAATGGTTAGCGGAATACATCCGCATCCATCAGCATTCGCCTTCTATAAGGCAAATGATGCAAGCGATGAACTTGAAGTCACCGGCACCAATTCAAAGCCGTCTGGAGCATTTACGCACCAAAGGGTATATTGAATGGAACGAAGGTAAAGCTAGAACAATTCGAGTTTTGCGATCGCCCAAAGCCGGAGTACCAGTTTTAGGAACAATCGCAGCGGGTGGTTTAATCGAACCATTTAGCGATGCTGTCGAGCATGTTGATTTTATGAACATGTCTTTACCCATGCAAACCTATGCGTTGCGCGTGGCAGGAGATAGCATGATTGAAGATTTAATCGCCGATGGTGACTTAGTATTTTTGCGTCCGGTGCAAGAACCCGACTATCTCAAAAATGGTACTATCGTTGCCGCTCGCGTCGATGGTTACGGTACTACCTTGAAGCGATTTTATCGAAATGGCGATCGCGTTACTCTCCAACCCGCTAACCGCAAATACAACCCCATCGAAGTCAACGCTGTTCAAGTGCAAGTTCAGGGTTCGCTCGTGGCTGTTTGGCGAGGTTACAATTAATAACGCCATAAGAGGCTTCAATTAGGTATACAGGCATTAACAGGGAACCTCTTGTTTGTGTAAGTTATGCCGCACGCAATTAGTTCTTCGTTGTAGCTATCGGTACACCGCGCATCTATATAGCTATCAACGTAGAACCGCGAATATTTTTAGCAACGCCATAACTTACACAACGAGTTTAAAAAAGTCAAGCTCAATTGCATGGAATAAAATTTAAAATAGTCGAAAAATTTAAATTGTAGGGTGCGTTAGCTGGAAGCGTAACGCACCTGGTATCGATGGTTCGTTACTATCTAAGCGCACCTGGTATCGATGGTTCGTTACTGTCCAAGCGCACCTGGTATCGATGGTGCGTTACGCAACGCTTACACGCACCCTACATTAATTTTATTTCCCTTCCCCTTTCCCCCACCCATATGTATTTAACGCAAAACAGGGTAAAGAATCTACCAGACGAAACGCCAACATTTCAACTTTCAACTAAATTATCAATAATTGACCGAGTTACCGAACCCCAAGGTAACTATAAAGCGAATTCGCAACCATCGGGATGTCCGCAAATGCCTGCATTGCGATTGCGTCCGTACCAGCAGCAAGCCATTCGCAACTGGTTTGCCAATAACGGTAGAGGTACTCTGAAAATGGCAACAGGTAGCGGTAAAACGATTACTGCATTAGCGATAACTTGCGAACTCTACAAACAAATTAACTTGCAAGTTTTACTCGTTGTCTGTCCCTACCGCCATTTAGTTACGCAGTGGGCAAGGGAATGTGAAAAATTCAACTTACAGCCAATTCTGGCTTTCGAGAATGTTCGCACTTGGCAAAATGAACTATCGACACAATTATATAATATTCGAGCGGAAACGCAATCTTTTCTAACGGTAATTACTACGAACTCGACTTTAATTAACGAAAGCTTTCAATCGCAAATCAAATATCTACCCGAACGTACTTTAATTATTGGCGATGAAGCGCATAATTTAGGCGCACCTAAACTTGAAGAAAGTCTACCCCGTAGCGTAGGTTTGCGGTTAGCACTTTCAGCAACACCCGAACGATATTTTGATGATGATGGAACTCAATCGTTATTTGATTACTTTGGTACAGTTATTCAACCGGAATTTACTCTTCGAGATGCGATTCAACAAGGTGCTTTAGTTCATTACTTGTATTATCCAATACTTGTTGAATTAACAGAAGCTGAGGGAATTAAATATTCGAGAATCACTAATAAAATTGGACGGGCGCTGTTATATCGAGACAAAGATAATGCCAATTTGAGTGAAATTGAAGGTAATGAAGATATTACCCATTTATTAATGCAACGAGCGCGGTTAATTGGTGCGGCTGAAAATAAGTTACATGCTTTACGCAATTTGATGAAAACGCGCCGCGAAACTACTCATACTCTCTTTTATTGTAGCGATGGTTCGCCCGAAACGGGTGTACGTTCTAATTTACATCAACTCAATACCGTTGCTCAAATTTTAGGTGCGGAATTAAATTATCGAGTTAGTACATATACGGCACATACATCGTTAGCAGAAAGAGAAAATTTGCGCCGTCAATTTGAAAGTGGAGAATTACAAGGTTTAGTGGCGATTCGTTGTTTGGATGAAGGAGTCGATATTCCAGAAATTCAAACGGCTGTAATTCTATCGAGTTCGGGCAATCCTCGCCAATTCATTCAACGTCGTGGCAGAGTTTTGCGTCCGCATCCGGGTAAAGAAAGAGCAACAATATTTGACATGATTGTTGTGCCGCCAGATTTAGATCGAAAGACTTTAGAAGTGGAAAGAAATTTGTTGAAGAAAGAATTACGGCGCTTTGTTGAATTTGCTGATTTGGCAGATAATGCTGGTGAGGCAAGGATTAAATTGTTCGATTTGCAAAAGCAGTATGGGTTAACGGATATTTGATTAAATTAAGACTTACGCAAAGACCCTCCCAACCCTCTTCCCTTTGTGTCCTTTGCGCCCTTTGTGGTTCCCTCAAATCCAAACTAGTTCTTTATTTTTTCTAAGAGCTTACGCAATAATAACAAAGAAGAAACCACAAAGGACACAAAGGTCGCAAAGGAAAGAGAGTTACAGAGAGTCTTTGTGTAAGTCTGAATAAAATTAATATAAAGATTTATTGAAGAAATATTCTATATCCGTGACAGACTTTAACAAATCTGTATTTTAAAACCTTAGTGGAGAGTTTAAAATAACACATAGATAATAAAAAAAGTCGTATTCGCAAGCTTTACAACTATATTTACTGCTAATTTGATTACAGTGACTTCACGGATGGAATAATTTGGTGTAAACAACTACAATTATTGCAAATATTTTTTAAAAACCGATGCGAAAAGAACATAATCTAGAGGAAGTGCAGGAGCCGATAAATACTGCACCACCGGAAGTAAAACAAATAATTGAACAAGTCTGGCATGTTGAAAAAAGCCGACTTGATAAAAAGAGTCTCAGTCATATTAATGATGATATTTTAACAATTATTAAAGAAGCCGTGCAATGAAGCTAATATCAATAAAGCTTTGTAACTTTCGCTCGTTTTATGGTAAAACACCCGAAATAATCATAGCTGGGAATGAAGTCGAGAATACGACAGTCATTCATGGTAATAATGGTACGGGAAAAACGAGTTTACTCAATGCCTTTACTTGGGCACTTTACGAAAAATTTAGCGCTGCATTTGCATCGGTCGAGCAACTTGCAAATAAACGCGCGATCGCCGAAGCTAAAATTGGGCAATCGGTCGAATGTTGGGTCGAGGTCGGTTGGGAACACGACAGCAAGCGTTACCGAGTCAAACGTCAGTGTCGGGTATATAAAACTGAAACCGACTTTGAAGCAGGTAAAACGGAATTATACATGCAGGTTGCGGGTGATGATGGACGCTGGTATTTACCACCGCAGCAACCCGAAGAAATCATCAATCAAATTTTACCAAGTAGTTTGCATCAATATTTCTTCTTCGATGGCGAACGAATCGAGCAGATTGTTCGTAGCGATAAAAAGGCAGAAATTGCCGAAGCAACGAAGATGCTTTTGGGTGTAGAAGTCATCAATCGTTCGATTAGGCATTTAGGAGAAGCAAAACGTAGTTTGGAAAATGAACTGCGGACAATTGGTAACTCGGAAATTAAGCAACTTCTCAAACAGCAAGCAAAAATTGAGCTTGATATTGAAGGAATAAAAAAACGTCAAGCAGAAATCAATCGAGAAATTGAATATCAAAATACTTTTAAAAAAGAAACAAGTACCCGGTTGCGCGAACTTAGTGCAGCAAAGGAACTGCAAGAAAGACGGCAAGATTTAGAAACTCAAAAAGCTGTACAGCAAGAACAATTACGGAAAAGTCGAGAAAATCTCAAGCGGCTAATTTCTACGCGGGGTTATACGGTTTTGCTTCCCGATACAACCGCTCAATTTCGGACAATTATTGAAGCTTTGAAAGAACGCGGTGATTTGAAAGCGGGAATTTCGCAGGAATTTATTCACGAATTATTGAAGACAAGTAAATGTATATGCGGTACTGATTTGCATGAAGGAGAAAAGTGCGATCGCGTTAAAAGTTGGCTCGATAAAGCGGGTTCCTCTGCTGTCGAAGAAACAGCGATTCGCGTAGCCGCACAAGTTGATGATATTGACAAGCAAGCAGTAGTATTTTGGGAAGAAGTAGATAGAGAACAACAACGGATAAATGAGATTAGACAATCCGTTGCTCAAATCGAGTCTGAATTAGATAATCTTCAAGAAAGGTTGCGGAAAGACCCGAATGAAGAAATTCGCAGTTTACAAAAGCGTTTGGATGATATTGAAGCCAAAATTTCCGAACTGACTTTTGAACAAGGTCGAAACGAACAACAGATAGAAACTTTCAAAGCTGAATTGGATACTTTAAGTAAGCAAGTAGCCAAACAGAAACTGAATGAGGAACGGCAATTACTAGCACAGCGACGTATCAATGCTACCCAAGACGCAATCGATAGATTAACCGAAGTCAAAATTCGCCAAGAAAATCATTTTCGATTGCAATTAGAAAAGCGCGTCCAGGAAATATTTAGCGAAATTTCCCCTGCACCTTATACTCCCAAAATTAGCGAAAAGTACGAATTGACGTTGGTAGAAAATACTTTAGGTATAGAAATGCCCGTGGCAGCTTCCACAGGTGAAAATCAAATTCTCAGCCTTTCATTTATTAGTAGTATTATCGATAAAGTACGCGATTGGAGTGAGAAGAAAAAAATGCTCATGCTTCCCGAAAGCAGTACCTTCCCAATCGTTATGGATTCACCATTCGGCAGTTTAGATGAAATTTCGCGGCGACATATCGCTAAAATTGTTCCCAAACTCGCCAATCAACTTGTAGTATTAGTAACAAAAACCCAATGGCGCGGACAAGTTGAAGAAGAAATTTCCAACCGCGTCGGTAAGGAATATGTACTTACATATTACTCATCGAAACCCGATTGCGAACAAGATTATATCAAATTGCGTGGGGAGAGATATCCTTTAGTTAGGCAAAGTCCCAACGAGTTTGAATATACCGAGATAATCGAGGTTGGTAGAAATGGTTAATCAATATATCGAGGAATTAGCAATCGAAACAAAGTTGCATCTGTGGACTGTTGACGACTACCACCACATGATAGCAACTCAAATCCTGACAACAGAAAGCAAGGTGGAATTACTTGAAGGTCAAATTATTGAGATCAGTCCCCAACTACCTCCACATGCAGCAACTACCCAACGAGCATGGAAATATCTAAATCGTATCCTAGCAGGTAAAGCCGACATTCGGATTCAATTACCTGTTACGTTACGTCCCAACTCCGAACCCGAACCAGATATTGCTGTTGTCCGTATTGACCCCCGCGAATATATTGGTGCTCATCCGACACCGGATGATATCTTTTTACTAATAGAAGTTGCTGATAGTACTTTAAGTCGAGACCGTAAGAAAAAATCGCGTACTTATGCGAAAGCCAAAATTCCTGAATATTGGGTTTTAGATGTCATCTCTCTAAAGGTTTACGTTTTCCGCAAACCGGGAAAAGATGGTTATGTGCAAGAAAGTGTTTTAGATACAGATACTACGCTTTCATTAGTTGCTTTTCCAGAAATCAAAGTTGAAATTAAACAGTTATTTCCTTAATTAATAGTTTTAAAATATTTTCACTTAGCATCTACCAAGAATATGACAGAAACAGGCAGAATCCGAGTTGCAAAAGATAAAGCTGAATTAGTAAAGTCGCTAACATCTATTGACGGTGAAACCGGACCCTTTCAAACTTTTGCTGATGTAATTGTCTTTGCTGCTTCGTTGGGTGCAAAGCATAAAAAGCGCGTATCTCTAGGAGAGATTTCCAAAAGAGAACCAGGACCAATTGGGTTAGAAATATTTGTCTCTAGGGGATACGACCGGGTAATCAAGTTACTAAGCGTTACTAAAACTCAAGATATCAAAATTTTATCAATGGATGAAGAGAATAAGGAATTTTTACGCAATCACATTTTTGAGGAATATGCAAACGGGGGTTTGGAAATATTGCAGAACGAGTTACGGGGTGCAGTTGATTATACGGAACGAATTTTATTAATGTTGAGTTACGAACGTACTAATCAGGGAGAAGAGAAAGAGAAAGAGGAATTTGATTTAAGCAAATTCCTTCCTTAGTTTGAAGTTTTTTGACAGCAAAAACTTACATCCACCCTAATTGTATTTTTAAATTCCTTACAGCTTCTGTTACAGTGTTCGCTGTGTTACTTACCTTATATGGTTTTTCCGGATTTTTCGGGTTGGATTCAATCCTGATTACAGAACCACTCCAAAGAGGACTTTCTCTCGACCAATCTAACTGTGCTAGTTCGGAAATTTTAGCTTCGTTAAAATAATTATCTTCTTGAGAATAAGTACAGTATAATAAACGACCCAAAATTTCTAAGCCGACGCTAATACCTAGTAAACAGTCTTCTTTAAATGCATCTACCTCATCAATTGTTAATTCTTCTACTTTTGTCTCGGATATGTACTCAGTATTGCTACATTCTGAAAAAAACTTATTAAGACAATTAGCTAATGCTAAAGATGTAGTAGTTACTTCATAGTCTCGAAGGTGATGAGTTGGGTCATTCATAAAAACACAACTTACAAATCTAGCAATAAAATTAGTTGTATAAATTAGTTTCTGTTTAGTTGCAGGGTTTGATTTAATCTTTTCTGTCTTTCCTTGAAACATTGATACTAACTTGATTAATTCTTTGGTAATACCAACGCGACCTGAGAACTCACCGAATGATAGTAATAATGATTTGTCTAATTGTTTAGTTTGTGCCATATCTCTAAAATCTGTTTGACACTGGTGTAAATCACCTTCTAGAACTAGCGTAATCGGGAAATCATCATCACTAATTAAGTCACTATTTGCACTTTCTATTAACTCGTGTATTGCACGTTTACGATGCTGACCGTCAGTTATATCTAATTTGATACCACGTGGAATAATTACTAAACACATCCCTCTACCAAATTCGAGAGTTTTAATATCTTTTGGGTCTACATTTGCTGTTAAAGTTCCCAAAATCCAAGGTTTTTGTCTTCGTGCGTGGTCGATGATGTATTCTTTAATTTCCTCAGCATGACCTTTGACTTCTGGACGATTTTTACCCGAATCAGGGTCGTTATTGGTAGAGGGTTTAGCTTGAAGAAGACCGGAAAAGTCGCTTGCAGGTACATTGATTTGCAGCATAGTCCGCTTTCCCTGCTTAAAAATTAGTCCAAGGTAGCACCGAGAACGATGGTGTTCTGTAAAAAATGGCTCGATAAAGTTACTAAATTTAGTTTTGGTTTCAGGTGAGAGGGTATTTGCACTATCCTGATTTGTAGGTAGCATAAAAATATCTGTATCAGTAGGAAATAGATTATCAATATAATATGCTACTTTCAGATTTATTTAAATCAGTAAAAACATCATCCCAAAAGACTTTCTGGAGCTGACAATTGATGTATCCTATCTGATTTACAAAAAATATTTTGGTAGGAACGTACCACAGAGACACGGAGTACGCAGAGAAAGAGAAGAAGAGGAAAGAGGAGAGGTTTTGACGAATGATTTAGAATTGTTACAGTTATAAAATAGGTGGTAGTCCGACTTCTTGCGGTTCAACAAAATTTCCTTCAAAATCAATCGTCTGATTTTCCAAAGTTCTTGCTTTTGCCAAGTACTTCCTTAATTCTGCCTGTTCCATCGAATCTTGAGTTCCACCCAAAAGATATATCATTAATTTTGCGGCTAAATCCTTTCCAGCTACTAATATCCGTTTGCGGGTAGGGTCAAACAAAATCCCATACCAAATCGAATTTGGCAACTCGATATTACTAAACCCTCCTTGCTTATCGAATTTTCGCAGCTTCTTAAATATTTTGTCGAGGGATAACCCTTTTTTAAATACCAAAATTCCTAAAGCTTGCACTAAAGCGACTTGACCGACGGGACGAAAAAGCATGTTGCCTTCCCCACTTTCTTTTTCAAAACTAAATCTTCGTAATGCTGGTGTATCTTCATCTTCCAAAACTTGATAACTAGAAAGACTTGCTAAATAATCAAAAAGCTTGTTAAACTCAGCAGTTGCTTCGGACAACTCCTCATCTTCGGGACGCATCGAAATTAAACCTTTCTCCTGCTTCCAGTCAGAAAATTTTTGCCCCAAGTAACGTTCTGACATTTCTTTAAGTGCTTGTAATGTCGTCAAAACGGTTGATTTACTTGCAACAGTCGCACTATTCCAATTGACGCGAGGTTTTCTATCTTCCCGCTGTTCTAGCAAAGGGTGGTTTACTGCTATATTTCGCGCAACTATTGAAAAACCGTCGTCTTCATCCAACTGCGTCAATTGACCTTTTGTCAAAGGTACTGCCATTAAATTAACATGGACAAAAATAGAACGTACCCGTCTTCTTGCTTCTTCACGGGTTTCTCCCGGTACAACTGCTGAGATAAATTCGATACCAATTTTTTCCTGCGGTAAATTTTCCAGGTAAGTTGGAGATAAATTAAACTGTTCGACCAAATCATCAACAGTCATTAAAGCTTCGTAAGGAGTCTTATCTTTTTTGTAACGTTGGAGTTTGCGAGTTTTCAACAACTCGATTAAACCTTGAACTCCCATCAAACGGTGTTGTCCATCCAATGCATAAATTGTCACATTTTCCGCATCAACATCAAGCAAACCGAATTTTCCTTCGTTATCAAGCTGATTAAATTCAGCAGCAGATTTTATCGCTTTACCCTCGCTATCCCACTCTGTCGCATTCGGGTTGTCTACCCAAGGTTGATTTATCACCACTAAAACAGGTGGAAACTTATGATGCTTCCGCGATGCTAAGTATTGTACTAAAGCTGATTGACGCGACCAGTCTAAAGGACGTTGCTGAATTTCATCGATACTATCCGCGTCAATTTCGATATTATCAGTTTGGGGATTATACTTATGGCGAAGCAAAGGCAAATATGAAGCAAAGTTAACCTGACTTGCAAACCATTCTAAGGTGACAGAACCGACATATGCTTGGGTACCACCCATCTCTGTTTTTTGGACTGGTATGAGTTTCCCACTACTGAGATACTTATCTAGTAGTACAGATAGTATCTTTTTATTCCTATCTTCCGATTCATCATACTGACTAAGAATATTAGAGATGGAGTCGTAGCTTGCAATCATAAGTAATATTTCAAAAATTAAACCTCGGTACAGATTCACTATATATATAGTTGTCGCAGAATAAATATAGTTTTTAAAAACCTTAATTTTGTGTAATACTAAAATTTGTTCTTGTGTGAATACTTTGGCGTTGAGCAAGATTTTGCGACCAGCAGCAACGAATTGAGTTTGTTAAAACTCAAGCATTAAGTTTAGCTAAGGCAGTTAGGCAGGTAGAGGAAAATGACTACAACACAACAGTCGAAAAAAAAACCAACTCCACGGACTGTTGCTGAGTTCGTTGAAGACGTTGCAGCACTTACCAAAGAAGTACAGGAATTGTACTGTCTTGACGCTGTTCCTTGGATAATTGGGTATTCAGGTGGAAAAGACTCGACAGCAATTTTGCAACTTATCTGGAATGCGATCGCATCCCTTCCAGTTGAAAAACGCACCAAGACTATCCACGTAATTACAACAGATACGCTGGTAGAAAATCCCTATGTCTCTGCTTGGGTAAGGAAATCTTTGAAGCAAATTAAAGTTGCTGCTTGCGATCAACAAATGCCAATGATACCTCATCTGCTACACCCAGAACTCAAAGAAACATTTTGGGTGGGATTAATTGGTAAAGGTTATCCAGCACCAAGGAGAAAATTTCGTTGGTGTACGGAACGTTTAAAAATTAGCCCATCTAATAGTTTTGTTCGAGATATAATTCGGGTTTGCGGTGAAACAATTCTAATTTTAGGTATTCGCAAAGCTGAAAGCGCACCACGCGCTAATCGGATGAAAAAATGGGAAGCGAAGCGAGTACGCAGTCACCTTAGCCCAAACATGAATTTGCCCAATTCTTTAGTATACAGTCCAATTGAAGATTGGCGAAATGATGAAGTTTGGATGTATTTAATGCAGTGGGAAAATCCTTGGGGATACAGCAACAAGGATTTATTTGCAATGTATCGAGGTGCTACCGCTGATAATGAATGTCCTTTGGTTGTTGATACATCTACTCCAAGTTGTGGTAGCTCGCGTTTTGGTTGTTGGGTTTGTACATTGGTGAGTGAAGATAGTTCGCTCTCAGCAATGATTCAAAATGACGAAGAAAAAGAATGGTTGCAACCACTTCTAGATTTTCGTCGAGAGTTAGATATAGAAGATGAAGACCGCGATTGGAGAGATTTTCGACGCAGAACCGGAGATGTTCAATTATACGAACGTAATATAGAAGGAGAAATTTCTGTCGAACATATTCCCGGACCTTATATTAAAGAAGTACGCGAATATTGGCTCAAAAAAATTCTAGCTGTAGAGCGACACTTACAACGTCACGCACCGGAAGGTATGCGCGATATCAGCTTAATTACTATTCAAGAATTAAGTGAAATTCGCCGTATTTGGTTAGAAGAAAGACACGAATTTGATGATAGTTTACCCCGTATCTATAAAGAAGTGACTGGAGAAGAATTTATTGACCCGCGTCCCGGTACTGAGTATAGTCTGCTTGGTAGCGATGAATGGACGGTATTGGAAGAAATTTGCGAAGGTGATGCAATGCATTTGGAACTGATAGCAAAACTACTAAATACCGAATATCAATTCCGCAAACGAGCGCGACGTGTGGGAATATATGATGCATTGGAAAATTGTTTTAGAACAAGTTCGCGATCGCAAGATGATGCAATTAAAAATGCTCATTTCAAACGTGATTTAAGAGATGCTGTTAGTGAGGGAAATGTCGAAAAGGTTAAGCAGCTAACTTTAGGTGATGTAGCAACGAGTGAAGTAAATGTACCTGTAGTAGCGGATAAATCGAAGAATTGGAAGGATATGAAGTTTAAAAATAAGGATTGAAGAAAGTGTCGCGCAAAGTCGCAAAGTCGCAAAGGAAGTTTTTTTGTATTTATTTACGACTTTGGGTGGATTATAAATAAAAAATTTTATGAAATTTATTGAATTAGTTTTACAAAATTTTGGTCCCTATGCGGGTAGGCAAATTATCAAACTCGACACACAAGTTGATGATGAAACTTCGCGTCCAATTTTGCTATTGGGTGGGATGAATGGTGGTGGTAAAACGACGCTGATGGATGCAATTCGTCTCGCTTTGTACGGACATCGTGCTGACTGTTCATCTCGTGGAAGTTTGAATTATGGAGATTTTCTGGTTCAATGTATCAATAATCAGATTCAACCGCATGAGAATACGCGAGTTGAATTGGTTTTTGAACATATTGAAGACGATAAACCGATTAGATATCGAATTATTCGGACTTGGGATAGAAATATTAAAGACGGGAAAGATAGTTTAGGCGTTTTTAATACGAAAGATGATACCTGGAAATTAGATAATTTAGTTAATACTTGGGATGATTTTATTGAAAATTTACTACCTTTAGGTATCTCAAGTTTGTTTCTTTTTGATGGGGAACAAATTAAGGAGTTGGCAGAACAGGAAACTCCACCACCGCTTGTTGCAGACGCAATCCGAGCGCTTTTAGGGTTGGAACTTGCAGAGAAGTTAGTAGCTGATATTGAGATTTTAGCTAATCGCAAGCGCAAAGAACTTGCAGATACGAAAGATTTGGCAAATCTTGAGGAGATAGAAGAAAGGCTGAAATTTTTACAGGATGAATATCAAGAAATTCACGATAAACAAACTTTGCATGAAGACTCTTTACATAAGTCTGAGAAACAAGAGAAAGAAGCTTTTGATAAATTTGTCTCTGAAGGTGGTAAAATTGCCGCTGAACGCAGTCAATTAGAAAAACAACGCGACCAAAAAATTACTGAAGTTGAAGAAGCACGTTTAGGAATGTGCGAAATGGCAGGGAATGTTTTACCGCTAAGTTTGGTTGAAAGTTTACTTACGCAAGCACAAGGTCAAGGTGAGAAAGAACTTCGGATTCAGCAAGCACAAATTGCCAGCGATATTTTATTTGAACGCGATAAACGCTTGCTAGATTTGATTGCACAATTGGAAATTTCATCTACAGAATCTGCAAAGATTAAAAATTTTCTTAGTGAGGATATTACGACTTTAAATGCTAACTTAATTCAACCAGAGAAATTCTGGTTATTAGCTGATGCAGATAGCTTAAGCCAATTGGGAAATACTCTTTACTATTTACAAAATACACGTCATCTGGCTAAACAGCAATTAAAAATTCTCAAAAATAAGGAAGATGAAATTGTTTCTTTAGAACGTCAAGTGCAAACTGCTGCATCTCCGGAAGAATACAATTATTTAGTCGATGCGCTAAAGAAAGCACAAAAAAATGTCACCGATATCAAAGCAAATTACGAAACTATCAAGCAACGTACAACTGAGTTAGAAACCCAAATCGAGGCAACTAAGAAGGAGTTAAAAGAATATACGACGCAAACTATCGATAAAAAGAACACCGAACACATTATTACTGCATCTGCAAGGGTTCAGCAAACGCTAAAACTATTTCGGGAAAAGTTGACTTTGCGAAAATTAAATAAACTTGAAGTCGAAGTGACCGAATGTTTTCGCTACTTACTGCACAAATCAGATTTAGTACATCGCGTATCTATTGATACTAGTACGTTTAGCCTTTCGCTATACGACTTACAAGCTAAAATTGTCCCCAAACATCGACTTTCTGCGGGGGAAAAACAACTCTTAGCCATAGCTTTCTTGTGGGGGTTAGCACGAATGTCCGGACGCAGATTGCCAATTGCCATTGATACACCTTTAGGACGACTTGATTCATCGCACCGAAGCAATTTGATTGAAAAATATTTTCCCTCAGCAAGTCATCAAGTTATATTGCTTTCCACCGATACAGAAATTGGCAAAGCTGATGTCGAGAAGTTGCGGAAAAATGATGCGATCGCACGCGAATATTTGCTTCAATATGATTCAGCACAGCGTCAAACTACTGCGATTGAGAATAAGTATTTCTTTTAATTAGGAGGGGTGGGGCAGGTTTATTAGTATCTTACTAGAATCCCCACACGGGTTAATTGTAAAGCAATGTTACAAACTCACATAACTCACAC
>CAXTCQ010000012.1:63091-64863 GCA_964242965.1 uncultured Calothrix sp. | reverse complement strand
GGAGAAGGGGAGGTGGGAAGATGGGGAGGAAGTTAGAAAACAAAAGAACTATTACCCTTTATTCTTTCCTCTTTACCCTTTCCCCCTTCCCCCTTCCCCTAGATTGCTACTAAAGTTACTCGTCCCTGCGAACCATATGCGACTTCGGTTAGGTTGCGGTTGGGGTCGTGCAATTCTGCAAGAATGTAATGCGCTGATTGTTCTGAGGAAATATTGGGACTGATGTCAATTGCCCGACAGTAAACATTTGCCCATTCCCAAACCAGAGTTTTACTCAATCCAAACAATCCCGCACCAATCGCACCAAAGTTAACTTCGTTTGCAAGTCCAAATGCTCCATCAAGACGAGCAACGGTACAAAAACAACTGCGTCCCTGTTGTCCTGCTTCGTTAAGCGATTTTTTCAGGTGTTTTGCTATGAAAAATACTTGCTTGACGATTGCCTTTTCTACTGAGTTATAAACAACATCTTGATTAACGGGTACTGGAAAAACCGGATGAATGTGAATAAACGCACCAATGGCACCATATGTAGACGCGATCGCATTCAGTTGCATCTGTAAGTGTTCTTCGCTTAAATCCGTTAATCCGACGCGATTTACTCCTGGTGGTAAGGTGCATTTTTCGGGGATTATGGTAGCTGGAAAGTTCAAAATTACAACTTTCCAACCCCGTTCGATTAATGATTGTGCGAGTAGTGATGTTGTCTGCGTACCATCGTCGGTGATTAAGCTAACGTATCCTTCGGGTAAGTTGAAGTCTAACCAGTCGGGTTCGCATAGCTGTTGAAGTTGAGCGGGAAGTCGCTGTACTCGACTATCAACAATTTCTACATCGGTTCGTCTGTCAATCGGATCGGAATCAGGCTTTTTTTTTTCTCCAGCTAGTTTCTGGAGGTAATCAACGATTTGACCGATGGTGCGAAGTTCTGCGACTTCCTCCATGTTGCTTGGTTTTGGTAAGTCGGGGAATGCTTCTTGCAATGCTCCCATAATTTCGACTCGTTTGATTGAGTCAATCCCTAAGTCAGCTTCCATGTCCATATCGAGTTCGAGCATTTCTACAGGATACCCAGTTTTTTCGCTGGTGATACTGAGTAGTGCTTGGTCGAGGTCTGCGAAATCTGCTGTTGTGATGGTTTCATTTGCAACTATTTCCGGTTCGGGAATTAATAGTGCGATTTCTTGGATTGCGGTTATTGGTTGAGTTATAGCTGGGGGGGCAACTTTAACTATCGGTGTTGTTAGTTCTACGGTTTCTTGTACTTCTGGAATCGTAACTTTTAGCGTTACCTGCAAAGAAGCATTCGACTGCATATACTCAACGATTTGACCGATGGTACGCAGTTCTGCGACTTCCTCCATATTACTGGGTTTAGGCATTTCGGGGAAAGCATCTTGCAATGCTCCCATGATTTCGACTCGTTTGATTGAGTCAATCCCTAAGTCAGCTTCCATATCCATATCGAGTTCGAGCATTTCGACTGGATATCCGGTTTTTTCGCTCGTAATCGCAAGTAAGCTTGAGCTTAATTCTGATAAGTCTATATTTGTTGCTACAAGAGTAGGGATAGAAGTATCGGTTACAGGTTCGGTTAAAGCAGGTTTTACTTCCTCGACTTGCTTGATTTCTTCAACCTGCTTAATTTCTTCAACCTTCGCAATCGGTTTTACTTCTTCAACCTGCTTAATTTCTTCAACCTTTGCAATTGGTTTTACTTCTGCAACCTGTTTAATTTCAACCTTCGCAATCGGTTTTACTTCTTCAACCTG
>CAXTCQ010000012.1:0-62991 GCA_964242965.1 uncultured Calothrix sp. | reverse complement strand
ATTTCAACCTTCGCAATCGGTTTTACTTCTTCAACCTGTTCAATTTCAACCTTTGCACTCGGTTTTACTTGCTCAATTTTTTGAACTTCTTCAACTACAGAAATATCATCGGCAATAACTTGTTTATATTCTTGCTGAATCAGTTGAAAGAATTGTTTAGTATATTCAACCTGATGTTGAAGATACTGTTGGTGGATGCGGAGGGTATCACCTTGTTGGGAATGAAACTGCATCATGCTGCGTTCTAAGCTTTCCATGACGACAGGTTTGATTTCTGCTGTGTCGCTGGAATTTTCATTGTTAGCAAACAATTCATTCTGGTGCTGCATCAATTGGAAGAAGGTTTGTGCGTATTCCTTCTGATGATTTAGATACAGTCCGTGGACTTGTAAATTTTCGCTTTGGTTTTGTTGGAATTGACCCAAGACGTATTCTAAGCTTTCTAAAACCCGTTTGTAATCTACCAGTTTGCTCGATGTCGGTTCAACTTTTGATACTGTTGGTTTTGCTGGTGGAACTATTTGAGATTCGGAATTTTGCTTGCTGGTTGCTGTCAAATTTACAGATGGGTTGGTGTCTTTGGGATTTAGGTCAGAATTTACTGATTCTACATCTGGTTTTAAATCTGATAATGGTTGTTCTGGATGCGAAGACACAGATGATGTTGCAATGCGAGGAATAGTCGTAATTTGCGGGTTGGAGTGATGTCCATTACCTGAATAGTTTGAGGAATTCGCAGGGATTGCCATAGTCGGACTCAATGAAACTAGTTCTTTGTGGTTAGTAACACTTGTTACTGATGTCTCTTCCAGCACTTTTGGCTGACTGAGAGGAAGTTGGATTTTATCCTCGTGCAAAGCATCTTCCCAGACTTTTTTAGTTTTGTCGGATACGTAATTAACACCGTTAATCCGAATATTCAAACCTTTATTTGCTTCTGCACTCGGTGGTGTAGATATTTGGTAGGGGTCAAGGTTTTGAAGTGGCAACCCTGCTACGCGCAATTGTACAACAGCCTCTCGCAACGTGCGATCGCTATTTTTTTGGTGCGACCCGTTGAGGGCAATTGCGAGGTGCGGACGTTCTCCCAATATCTCTTTAACTAAGTTGGTGAGAATCTTTCTCGGACCGAATTCAACGAAGCAGTAACCACCCGCACCGTAGATACTTTCAATTTCTTGTTTGAAAAGTACCGAGTTGGCAAGTTGGGTTTCGAGGATGCGTTGAATTGCGTGGGGTTCTTTCGAGTAAAGATGACCGGTAACGTTGCTGAAAACTGGGATTTTTGGGGTTTGGAATTTGACGGATTTGAGTGCGATCGCAAATGATTTTTGTGCGAAGGCAATCAGGGGTGTGTGGAATGCTGCGGAAACGGGTAACAGTACTGCTGCATATCCTTGTTCGTGCAGGTGCAGTCGAACTTTATTAATATCGGCAGTTGGTCCTGCTAACACGACTTGGTTTTGGGAGTTGAAGTTAGCAATGGTGACGCGGGGAAATTGCTTGATTGCTACTTCAACTTTACTAATTTCCTCCTTCACAGCTAACATTGCACCCGCATCGTAATCTGGGTCTTCGGGTGCTGCCATTGCCCGACCTCGTGCTTTGACGAGGAAGCAATAATCCTCATCGCTGAACACTCCCGCAGCCCACAAGGCGGTCAATTCACCAAAACTATGTCCGGCGACAAAATCGGACTTAAAGCCTGCTTGCTGCAAAACTTTGTACATTCCAGCACTCAACATGCCGATTGCTGGTTGAGCATATTCTGTACGCTGCAACGCGGCAACTTGAGCATTTTTTTCGCTTTCATCGAATACCGGATGGGGGAAAACAATTTCCGACAGGGGTTGTAAATTGTCCTTGAGTAACAAACTGTCCATGTACCCGTACAACTGCCGCATGTTGGGGAAATTCATCAGCAACTCGCGTCCCATTTCCAGGTATTGCGAACCTTGTCCGGAGAACAGCGCTACGACTTTTCCACCCAATTCCAAACCGCTTTGACGGTAATAGATTCCTTGG
The DNA here is from genome assembly GCA_964242965.1 of uncultured Calothrix sp. GTDB lineage: Bacteria > Cyanobacteriota > Cyanobacteriia > Cyanobacteriales > Nostocaceae > JANNFJ01. The sequence continues at coordinate 60,966 of CAXTCQ010000012.1, read as the reverse complement.
GGATGTTCCCATGCTGGCATTGCCGCTTTGGTTCGCAGCATTTCTACCGTTACTTGTAAAAATTTACAAGCTTCATTGCGGGATTCGACAACAAATCCAACTCGCGCTGCATTCAGGGGAATTTCCTTATTTTTGGATTCCTCACCGAGTTCTAGATATTCTCTGTCACCAGCATCCGATTGTAACTTCGCTAACACTTCTTCGCATCGCGCTTGTAAAAGTGCCGCATTGGGTGCAAACAGCATCACTTCCAACGGTGAACTGTGAATGCGGTATGGTGTCTTTGGTTCGGCTGTGTACTCTTCGAGAACAATGTGATAATTAGTACCACCAAATCCAAATGAACTTACCCCAGCACGTCGCGGAGGTTCACCTTCCGCACGAATCCAAGGACGGGTTTGGGTGTTTAGGTAGAATGCCGAATTTTTGATATTTAGTTTGGGATTGGGTTCGGTAACGTTGATTGTTGGTGGCAAGATTTTATGATGCAATGCCAAAACCGTTTTAATCAAACTTGCCGCACCCGCAGCAGCTTTGGTATGTCCGATTTGTGACTTAACGCTACCCAAAGCTATATGTTGCTTGCGAGCATTATCTTCGCTGAAAAATTCCCGCAGTGAAGCGAATTCGGTCGGGTCACCTGCCATTGTCCCGGTTCCGTGTGCTTCCACCAACCCAACGGTATTGGGGTTGAATCCCGCATCTTCGTAAGCACGCTGCAATGCTTTGACTTGTCCTTCTTGACGGGGTGCGTAAATACTCTTATAACGTCCGTCGCTAGAACTACCAATACCGCGAATCACTGCGTAGATTTTATCTCCGTCGCGTTCGGCATCTTCCAACCGTTTGAGTACAATCATCCCGATACCTTCACCCAGCATCATCCCGTCCGACTTAGCATCAAACGGTTGAACTTTATCACCTGGGGTAACAGCCGGAGTTTTGCTGAAGGAAATATAAGCCATAATCGAGTTGTCGGTATCAACTCCACCCGTCAGCATTATGTCACTACGGTGTTCGATTAAGTCGCTGACTGCCATTTTCAAAGCTGCAAACGAACTCGCACAGGCTGCATCGACAACGCAGTTCATACCACCAAAGTTGAGACGATTAGCAATTCTTCCCGCAACAATGTTCGCTAACATACCGGGGAAAGCGTTTTCATCCCACTTCACGTAGGCACTTTTAACTTTACTGATAATTTTTTGCGTATCCTCGTCCGACATCCCGCAGCTTTTGAGGACTTTTTCCCAAACTGGATATTCCAAGCGTGCAGCTAAAGGCATTGCTAATTGCTTTCCTTGCGCTATCTGCACCTAAACGTGTAAAATATTCCGCAAGCGATTTTCTTGGGGAAACAATGCGAGATTTAACAAGGGCTGCGGGATATTGCCGTGTTAGTAGTCAGCGACAATTTACAGATGGGCATGGTTTAGAACGATATATCGCCCAACTTAAGCAATATGGATTAACCGACGAGCAGATTTATTGGGATATCGAAAGCGGGACAAGTGAGAAAAGAGAGGGATACAACCGCGTTCTCCAATTAGTGCGCTCTGGGAAAATAGATAAAATTATAGTCCCTGCTTTTGACCGTTTTACCCGTTCGGCGTTGGGTTGGGAAGTAGCAAAAAACGAGTTACAACAATTCGGTGTTGAGTTATTGTTTCTTGATGGGGGTTCTTTGGATCTAGAATCTGCCGAAGGTATTTTTACGTCTCGAATATTAGCCGCGATGGCAGCGCAACTACACGATAAAAACAAGTACAACGCGATCGCTGGGGCTAAATATTTTAGGGAAAAACGCAAGATTTATAAAGCTATTTTTGCTTATATCAAGGCTGGAGACTCGGTTAAGCCAAATACAAATCAATACCGTAACTCCGGGAAAACCTACGCTGACGTTGCGAGGGAAGCAATTACTATATTCCTCGATAATGGCGAGATAGGGGGAACTATTCGTAAACTAGTGGAAAAATATGGCATAGAACGACTAGGCAATAAAAACTACGATGATTTTCCCCGCGATATCAGTGCTTTTAAGCGATGGCTGAAGAATCCACAGCTAGCGGGAATGATTTGCTACTATCCGACCGATAAAACTCGTCGAACAATCGTTAAAGGCGACCACGAGGCTATTATTAGTATTGAAGAACACAACGAGATACTGAGGATTTTATCATTGCGTCCATCAGTGCGTCATGCCCCTAAAAACCCATTATCGGGTTTAATGACCTGCGGACACTGCAATTCAAAGATGGAGATGCACTCAAATGTCATCAAAGGTAAACGCTACGAACATTTCCGCTGCCAGGGGTACTATGCAAAACCTGGACGGCTGAAAGTTTGCAACATTAAAAAGTTTTTTCATGTAGACCAGGCAATCCAAAGTTGTACCCAGGCATTGCAACGAAGGGCACAGGAAATAGGTGATGGTTATATCCAAGAGACTGATATTAAACTACCTGCGGAGGTTATGGAATTGCAGCAGCAAATTTTTGAACTGAAGCAGCGAAATGATGTAGATTTGGAGGGTGCGATCGCAGCTAAGGAATTGAGATTAGAAACATTATTGCGAGATTCGGAAATAAATGGTGTGGTAGATGCTTCACGAAACCAAATATTAAAGATGATTGCAGGTAACGCAGGTTTTTGGCAGGCTGCTACCAGAGAACAACTTGCCGTGATATTTCAGGAATTGATATTGGAGGTTACTTGCTCGGTCATAGCAGGCAAAGAGGTTTTTTCAGCATCTTTTAAAATTTGATTCCGTTGTTGTTCAGGAAGTGAGCATAAATATTGTTCCGCCATTTCCCAAAGCACATCTGACAATTTTCGGCTAAATCTCATCGTTTTGCTTTTTGTAGCGAGCTATGGCATTATTTTACCCCAGCTAAATCTTGGAAAGTGTTACTGTCGAATCATTTCAGCGACTTTTTTCATCTCTGCTAAGATTGGGGAGATGTCTGCAAGCATACTTGTAGAGGGTTTTCTCTTAAGTGGCTTGGCGTACTGGGAAAAGATTACGAACACAAATGGTATCTTGACATCAGTTAGAATAGCTGGTTTACTTAAGTAAGTAGTTTTTCTTCGGAAAAATCAAATTGGCATAAATTTGAAGTGGGCAAGATATATATAATAGACTTATCCGCAAATCAGAAATGCTCACGGTGACTGGGTTACAGCGATAAGACTAGTTATGCGAACCGATAGGTCGGCGCTTCGCTATCGCATAACTAGATGTACGAGAAAATAGGGCTTTGAACATATATCATACCTAAACTATCACTTTAAAGCTAAAATATAGATGTGAGAGCATTTTATTTTATTCAAGGTAAATTAAATATTAATCATTAGTAGAGACAACTTGTTAAGTCGTAACCTTACTAGTCCACAAACTGCCATAATTATTTGACTATATTTATGACGAGCTAGACGGAATTTGTCACTAGCTACCCGGAAAATTTTTACCTTACCTATTAAATGCTCAACACCTATTCTCCTAGATGATAACTGTCTATTCTCTTCTTTTTGTAATGAGGAAATTTCTTGATTTTTAGGCTTTTTAGATGGAGTCATAATTGCAGTTCCTCCTATATAAGCTTTATCCCCAATAAATTTTTGTTCAAAATCGAATTTAACTTGTGTTTCTCGAAACAAATTAATGTCACTTCTTTTTCCTAATTGTCCAATATAAATATCAACAATATCTTCTCCGTGGGGCAATACAATAAACTGGTTTTTTAACGTATGCATCTTTTTTTTACCAGAGTAGTACTGTTTCTGTTCTTGATAGTCTATAGGTCTTTGTATTGCTTGCTCTGCGCTATCTACAATCAATTCATATTCACAAAGATTTTTACGTAATTCTTGATATTTCAGACTATCTCCTTCTACCTCTTCCATTTGAGAAGCTGGTAAGATATCTCTTAAAATTTCTACCCAATAATTAAATGCATCATTAGATGAGCGTTTTTGAAATATCAAATAATAAACCTAATATCTCAAAAATTGGTTTTTGTCTTAGGTAAACTAGACATAGGCAAACTCCAAGTTTCGCAGATATTTCTGGTTTACGTCCACCACCGGGAGCAATAACTCTGACTTTAATTTTTTCAATTTCTGCTTGTTTTGTCAAATGTCGTTGTTCTGCCAACGCAACTAATGCAATAAACTGGTCATAATTAATACCGATTAATCGCTTTGCTTCTTGAGGATACGATTCGATTCTGGCTAAAGGACTTGTCATTATTGATGCACCCAACTTTTTGTGGTTTTTTCATTTTCCCACAAACTTTGTTTTAAGGACATGTCTAATCTTCTCACAGGGTACGAGTTACCCAGTTAATTGTTGGTTTTGGCAATACGAGTTATTGCAAACTTTATTTTTTAGCGCGGTTTATTTGTCGCGTTTCAGAAAATAAGGTCTCTTCTTTGAGGAGAAGTGGAATTAATCGGAAATGGGAAAACTATTCTTTTAATTCCGGACAGTACAATTTAGCGTCCTAGTCATAGTCAATGTGATGAATGGCTTTCTTATACGCACAATATTTACCCATGTAAAGGGCGAGTGTCACTTCTTTTTGAAGAAATAGAATTAATAGACATCTCCAGAAGAGAATTATGCATTGCCTGAAATCTTGGAAGAGACCGAATTAGTTCGGTCTCTTTGTAGTTTCAGATATACTACCCAAATCAAAAAAAGAGTGTTTAATTATGATATCGATTAATATTTACGAGCAGATAGTAGAATTGCTAGTTCAAAAAACAGGTTGGAAGGTGGAATTAAGTTCAAGTCATTCAGATGATTTAGCAATACTTGTTGCAATACGTGATAAAGATATTCTTTCTTATAACTATAAGAAAAGTACTTTCACAAAAAAAATTGAATATTCAATAAAGTTTATTAGTAAATCAAATCTAGAATGTGTTGACGTAATTGTAATGGAAAAATTTCAAAATTATTGCATAAATCTTACACGAAAATGTTATATAAAACAAACACTAGATATCAATAATTTAGTTGAAAAAATAATAAAAGAAATTCCTTTTAAATCCCCTGAACCATTTCCCAAAGGCGCATGGATACGTAAAAGGTATTAAGTTGGTGAAGTAAAAGTAACCAGCGATTTACCATAATTTTGTTTTTAATGTTAGTCGGACGGTCACATCCAAAACCTAACTGAGAAACAAACTTAAAAGCTCTGCCTATGCCACCCGTGAAGCAGAGCTTTTAATCTATTGTCTACGTCAATGATGGAATTAAAAAACTAATTCAATTGTATATTGTCGATGATGCGAACGGCGCCGTCTAAAGGTAAACTGCTGGGTAAGTGTTCTAATTTTATAGGTAAATTAGTTGTCGTTAAAGTTACTTAAATAATGTAATTGTTAGTAGTTTGCGATGCCATTGGCAACCAACCCTGCGGGAACCGCAAAGCGGAACGTATGTTTTTAAAATATCTTTCCAAGGAGAATCGTATGCGGTTAGTGGATTTTTTCGATTCTGTTCATTGGTGTCGTTACTATCAGTCATGTGAATAAATATTCTTCGGTTAAATTTAAATATACAATTAAATAGCTACGTAAAACACTAATAAATTTATAGATATTTTTACGTCTCACTTTATCAAAAATTACTTGGCAGCGCTTACGGAATTCCTCACGCTCTGTCCTCCATTGGGCTTTTTGTTCTAGAGTCCATTGTTTTGGGAATATTCTTCCTCTGCCTGCGGTACGAGTAGGTTTTGTTTCGGTCATAGTGTCAAAAGCTCCGAAGTGCAATATCTATATATTAGAGCGTATTACTATCATCCTTAAAATGTAATATGAGCGGTCGAGAGCAGGCTCCGTGAAGGATTCAGAATGACAGTTTCTCGTTAAAATGCGTAAGTCCTACAGTTAAGGAAGCAACACAAATAGAATTAAAACTAGAATAATTATTACGCTCCCTCGAAATTATCACGCTTTATAATAAAAAAGATTCCGTAATATCCAAAGGATGTCCCCTAATGAGCCTCGACGAACTTATCCAGGCAGCTAATCAATTGGACGAAGCAGATTTGGAGCGGCTCCTCCAGCAGGTCGTCATCCTTCGTGCCCACCGCAAAGCGAACGTCCTCCCATTAGAAGAAGCTCAACTGCTCCACAAAATTAACCAAGGTGTTGACCCTGAACTCAGCGCTCAGTACCAAACGCTTCGTGCGAAAAAAGAAGCCGAAACTCTTACGGATACAGAATACAAAACCCTGATCCAACTTAGCAATACTATTGAACAATTCGGCGTCCAACGCCTCGAAGCCCTCGCTAACCTTGCTCAACTTCGCCAAGTCTCCCTATCAGAACTCATGGAAACACTAGACATTCAACCTGTCACGTATGTCAAGTGAATACGTTCCTATGGCACTAAAGCAACTAGTTTTTGAGCGCGCGCGTGGTTTGTGCGAATATTGCCGTAGTCAAGCCAAATATGCAATCGACCCGCTAGTTATAGACCACATTCAACCTGTTAGTCGGAATGGTAAAACTATCGAAGACAATCTTGCTTTATCCTGCCAAACTTGCAACAATTACAAGTACAATAAAACCGAAGCTATAGACCCAACTACAGGACAGCTTGCTCCTCTTTTTCATCCCCGACAAATGGAATGGAACCAGCATTTTATTTGGAATGAAGATACAACTCAAATGCTCGGTATTACACTAATTGGACGGGCAACAGTTGCCCTACTCCAAACCAATCGTGAAGGTGTGATTAATATGCGCCGAGTCCTCGCTATTATGAATGAACACCCACCTGATTAATCAGTTTCTCCTGATACCAAGTTTTAACAAAAACCTGTTGAACGCTCACACGATGCCTCGAAAGCGCACAGAGTAAGAGAAGTGCGTAACAGCAGATTAACGTTTGTGTTAATGTTTGTGGTAGCTGTTATATACCTTACGTCATTACTGTGCAAATATATTTCAACTTTGAATTGCCTCATCTGGTGGTGGATGTCTTCCAATCTTTCTATCTTCGTTACAAATATTAATTATTCTTTGACGATTAAAATTTAATGCTGCAATAGTTGCACGTCCAATTGGAGTTAACCCAATAATTGACAAAGTATCTTTTGACCAAATAAAATGCTGATGCCAGCTATGGGTACGAGGATTAAATAAAGGTACTTCTGTACCCGACTCTAAATCGATTGCAGTAAGTCTATCGGATTTTTTGCGATTACAATGAAAACAGGCAAGTGCTAAATTTTCAATACCTTTTGCACCATCTTTGCTTAAGGGAATCACATGGTTTACGGTAAAAGGGATATATTGCCATTGTTCGGATGTATGGCAATATTCGCATAAATAGCAAGCGGGTTCACGAACTTGAATTTGATTCGCTTCACTTATATAACGACTCACTTTAAAATTACTTTATCCTTGATTTGGATTTAGCGACACTGCAGCGTATTATACGGTTAACCAAGCTCAAATAATCGTCTAATTCCTCATATCCATCTAACTCGTTTTCTTCATCCGTAGCCAGTGACGACTCATAACTGCGCCGCAGTATTTCAATTTGTTCAATTACAGTAGTCGAAGCGCGAAAAATAGGTACACCTTCGACCAATTCGATGCGAACAGCACCGTCTAAAGGTAAGCTGTTGGGTAAGTGTTCTAACTTTATAGGTAAATAGGTATAATTTGTCATTCTGAACGGAGCGCTAGCGAAGTGAAGAATCTCGACTTGCCATACGTTTTTGGGATGCTTCATTGCGCTGCGCTCCATTCAGCATGACAAAAACTATACTTTTACAACATCCTCTTAGCCTAATGTCAATATACCTGATTGCATATTTACAAATAATTGTTTAGTTTGTAACCATTGACGCCCAAGTAAAACTTCGGATAAATCTTTACCAACATGAACCGGTATGTCATATTCTTGACCATCAAAGATTACTTTACTTTTCGTTAATATCAAAATCAAAATTTCCGCGTGCAGTTCGCATTGTTTGCCGTTCTAAACGTACCCAATTAAGGGCAATTACATCTTGGTTATTAAGCGCTAACCAATAGGAGAAGCCCGTATCAAAGATTGCATCAACTTGTAATTCTAATCCTTCATCATCAACAAGTGCTATCTCGAAAAACAACGCATCCTCATCACCAAAAAATCCAGATATTGTCATATCGTACCGCACACACCAGTTTCGTTAATTCGGAAAACATAAGGTATCTTACCTGGATGTTTTTCACGGCATTGGCGTGAGCAAAGTAATGAATCTTTATTAACGAAATACTCACCACTATCAGGCTCAACCGCAACAAACCAATTGTAATGAGTCTCAATCAATTCCGATTTCACTTTATCAAATATTGGTTGACAGCGCTCTTTAAATTCCTTATGTTCAGCGTCCCATTCGGCAAGTTGTTCAGGAGTCCATTGAATTTCGGGGAATATTCTTCCTCTGCGAGCAGTGCGGGTTGGTTTTGTTCCGGTCATGGCGTTCTTACTATAGAAGTGCAATATCTATATATTAATATTTAGAGCGTATATCCACCCTGACTTTTCTAAAGTTTTTATATAAGCGAATTCCAAAAATTAAATCCTCCAATTTTGGGTATTTTTTTATTTGGAAGTCCCTAAAGTGCGATGCCCTTGGCAACCACTTCGTGGTATCGCGCTCTCGTACTGTCACGGTTTATCGCAGTGTCAATGAAGAAGCCGCAACCCGCTTCGACCAAGTAGCTACAACGTCCGGAAGGTTTGCTTCGGTGAACAAGTGATGCCGAAGGCTACCACTTTGTGGTATCGTTACCCTACTAATAACTCATTTCAAAAGCGATCGCGTATCCATAGCGACTTAGCACAGACAAGTTTACGAACTGCTTCACTAGTAAAAGTATTTGGAGCCAAAGGTACTACCTGGAGTTTAGACTAATTTGACCTATCAAGCCGCCAAACCCTTATCCAGATAGGCTTTAATGGTTTTTAAGCTTGCTTGAAGCTAAAAGTCTAGAATCATTACTAGGCAAGGCTTTTAGCCTTAAAAATATAATTTAGTCTAAACTCCAGTACTACTCCTTATCTGTTTTTTGCCACCAAAGTACCATTGTGAAAGTTAAAACCACCAATAATGTTAACTTTGCGTCTAAACGCATCAGTTCAAATTGGGATCTATAGGGGGTGTGGGAAAAATTAATCCTTTCTTGACAAGCCAGCGATCGATGATTTGATAGATTTGGTCGATCCGATCTTGAGAATAGCCATTTGCCAACATCCAGGTTTCAAACTCATGCTTCGCCTGTTGAAATTTGTTGCCACATTGCGTCAAATTCTGATTTTGGAATGCCGCAAGTTACCAGAAAATCAGCTTGATTCCAGGGGATGATACCATCAGCCATCAGTTGCATGATTAGGCGTTGGTTTTCTTGCACCAGTGCCAAGAGAAAATCACGAATCTCCCTTCGGCGATCCGAAGCTAAACGACGCCCCTCCATCTGCCGATCGATCTGAAGTTGGACGCGACTGACACCACCACTGGTTAACCAACTTCTGACATCATCGATCGCGCTAGAGGTTAAGCGAAATCGATGCGTTTGCAGTAGAGCGTTCACGAAGTGACTCCGGAGGAGTATCGCTCCCTCAAAACTCCTACACAGAGGTTCACGCCAATCATCGTTTTCTAGATATTCGATCAGTGCCATAACGAGTGATTATTCAACAGCTGGGGGTGTTTTACCTTTTCCCATTATATTTGAAGTTCGTTGCCAAAGTCGTGTGGTTCGTGCTGCACGTAATTTGGATATGTAGCAATACGGTTCAGTTAAGCCTAAAAAGAAAACAACGACAATTATTCTTAACTGAACCGTATTGGTTCCTGAACTACCAAACGGCCATCCGAAGCATATCCTGACTCAACCCACTGTTCGTGAGCTTCTAGTTTTAAATCTGAAAGATTTACAAGCCACCGATTTGACATAGCAATGCTCAGTAATTTTTACTTCGACTGGGTAAAGTGCCCCATTCGGAGGTTGTCCCCCTAAACGTGGAACAATGTTTCGTAGGTATTCTTCTGCTTCTTTTATCAGGTGTTCCATATATTGATATTAGAGCCTATATCCATCCTGACTTTTCTGCATGTTTTTGAAAACCTCTCTTCTAACCCCTCTCCTATTCAAATTCCTTAGTTTGTTGTTTTTGAAGACTTACAGTACGTTACAAAGTTAACTTACCTACTTTAAAATAAAGATAAACCCATAATTCGAGTATGAAAAGTATCAAACTAAACAAAAAAGTAGGCATCGACGGTATTTTACATTTAGATATTCCAGTAGAAATAATAGATACTGAAGTAGAAATAATGGTAATATACCAAGCATTACAACCACCAGCACAGACCAACACACCAGAAGAATTAGGATACCCACCTAACTTCTTTGAACAAACCTATGGTAGTTGTGCGGATGACCCAATTGTAATTGATTCAGAAGGGGAATTTGAGGTACGGGAAAAAATATTGTGAGGTATTTGTTAGACACTAACGTATGCGCTCGTTACCTTAACGGTCGGGCACGAAGCGAAGACAGAAGCATTATTAGAATGAAGGTAAACCAGATAGAATAAAACTCTTATGACCCAAGCTTTACCAAAAATAGTTACCTTTGATGAATTTATTACATGGATACCAGAAAACTCTGGGTCACGATACGAACTGCACAACGGGGAAATAATAGAAATGTCTCAACCTATGGGGAAGCATGAAAGAGTAAAAGGACTTTTAGCCGCTAAAGTAACTGTAGAGTTTAGCCGATTAGAACTTCCCTATTTTATCCCTAACCAAGCAATAATCAAACCACCTGAAAGAGAATCAGGTTATTTTCCAGATGTATTGATATTAAATGACGATGCTTTAGCTTCAGAACCCCTTTGGGAGAAATATTCTACTGTCACTAAAGGTACATCAATTCCTTTGGTAATTGAGGTTGTTAGTACCAATTGGCGTGATGATTATTATCTCAAACTTGCTGACTATGAGGAAATGGGTATCCCTGAATATTGGGTTGCCGACTATGCAGCGTTAGGAGCAAGGAAGTTTATCGGTAATCCGAAACAACCTACTTTTTCACTTTACTGTCTTATCGACGGGGAATATCAAGTTACTCAGTTTCGGGGTTCGGAGCGTATTGTGTCCCCAACCTTCCCAGATTTAAAGTTGACCCCAGAACAGATATTTAGAGTAGGTCAGTAAATCTTTGAATATAAAGAATGAACTATAACAGCGCCGTTTCCGTTGCTGGTGTTGAGTTTACCGTACTAAGATTATTCGTATTAACACTACTTTTAAATATCCGATTAATATCCTTTTCAATGTATATTAATAACCTCTCCCCCAACCCCTTTCCTCGTAGGAGAGGGAAGTCTATTTTTCCTCTTCCCTCGTAGGGCAGGGCTGTTTCATTCTTTATATAAAAATCTGGAAGTCTTATTTTTCCGTTTGAATTTGGGTTAGTCGTAGGGGCGCTCTTCACCCCGCCCTTACAATACCGTGTGCTAAACTTATTTTCTCCGAAAAATGAAACAGCCCTGCCCTCGTAGGGGGAAGAGGGTTAAAGAATTAGGTTTACCGTACCAAGTTTTTTCGTATTAACATCACCTCTAAATACATGGTCGGTTTTCATTAATATAAAAGTGATATAAACCGTATTTCCAAGCATTTCAACCTTTATTACTATAAGGACATAACGAAACGATATGCAGAACTAATTAATCAAACCTACTAGAAGAGGATCGAAGTCAAATGTTAGTACGTTATAACCCTTGGAATGACATGAACACAGTTTCTCGCCAGCTAGATTCATTATTTCAAGAAATCCAGACACCAGCATTTAGAACTCCTGCTGCCGAACTTCATGAAACCTCGGAAGCAGTACATCTTAAATTAGAATTACCTGGTGTTGATGCCAAAGATGTAGATATAGAAGTTACCGAAAATGCAGTCAAAGTAGTAGCTGAACGCAAAACAGAAACGACTACTGAAGAAAACGGTAGAACCAGAAGCGAATTTTATTACGGTAAGTTCCAACGTGTAATTCCCCTACGCGCACGCATCCAAAACACTGCCGTAACAGCAGAATACAAAGACGGCATTTTAAACTTGACATTACCTAAGAGCGAAGCCGAAAAGAACAAGGTAGTTAAAGTTAACCTTGGCGAAGTCTCCGCGTAATTAATCTGCAATTGGTTGAAAAGTGACATGAACATAATGCCCAGTCTCTCAAGTAGAGGCTGGGTTTTTTGTTTTAGGACTTACGCAAAATATTTTTTGTCATACTGAGCGTTCCCGAAGTGTAGCGAAGTATCTCGGAGATTCTACCCTAAGCCCTTACGGGCACACTTCGTGAACGGGAACGCTACGCGAACACTTCGCTTACGCTCCGTTGGGAATAACAGTTTTTTATTAAAATGCGTAAGTCCTATTGTCAATCTACCGATTGTCAAAGAAATACGTTTATCTCTGTGGGGACATACCAGGGGAGTATCCAAAACCCGTATGGCAGAAGCAATTTTAATTGATAAAGTGTCAGACGCAGATAATTGGAGCGAAGTGTGCAGAGACTTGCGTACTGAAGCAGCAATTCGCAAAATTCCTGTAGAGGAATTAATTCAGGAGATATTACAATCCGATGGATATGAAGAGTCGATTGAACTAGACGGGGTAGATTGGTCTTGCTTGCTAGACGACGAACCATTAATAGTTGAGGAAGCAGAAGAATCTGAATAGAGGATTAGATTGATGGTTTGGGTTACATCTGCTCATAGGTTTTGTTTAGGTGCATATTGCATAAAGCTTGCCTTGTGCTACTCCTAAAACTACCCCGACATTTTCACGATTAAAGTCACGGGTTGTGCTGTAACCCGCATCTTCCATCGCTTCTTTGGCAATAACTAAGCTTAAAAGTTGCGAAACATCGGTAACTTCTAAAATATTTGGCGGCAAACCAAATTCCATCGGGTTGAAATCAACATATGGAACGAATCCACCACGCTTACAATAAGTTTTATCTTCCTGGGTTCTGGGGTTGGGGTCGTAGTAATCTTCAACGCTCCAATGCGACTCAGGAATATCAGTAATACAATCAATTTTATTAATAATATTTTCCCAGTATTCACGCAGATTCCTTGACTGGGGAAATAGACTAGCCATGCCAATAATAGCAATTGGATTATCTTGTAATTGCCTGTTGATTTTGTTGACTGACATAGGTTTGTCCGACATCCTTTTTTTCTCCTCAATAACTTTAAATAATGCCTGTTCGCAGTTGTCAATTTGGTTTCCCAATTGTGACAAAGCAGTATCGATCCAAGAAGCAGACATAGGCTAATCTTTGGTAGCGTGGATGATGAAGATATGGTAATTTATATTACCAACCAAAGTAGGAGCTATTCCTTCTTTGTTGCGGCTACTTATACTAAGTTGAATTTCCAAATATGACTATGCTATGTAGAATGTCAGCCTAGATGCTTGACATAACATGCATGAATCCAACTTAGTGTTATTCGCAACTTAATACTGTAGTGCCAATCAAATTATCCGACTATATTAATTTGATTAACATTTTCAATTAAGTAGATAGGCATTAGTGTTAATTAATTTTGCTAATCTACTTAAATGAGCGCGATGTAACAGCAATCTCGATATCATTTTTTTACTTAAGTTACAGTTTTTGAATTGAGGAGAAGGGAGTAGTTGATTCGCTATTCCCCAATATCCATTGTCTACATTATAAATTCCGTAGTAATGGGTTCTCACCACTCCCGAAAAAACTATATCCGTAACAAAATGATGTAACTGCAATTAATGCAATACCCAAATCGATTCTTGGGATTGTGGTAGCAAGTCAATTACATTGTTGAAACTCGTAAAATAATCTTGTAATAAGTTTGCTGGTTAACCAGTAAATGGAGTAACTGATTCTAACTGAATAATGGAAACTTAGGAGTGGCTATTAAGACAGAAACGCTTTTTTCGCTCCTTACTTTTTTACTAACTAAGTTGATGGTGACATGGCTCGTGTTAATGACAAGGTTTTGTATCTCGATCGATGTCATAACTCAATTTAACGTCCAAGATAATATACTTTAAATATTTAGCCAGACAGAAGTCTGACAAATCTGTTACAAAAACACTCCGAAGAATGATTTTGGAGTAATCAACTAAAACGTCCAAAAATTACAGTTGATTTTATAAGTCAATTATGGTTAGTCGGCTATGGGCGATTTTTTTAGTTTACATCTCAATCGAGTAATTAAAAGCCGTATTGCTTACAACTCTAATATTTAATTCAAACACTATCATATCTAGTTATTTTAGGAAAATGTGTTTAGAACTTTTAGGAATAGATTGTAGTATTAATAATGTAAATGCTAAGGAAAATAAAACAGTATAGCTGGCTACGATTATTAACTATAAATTGAGAATTATTTTGACGCTTGTAGAGACTTTTATTTGTAATTGTTAGATAGGAACAGTTACTTTTTTTTTGAATGTAACGTAGTAATAAATAAATTATCAAGATATAGAAATCTGGTTTGACTTTTGAATCAAGTTAGGTACTGTAGGGTGCGTTACGGAAGTCGTAACGCACCATTTTTAAAGGTTTGGTGCGTTACCTTGAAGCTAACACACACTACCCTACGCGAATAGCGCCAAATATGGAGGAGCAAGACAGCGCAACTACGAACTTTTTATTATAATTGTTCATCCAGACATAGCGAAATTGGCTTAGAGCATGAGACTTCTAAATTGTTTAAGAAGTATAAGGGTACTTAAGAGGATATTTGAAAAGTCGGATAAGGTATAAATTGTCATTCTGAGTGGAGTCCTTAACGGAGCCTGCCCTCGAACCCTTCGCTTCGCTCGAGGGTAAACTCCGTGAAGGGTTCGAGGGTAAACTCTGCGGAACGAAGAATCTAAGGTTTAAGTCGTATACTGAGATGCTTCGTTCCTCAGCATGACATTCACAGACACTTTTAAAACATCCTCTAACTAATAATTTGCACTTGCCGAATCGAAAGAATCATGTCGTTATAGTCGCGATCGCCACCACCAATTAAGTCCTCGAAACCAAATTTGCCATTACCCAAGCTGCGAATATGGTCTGCACCGTCGCTATTTATACCCAGATAAGGTGTGAGGATACGACTGAAATCTTTATTGATACTGGAAAGTGTACCGTCAGAAACTAAGAATGGTAAGTAGTATTCACCACCTGTTAAATTAACAGAAATTTCTTTGGTTTGAAGATTAGACGTTTGCATCTCTGTACCTTGGACTAGGCGATCTGTTGTTAGTAGTTCCAGATAACGCTGCTTTTGTTCGACGCTCAAACTAGACGTTGGGTCAAGTAACATACCAGTAAGTGAGTCTCGAATTGAGCCTTTAGCATCATCAACTCGGTATAAGTAAGCAGAGTTATTATTTTCGGCTTCTCGTTGGAGCGAGAAGTTCAATTTCACTTGCTTGCCATCAAAAGCGGCAGAAGATTTGAGGTCAATTAATTCATCGGTGGTATTTAATTGTGCTTGACTTTGACCTACTGCTAATAATCCTAATTGGGGGCGTGCTTCTTCGGTAGTCAAGACCTTTGCACTGACATCGAATAACCCAGCTAGCGATAACTTGGCTGTTTGTCCAAGTTCGTCGTTGCTGGCAGTCATTATTGCCGTACCATTATTGAGCGTGGGAAGCGAAAACTGCACGGAATTGGAATTTAGACCTTTAAATAGTAATTCGTCTTTCGTTCCTTGAATCACGAAAAAGACAGCCTGTTCCCCTTCCTCAAAAGCAACCGTGCGAGTTTGAGTACCAATATCAGGGTTGCGATTTTTCTTGCTTAAGCTGCTAAAAAGGGTTTCGCCGCGCCCAATAATAGCTTGTTTGGCTTCTTCAGTCGATTTAACAGCTTTACCGTTTACTTCGACGATTTGACCATCTGAATCGAAGCGAACGCGTGCCATTCCAACTTCTGAAGCTTCGACACCAGAAAAACGGTCGAGAGTAAATTGAACATAGCTGCGGTTGCCGTAGAAGTTTAATCCATCGTTACTCGAACGAACCTCCATACGGGTGGTTCCAAAATCCCAGTTGGCAGCAACCAAAGAATGTTTAATTTGAGCATTAACAACACCATCTTCGTCACCCCAATTAGCATCTTGGAGATAAACTACAGCCCAGTCAGCTTTACCATCAAGGTTTCGGTCTTGGAGTACTGCTCCTGTTAACGTATCATCATCTAATTCTCCGCGATTTGGGTTAAATAGTCGGCGGAAATCATAGAGAGTACCGTCTGATTTGCGATTCAGAATAGTATTTATAGGTGCATCATCAAGTCCATCGGGTAGCTTAAATTCTATTTTTACAGGTTTTTGTTTAATACCCTCTTTAATTTTCTGCTGCAAACCCTCCTCATTAATTACTGGGTTAGGCATCACTTCAAAGTTGATGACATCTAAGACTGGCATCAGTTTTTTCAGAGATGATTTTTTGAGGTCTTTACTATCAAAAGCAGCGATAGGGTCTGGTATAGCATCATTAAAGCGTTGAGTCGTTACAGAGCGAACTACTAAAGCTGACGTTTGAGAAGTTCCACCAAGTTGCTTTTGGTCTTGTTCGTTGATTACGATAACTATTGGTTTCTTGATGCCATCTTGACCGAATAGGGCAACAATTGCCGCATCGTCAGCAACTTTTTGGCTCAAACTCTTGAAATTAATATCAGTAGGGTTCTGTTTAGCAATTTCCGAAACAACTTCTTCTTCAATAAAATTACTAATACCATCATCATCAGTGTCAGGAATAACACTAATGCCAATTGTATCTGTATCGATTAATATATCCGAACCAAAGTTACCTAATTCGCTGGTGGTAATGGTCAAAATATCCTGACCGATATAATTAATATTGCCTTTATAAACTATACCTTCTAAAGCTTTGTTGATATCTCCTACTTTCCCGGCAAAAGTCATTGTTGCATTAGCTTTGCCGTCTCCAGCTTTGAAGGTTATTCCCGCGACTTGCTCTAAAGTTAGAACACCTTTACTAACAGCAAGCGTTACTTCGACTTCACCTGTTCCTTCGCTAGCATCTACATCACTGACGCTGATAGCATTACCTTTTTGATCGCTGAAAATTAACTGTTTGTTTTCGTCAACCTTTTGGTCTAGAGGTACGTTGTTTACAGGAGCGTCATTAACGGTCGTGACAGTAATATCAACAGTATCTGTGTCGGTTGCGCCATCATCAACGCTTAAACCTTTATCATTGGTAGTAATAGTCAAAGTGTCTTGACCGTGGAAATTAGCATTACCACGATATGTCAAACTTGCTAGTGCTTTGTTGATGTCTGCCAGCTTACCAGTAAAAGATATTGCGGTGTTACCCTTGCCGTCTCCTTCTTTAAAAGTTAACCCTGCGGTTTCTTGAAGAGTCAGCATACCCTTAGTGACAGATAGCTTAACTTCAGTTTCACCTATTCCTTCGTTAGCATCGGGATCGCTGATACTAAGACTATTACTATTAGCTGCATTGAAAGCTAAATCAGTATCTTCTTTGACACTTTGCTTGCTAGGTACTGTATTTACATGCGTATCGTTGACAGGTTTGACGTTGATTTTAACGGTATCTTTTTGATATAGCTCGCCGCTACCACCGTTACTTTTGTCATTGATACTAATAGTCAGGGTATCTTCACCGTTAAAATGTTCATTACCCAAGTAAGCTAAACCATCAATAGCTTTGTTGATATTCTCAACACTACCAGTAACTATTACAATAGCGCTACTATTAGTACTTCCTTCTATAAATGTTAAACCTGTAGTTTGCGCTAAGGTAACTTTACCTCTGGTAACAGCAAGCGTTACTTTTACATCACCAACTAGACCGTTTTGTTCGTCGTCTACGTCCACATCAGATATTCTGATGGCGTTTTGATTTTTAGTGTTAAAGATAAGACTCGTATCTTCATTAACACTCTGGGCAACTGGGACATCGGCATTAACTGGGGGGTCATTAACTGGAGTAAGTGTAATCTCAACAGTATCAATATCTGCTTGGCTAACACCACCTGTGTTGTTTAAGTCATTAGTAGTAATGGTCAAGGTATCTTTACCGTTATAATTTTTATTTCCTCGGTAAACAATACCATTTAAGGCTTTATTGATATCGGTAATAGCGGCTGTAAATTCGAGCGTAGTATCATCAGTACCATCACCAACACCACCATTAGCAAAGTTTAACCCGCTAATACCATTAAGGCTAAGAGTACCTTTGTTAGCTTCAAGCCTAACTTTAATAGGATTATTTCCAGCATCGGGGTCACTTACTGATATCAGATTGGCGGTTGTAAATGTCAAAACATCATCTTCATTGATATTTTGCATTCCTGGCACAGTGTTAACAGGCGCATCATTTTCAGCATTAACATTAATAACTTTGGATACCGCAGTGCTAGTTCCACCATCACCATCATTAACTGTAATTGAAATAGTGCGGCTAGCATTAGGTGTATTTGAAGTATTTTGATAACTGAGATTTTCAATTAAAGCTGTAACCGCAGGTAAACTTGCACTAGCGTTAGTAAATCCAATAACTAAGCTTTTACCATTAGTACCATTATTAGTAGTATCAATACTGCCGAAAACAGTTCCGTTATAGCTAACATTTCCACTACTTAAAGTAATACCACTGCTACCAGAAATTATTGAAAGTTGGTCTTCTGTTCCGGAAGCACTGCTATAGTTAACCGTGAGATTACCTCCATTAAAGTCTGAGGAATCTACATCAGTCAGCATAATATTACTGGGAATCATTGATGCAGTAGCATTCAGCGCATTTTCTGTAAAATTAGCAGAAGGAGTTGTATCTGTCAGTACTGGATTATCATTAAGGTTGGTAAAGTTTATACTTGCAAGTTTTAAGCTGGAAGTGTTGTAGCCATCGCTAAGAGTTATATTAAACGATGGAGCATTTTCGCTACCGTTGTGAATAAATTGAACCTTTCCGTCGTTAATATCCTTTTGAGTAAATGTAGCTGCAACGTTACTATTTACTCGAAATTCCCCATTCAGAAGGTTACTAATGGTATATGTAACTTTACTAAGGTCAATGCTATTATCAACATCCGTCGCATTGAAGTTACTCGAAGAGAGGATAATTGTCTCCCCTTCCTTCACTGAGAGAGCGTTAGTTTTTAATTGAGGTTCAGTTATAAAACGGATAGAAGTAACGCCATTGAGGTTAGATGTATTGACTGAATATGCAATACCAACTGCTTTGCCATCTTCAACTGAACCTTTATTTATTCCAATGCTGGCAGTACCTCCATCATTTGGTGTTGCTGTTGAATAAATAAAATCAATATTATTACTCTCTTTATATAGAACAACTTGAAAGGTTATGTTCTTAACATTATTAAGTGAATCTTTGAATTGAAAGTTAGTCCACTGTATAGTAAAACGGTCAGATTCTAATTTTGAGTAAATTTTTCCTGTACGGTTATTAACAACTATTTGTGCATCTAAATCATCCCAGAAAGGAAAAATGCTATTTATTGGTACAGCGGAACTAGTAGATGGAATATCAGCGTTATTTGCTCTAAACTGAGCAGTACCATTATCTACAAACGCAATCCCTCCGTTTTCACCAATAACAACTTTGCTAAAATTTGTACCATAGAAATTAAAGGTAAAAGGCAAATCAATCGCTGAACTTTGTTGGTCTGTAGCTATACGATGAAAGTCACCAGTAGCACTGATGTCTGTAAAAGCAACCGTTCCTTTAGCAACCTCTTTTGAATCATAGTACGTATAATATTTAGGTAAGTCGGTGCCCGTTCCAAATACTCCAGCATAAGTTGCTAATACTTCAGGTTGAAATACTAAACCAGGAAAAGCTGAAGTATCTTTACCGTAGCGAACATCTAAATCCCAGTTACCACCTAAGTTTAAGTTACCAACAACAGTACTAGAAGCGTATATATTAGCATTAGTTAATTGATGCAGTTTCTCTAATAGTTCAGTTCCTGCATCCGCAGCAACATTACACCCATAAAGAATAAGTGTAGGAGTATGGTTGTTAGTAGAGGTTGAATTAAACCAAGTTTGAAGTTCTTTGTTGTAATGTCCTAAAGTATCTAGACTTAGTTCCGTATTACCTAGATAAAGTGTTCCCGGTATCCCGTGTGAGATAATATGTATACTCTCAACATGGTGGTATTTAGATAGAGTTTGTGTAATCTGCTTAACTCCATCAACTTCTGAATGTAAAATATAGGCTTTTGCACCTGATTTTATACCATTTATAAGGCTTTGATAATCTTGTAGTTTTGAATCAATGAATACTAAAACAGAGCTTTTTTCTTGAAAAAATGTTTGAACAGATAAAGACTGGTAGAATTTCATATTTTGCTCACTATTTATAAATTTTGAATTTATTCTTATTTGTGATTTTAACCACACGCTATATTAAAAACCTCAGTAAATTCCTCTTAATTACACAAGCGCAATGTTGATTTTATCTATCAATTAATACTAAATTGCGCGTTGCTTAGATTCCCGACAACTTTTACGTGCGTCGGAAATCTACTTTTTCAAGTGGCAATGATATTTATACGTAATTTACTTGCCATTTAGGCTGTTAATATCGTATAATTACTGATATAAACAAATAGCAGACAGAGCAGACAGAATAGTTGCCTATAAAAAGCTCGATTTTATTGTGACCAAACAAAATAAATGTAGAGACGCGATATATCGCGTCTCTACAAATCGAACATTAGCAAATATGTTTCGATATACTAGTTCTTCTGTTGTTTATCAACAATAAGTTGAGCCGAAAGTAAGCTGAGGTCGTCAAGAGTGATAAAGTCTTCGCCAAGACCAGTATCGATATCGGTGTTAACTGAGATAGAGTCTATGGCAACTAAATCGATGCCCGAACCAAGTCGCATACTTAAGTTTTCAACGTTGTTATAGTTGATTTCACCGTTCATGCCTAAACCAGTAATTAAGTTCTTATTAACTACGCCTGTGTTGTTTTTTGTGTCGCCAGAGTCATCAACATAAAGACTGTCGATACCATTACCACCAGAGACTATTAGTGTCGCGGAAATGTCATCAACTTGTTGATTGATATTACCTACACTAATCACATCATCATTGGCGGCTGTATCAACGTTTGTTTGACCGGAAATATTTTCCACGATTACCCTATCGCTACCTGCACCTGTAGCGATAGTGGTTGATTGTTGGTGGGTACTTTCGATACTAAAGATATCGCTACCGGAACCTAAACCAATGTTTAGTTGTTCAAAGTTGCCGTAGTTAATTTCGCCATTCATACCTAAGCCAGTCATTAAGGTATCGTTGAGGATGGCTGTATTGTCTTGGGTATCACCAGAGTCATCAATATTTAATGTATCGCTACCGATGTCACCGGAAACTATAAGTGCAGCAAAAATATCATCGACTTTTTGGTTAGTGTTTCTAACATTTACAGTGTCGTTGCCTTTACCAAGTTTAATGCTGGTTTCGCTAGCGATGCTTTCGACGTTTACAACATCATCACCGTCACCTGTAGTAATGTAACTCATTTGTTGGTGAGTACCAACGATGGCGATCGCATCGTTACCTGAACCAAATTCGGCGTTCATATCCTCAAAGTTGCCGTAGTCAATTTCACCTTTCATACCAAACCCAGTAATTAAGGTGTCGTTGATGGTACCGATATTATTTTGAACATCACCAGATTCATCGACATTAAGGCTATCAACTCCCATACCACCGGATACAGTTAATGCGGCAGAGATATCGTCGAGTTGTTGGTTGATATTGCCGACATTAATAGTATCGTTATCAACACCAAGAAGCACTTTTGTGTCACCTGAGATATTTTCGACATTTACTGTGTCATTACCTATGCCTGTATTAATTTCAGTTATATTACTATGGGTGCTTTCAACGCTGAGAATATCATTACCAGAACCAAGTAAGATGTCTAAATTCTCAAAGCTGCCGTAGTTAATTTCACCGTTCATACCTAAGCCAGTAACTAAGGTGTCGTTGACAATAGCTGTGTTGTCAATAGTGTCACCTGAGTCATCGATATTTAATGTATCGCTACCTGTGCCACCTGATACAATTAGCGCTGCTGAGATATCATCAACTTTTTGACTGATATTGCTAACATTTACGGTATCATTATCGACACCGAGTTTAACGCTAGTTTCACCAGAGATAGTTTCGACATTGACCGTATCGCTACCTACACCTGTATCAACATATGTTAATTGCTGGTGGGTGGTTTCGATGCTAAGAATATCGCTACCAGAACCCATTCGCACATCTAAACTCTCGAAGTTGCCGTAGTCAATTTCACCGTTCATACCCAAACCAGTAATTAAGGTGTCATTGATAATAGCTGTATTATCCTGCTTATCACCTGAGTCATCAACAATCAGGGCATCGCTGCCCATACCACCAGTAACTGTTAGTGCTGCTGAGATATTGTCAGCTAGCTGGTTGATATTGCCGATAAATATTGTATCATCCCAGACACCAAGGTCAATATTAGTATCAGCTACAATACTTTCGACAATCACTGTATCGTTGCCGATACCCATACTAATATTGGTTGGTTGTTGATGGGTACTTTCGATGCTAAAAATATCGCTGCCAGAACCAAACTTGATATCTAGGTTCTCAAAGTCACCGTAATTAATTTCGCCATTCATTCCCAAACCAGTAAGTAGGGTGTCGTTAAGGATGGCTGTATTGTCTTTAGTGTCACCTGAGTCATCGATGTTTAATGTATCGCTACCTGTACCAGCCGATACAATCAGGGCACCGGAAATGTCATTGAGTTGTTTGTTACGGTTGCTTACATTTACAATGTCGTCACCAGCACCTAGTTTAACGTTTGTTTCGCCAGCAATCGTTTCGACGTTGACTTTATCGCTGCCGGCGGCTGTGGAAATGTAGCTAATTCCTTGGTGAGTGCTTTCAACTAGTATATTATCGCTTCCAGAACCCATTAGGATATCAAGCATTTCCAGTTGATCGTAGTCAATGCCAGCAGTTAAATCTAGACCCCTGATGGTACTTTTGGTTAACGTTAGGTTACTGTTATCGCTATCGTTAGCATCGTTGACTGTTAAATAGTCTTGCCCCTCTCCACCGCTTACTGTTAGTAGGGCAGCAATGTCATCGACCATGTTGTTATTGTTCGCAACCTCGATATAGTCATTTCCAGCACCAGTATCAACTGAGGTAGTAGCGGCAATTGTCTTGATAAATACTATATCGTTGCCTTCTTGAGTACCGATGTTAGTAACACCCAGAGTTTTTTCCAGAACTAACGTGTCGGTGCCGATACCTGTATTGAAGTTGAGTTCGCCAGTAAAATCATTGATCAAGTTAATATTGTTGGCACCGGAACCTAAATGGACATCGATTTCCTTTATGCCTTTGTACAGTAAGCGTTGATCGAGTCCCAGACCAAAGATATTATTTTGACCTATATTAACGGTTTCGTTACGGCTCTTAGTTTCGTCTGCAATATCAACAATTAACTCGTTGTAACCACTACCTGCATCTATGATAATGTTTTGGGTAAAGCTGGTATCTTTGATAGTAAACTTGTCGTCACCTGTACCCAACCTGACATCAATCGTTTGGAAGTTGTTGTATTGTAAATTACCTGCACCTGTAAACCCTGTGATAATACCATTATCGAGAACTAGGTCGAATGATTCCGTCTTGTTTGCGTAGTCCATCAAGATGGTGTTTTGTCCACTACCAGAGTTGACGTTTACCTCAGTAGTAATGTCGGAAGCAATATTGAGCAAGTTATTACCTGAACCGAGGTTGATATTGACTTTTTCTACCTTGAAGTAAGTAATATCACCAGTCATTCCCGCTAAACCAGAGATTTTATCAACCGTTACCTTGAGGTTGTTGTTTAATGGGTTGCCGCTGTTTTCGATATTTAAGGTATCGTAATCATCGCTGGTATTGATATCAAGAGAACCTGCGATGCTGTTGAGGGTTTTGTTCTTATCACCCAAGTTAATAGTATCGTTGCCATTTTGCGACCTAATCACAGTCGTGAGGATACCAGTTGCTAAGTAGTTAATAAGGCTTCCATCGATATTGATAATATCTGTATCATTGTCGCTGTTGATTTTAACACCTATACTCTTGAGGGTTCCACTTAAGGTAATAGTGCTACCAATACCAAAGTCCTTATTATTAAAGTCACCTTGGATAGTAATTTCACCCGGTGCAACAATCAAGGCATTTTCAGCAATTGAGACGTTATCGCCCGAATTGAGGGTAATGTTGCCACTCATTGTGCTTACATTCGCCCTAATCATCAAATCATCGCCGCTTCCCTGAGAATCACCCGACTGTAAGCGGATTCTACCACCTGCCGATACATTACCTGCGATAGTTAGCGGGCTATGGGTTTCTACCTGCACACCACCGCCAGCAGTTATACCATTAACAGTCAACCCACCGTAGTTGCTGAGGTTGACGGCGCCACCTGCAATAATGCTTACATTCTTAACAGAGGTTTCTAGTAATGCATTGTCTGTACCGATATTTTGAGTTGTTTGCATTGTCAAACTATCAGCACTCAAGTCAACAACACCATCATTCTTCTCACTATATATTTGCCCGGTTGTAATGTTGACTGCATTACCAACTTCTAGCTTACCGATAGTCATTGCAGCGTTAGTATCAACAGTGGAAATTGTCAAGTTTCCTTGCTTGGTTAAGACATCGGTTAGGGCAATTGCATTAGCCTCGCTGATGGTAATATCGCCTTTGTTGATAATGGCTGCTTTGAGTCGTTCAACATCGGTCTTAACATTGATATTACTGAAGGCTGCAAGTTCTAAACCAGAAGCCTTGAGGATAACATCCCTCTCGGTGAAAGCATTATTTACAACTACTTTTTCTTTACCAGTAGTAATACTACCACCGATAAAGCGACCTTGGTCATCGAAGTAACCATTAGAAGATATCTTCAGGTTTTGTGCAGTTGGTGCCCCAATTAGATCGAGGTTGTCACCAGTAGCAATTTCAACATCAGTACCAATGATATCTTTGAAGCTAATGTTGCCTAAGTCACGCTGTGCTTTTAGGGTTATAGAATCTGCCAGCATCGGGAATCCAAAACGTTCGTTTTTGAGGATTCCCACTGGGGTGACTAGTTGGATACCACCAGCTAACTCCTGCTTCATCTTAGCTTGCAGGTTCAAGGATGCAGGGTTTTGAACCTCGGTAAAGTGTATTTGCACATCTTTGTATTGCGAGTTTTGTTCAGCAAAGCGCTTGTAGTCTGACTCGGCTGAGTAAACTATGTACACAGGTGGTAAAGCCTTACCGTCTTTATCCCAGGTAATTGTTGTTGGGTCTACAACTGTGTAAGCGTACAATCCTTGTGCATTTTGGCGGGTGTAAACTTTATTTGCATCCGGCAAGCTTGGATCGTCGATCGCACGGTCTTTATAGTATTCGCGACCATCGTTACCGATGAAGATATAGCGACCGCTCATTTCTTCGCGTACCTGGTAGCTCAAGGTATTGAGTACGGGCGCCAGTTTTAGAATATCAGTCTCAACCGCAGATAGTGCTTCTAACTTACCGCCAACTTCACGGTATACCTTGGCACCAAGAGCTAGTTCAGCTTTATCAAGGTAGTAGGTAACGTTTGTAATGGCATCGCGGAACTTGTAATAGCCAGCGTGCTTACCTTCGATGATTTGGTTGCCGCGTGCTAATAAATTGACTGTATCGAGGGCAATAGGTCTACCACTTGTGTCAATTAGCGATTTAAAGGTTTCTGGCGCCACAATAATGCTACCCGAACCTAATTCCAGCGTTAAGTTTTTGGTCTTGATGTTTGGTAGTCGAACGGAACCTTGGATAATACCTGTTGTACCGTAAGCGAGTTCGACGTTATCAGCCTCGAGAGTGACATTTACATCAATATTGATTTGTTTTGTTGCTCGTAACTTCAAGGTCTGGCTCTTGAGAACTGCATTCAGGCTGTCTGGTATTATCGCAATATCGCCCGTCTTACTTGTTAACTCGATGCTGCTATTAATACCTGATTGAATACTCGCAGTTCCGATTAAATCGCCTCTGGCGGTAACTTTAACATTACCTTGCTTCGCAATTAGGGTACCTAAAACAAGCGTTTGTCCCTTATCACCTTCATCAAGCCGCTCAATCAAGATATCACCAGTTTCGGCAGTTGCAGATAAGGCACTCGCTTCTTTTGCGATTTCTAAGCTGACTGTTTGTCCAGACTTAGTAGTTATATTCTTCGCTATTACGTCAACTATTTGGTCATTGGGTTTGAAGGCAGAGAGTTTACCTGTTAACGCAGTTAGAGAAGCAGTACCAAAATTGGCGCCTGCATCCACCAAGCCAAAGTTCATCTGACCGCCTGCCGTGAGGTTAATTGCTTGATTTTGTCTATCTGTCAGCAAGCGAATTGTATCAAAGGTCATATCACCTGTAGTGGTGATATTAACTACACCTCCATCAAATTCGCTCGTGTTGATTTTCAAGTCTGTAGCAGTATTAGCGATATTGAAGTTACCAGCACTCATACCTTTAACTGTCATTTCTGAGACAGCGGTATCAAGGTCAATACTACCTGTGGTGTCTATATTGAGGAAGCGACCGTTAAGCTTGCTGCCGTTAGACTTGGTAATATTTCCTTGAACGTTGAGCTTAATGGTATCTGCTGCGGTGAGGATACCAACGTTGAGGTTACTTTGTAGAACATCGATTTTGATATTGACACCAGCAGTTGCTTTATTAATATCGACGCTACCTGTTGAGGTGAGGTTAAAGTTGCCACCTGCGGTTACTTGTTGCAGACCAATGCTACCCAAGGAAGTCAGGTTTACATCACCCTTAGCAGCGTTAATAGTAACTGCTGAAATACCTGTAGGAGTGGTAGATAAATCGTTATCGTTGCTGAAACCACTTCTCAAGGTCAAGGAAACGGCGCCGTCTGCATTTACATTTACGGTATCGCTGGAAATTAAACCATCGCTATTGGCTATTATGTTGCCGTTCGCATCAGTGGTTCTTTGGTAATTGTTAACATTGCCTGCGATCGCAGTTAAATTAACCGTGCCGCTATTTAACCAAGAACCTGGGAGGGTGATGTTACCCTTGCTAGTACCTGCCGTGAGGTTAATTTGACCATTGTTTGCGGTTCCTAAGTAAGTAAAGGCATCACCAGTAATATTGCCGACACCCGACTGTAAACCAGCTTTGGCATTAATACTGCTGCCAGCTATTAGTTGTCCATTGAGGTTGATGTCTTTAACTGCTTCGAGCGATACTTGACCACCACCCGTTGTTGTGCTGCCAGCCATTGCCACACCACCAAAGTTAAGATCGGTTGCCGAACTTAAGGTTATTTGGCTTGTCGTGCTGCTGGTGTTGAGTTGACTCAGGTCGGTAACATTAACTTGGTTCGCGGTTACAGTAATAGCGCTTTGAGCATTGAGGACAGCAGGTGCCGCGATCGTATCGTTACTGTTGCGACCTTCGGGTAACTTACCCTTGATATCGGTAGTACCGACCGCGTTAATAGAGATTGTGCCTGATTGACCAATGGTGCTTAATTTAGCGCTGAGGGAAACATTACCACCTGCATCGATAGAGATATTATCAGCTGCGCGGATAGAGTCATTACCAAAGCCGCCGAATGCTTTTTGGTTGCCTTCGAGACGGTCGCTTGTCCAGACAAGCTGTTTTTGCGTGATTTGCTTAGTGGTGTAGTTGGTTTGGATTTCTTCACTGACAACTTTAGTTAGTTGGTCTCTAGTTTCGTAGCGAGGACGGTTATCAAAGATATCCTGTGCTTTGCTCACCCACTGATAGCTAAGTTGCAAACGATTGTCATAAATATTGTTCCACTTCGATGTCCAGTTATAGCGATAGTCATACTGGGTTTCGTAGATGTCGCGTCCTTGCCAATAGCTGGTATCTTGCCAATCGCGAGTGCGATGTGCAACAAACTGTCTTCTGCTTGGAAATACATACCATTTATCCTTTTTCTCCTGCATCTCGAAGGTGGGCGATTGCATAATATATCTCCAGTCATAAGTATCTCCTTCCCAAAGCATCAACCCACTAGCAATCATTTGCCAACCACCTTCGTTCCAACCATTCCAATACCCTTGGCTAATCCAAGCATTCCGACTGTCGTAACCAACTCTTTCATTTCGAGTATTAGCAATAACTTGGTCAGCAACGCTGGCTGTAGTAGATATATAGCCAATCCGTGCTGTTACGTTTCGATTATTAACATCGTTTATATTCTGTTCGTAACTGCTATTCTTCCACGAAGGCATTACACCCGATACATAAACAGTGTTTGCGTTAGTTCTATCATCTTCGATGGAGAACTCGCGTCTACCATTGCTAAAATAGTCCACTGACCAACGAGCAGGACTGTTGTCGAAATCCTGAACCCAAGCACCATTGTTCATGTAGGTAGTATGGGTTGATTTGTCTTGGGTGTAAGACACAACTGCTTTATCACGGTATTGACCCACAAATTCTCCCATCGTACCTGTAGGTGCCGAAACCCATGTACCATCGGATTTTCCATCCATAGTAGTATCGCCACTTAGTAACCTAGCCTCACCCTGAGAAACGACGCGCAGTACATTTAGTACATCTGCTGACATTCCTTGAGGCAGTCGGATATGTTTATCCTGCCAACCGTCAATATTAACGTTGACGATGTTGTTACTAACGGAAGTTTTCGAGAAATCATACTTCCTCGCGTAACCAAGGTGTTGCGCAACTGCATCCTTCTGAGCTTGTGTTAAGTCCTTGAACTCGTGATTTGCACTCGGTTGACCTGCACTTCCCCAATTCACACTATTGACATCGTAGTCAACACCGTTGGTAAATCCTTGTTTGTAATCTTTTCCACCAATAAGTTCTTTTCGAGAAACTATACCGTTGATAGATTCGTTCTCAAAGGATTCTTGAGCTTCGTTTATTTTCCAGTAAACATCGTTGCTGGTTGGATTACCGTTAATTGTCCGTTCAGCTTTAGCATTACCGAAGCTAAAGTCGTAGAGCTTCTGATAACCTAGATGCTTAAGTACCGCATTGCGTTGAGCATCTGTCAAGTCGTTAAAGTTGTGGTCAGGATTTGTTGGTTTGACGGAATCAGGTACACTAGTCCAGTCAACCTGATTCATGTCGTAATCAACCTTATTAACAAACCATTCGCGCTTGGTTTTCGTCGTTTCGTTCCAGTAGCCATCTTGGGTAAGGGTAACATCCATTGTGAAGAATTCGCTACCTACCCGTACTTCGTCATAACCGACTTGCTCGGTGACAGTGGTAGAAATCCAATTAACGACTGGTACAGAGATAGTGCCGTTTGCTTCCTGATAAGTACCTGTCACAACCGTAATTTCTATCGGTTTTTGCGAGAGGAACGGCACAGCAGCAGCTTTTGTTCCTGCTTGCAGTACTGATACAGCGTCAACGCTGACATTGCCACCCGCAAGTAAGGTAACTTTACCTGCTGCATCAAGTAAACCATCGAGACTGAGGAGAATATCGCCACCATTCAGGTCGGTACGGGTGAGTACACTTTGAAGTTTGGTCGCATTCCAAGAAAGGTCAACTCCAGCGCGTACATCAATATCGGTTTCGGAGCGGACTTTTCCACTAATAAGGGCTTTATCGTCAGCATTTAATAATACTTTATTACCCTTGAGGAAGCCATCAATCCATAGTTCGCGTCCGGTTATATCCAAGTTGCCCTTAGTTTCAACTGCTGCGCGGTTTTCCATCACGCTGCTGCGGGTAACGAGAACTCTATCTGAACCCCAGAGGCTAATTGAGCTACCGTGACTGTAGGTTTTAACTTGAGCCTCGTTAATAATATTGAGGTTCTTGCTGGTGATACCAATTTGATTACGGGCGCCAACCATACCTGTAACTGTGACATCACCACTGCGGCTATTAATGGAAACAGTATCGGGACGGACACCAATTACTGAGCCAATTAGCTGCATCGGAGCAACGGCACCTTGGAGAAGGATATTTCCTTCAGCAGCGAGGGATATAGTACCACCTTCGTTGGTATCAAGAGTACCACCGCTTTCACGTTTGAGATTGTTGTCGGTACTCGATACAGGTTTGGCGTCAGTAGCAAGAAGATTACCCGCAGCATCGACGAAGTTACCGAAAGCATCAATATAGAAGTTGTTTGCATCAACTAAACGTCCTTGGGAGTCGCGGTAGCGCAATGGGTTGACAATTAAACCGTAGCCATTCGCATCGCGTCCACCATCAAGCGTTATAGTATTGTTTGCCTTGATGTAACCATCGACTAATAATAGCCCTTGAGATTTAATGGTAATTTCGGAAACATTATCAGTTGCTTGAATGTTACCAATCGAGCCGTAAACTTGAGCATCTCCAACGGTGTTGATATTAATCTTGCTACTGGTGCTATCGATAGTGTTTGCCTTCAAGAAGCTAAGAGCAGACAAACTAAAGTCAAATGCATTAGCTCCTCCTTGAACGTTGATATTAATCTCACCCGTAGCCTCGATGGAACCACCGCGTGCAACTAGTTGACCATTTTCATCGGCGCCCATTCCACCGATAATGACTGCATCGGTTGCGGTAACGTTTACATTTGACTGGTTGCCATTCCAGCTAACTTTATTGTTTTGAATTGTTGCTCCTGCAAAGAGCGAACCAACTAGTTTAACGGTTCCACCCAACACATTTAACTTGCTATTGGCAGCGCTGGTAAGAATTTGTACACCTGCGTTAACATTGACAGTTCCTGTACCTTCGATATTTAAGCCGTCAATTGCTGTTAATAAAGCACCTTGCTGTTGTCGCTGACCCTCAGTACCAATTGTCCGACCGAGGTTAATTTCACCACCAGCGTTTTTCTGTACCAAAGTAAGAGTTTCGTTGCTACCCTTAACAATTACTTGACCGTTGTAAACAGCGATACTATCTCCAGCTTCAACTAGTACTGAACCTTCGCTGATTAAATCGGTCATCAGGTTAGCGTTGCGGGTTGCCTTAATAATGACTTCCTTGGTTACGGAGTTACCATCAGCAGCAGTGTTACGAACTACACCTAAGACATCAACATCCTTACCTTGGAGGTTGATGATAGCGTTACTAACAATACGTCCAGATACACGGTCAATCGTGAGTTTACCTTCGGTGGAGTTAATATCAACTGTTTGCAGGCGGTTAGTTTGTTCGCCTATTGAACTATTGATAATGACATTATTTAGACCTGTAATGCTGACTTTGCGGGCATCAATGCGACTGGTACCAAAAGTATGGATACTGGTTTCCCCAGGAGTAATGACGGCGCCTGCTTTGATGGTAATTTCGTCATCTGTTGTCAAGCTACCGTATAGTTCGAGAGTATTTTCTGCGCCCAGAGTAATATCGGAACCAATACCACCCGCAACAATATCGCCTTTAACAACCCCAAATTTACCAACGTTCATCGCAATCGAACCGTTGATGGTTTCGAGTTTACCACTGGCATCAAGTTCGATATCTTTACCATCAGGCGATGTGCCGCTGTAAAGGTTGATGGCATCGTGTGCCAAAACTTTACCTGCAATGTATAGCTTACCGTTAGGTCCTGCTGGTGCGCCGATGGAAACTATAGACCCTAGCTCTTTAGCGCTGATGGTGTAAGGCAGTGAGGAGGTAAGGTCGGTTGTTAAGTTAGTGAAGCCTAACAAGTTAGCATTGCTACTAGATTGGAGAAGCTGGAACTCGTAGCCACCAGCGAGTAAAAAGTTACCGCTGTTGAGCTTCACCTTCAAATCTGGGTCAGTTGTCGATGGTGTGTAGTTGCCACCGACACTGTAGTTAGCGTTGTTCGAGCGTAGTACTTTCCAGCTAGCTGTATCAATGGCTGTTTGTAAATTTGCCATCAAGTTTTCGATGGTCTTATTATTTGCTGTATCGCTAGCTTTAACTGTGACGGTTGCTTCTACCTCGAAGTCCACTTTGTTGATGCGAATGTTGAGGGAAACATCGTCGCTTAGTTGACCATTAGCTCGTTGTACAAAGCCTGTAGCTTTAATTTCATTGGTGTGTGCAGGCGCCAGGATATCGACGCGACCGGGAGCATTAAGATTAATTTGGCTATTTTGGCGCCATGTTTCCAGACGGGTTGTGCCATATAATACAATGCCTTTGCCAGAGTGGTTTGTAGAACCATCTGCTGGATTAGGTTCTAACGGGTCGTTTCCTCCACCTACTAAGTCGATAACTTTACCTGCACGCATGTCTTGACCAATACGAATTTGATGGTCAGCTTCGATACGGATGCTTGAATCTCCATTGAAGTGGGTGACAGTACGTCCCAGATATACTCCATCTAAATCGCGGACTTGATTAATTTCGCCACCAGGTAATAATAAACCTTGGACATCGGCATCGCTACTCGACTTGATAAAGATTGAGCTATTAGCGTTGTGAGTTACAAGCTCGCTAGCGGCTTGAACAAATACACCTGTACCAATTGTTTTACCGACTACTTCAATGCGATCGCTGGCGAATAGGTAGCCACCCGTTTGAATTTTCTCACCTTGTTTGTTGGTTGTATTGCCACCAATAAAGGCTTGTCCTTGTGCTTCAACTCGAACTTTACCCTTATTACTCGACCAGTCAATAATTTGTTTTTTAAGCTTGCCGTCATTATCGAACTCTTGGAACAGCTTACCAGCAGATACTAAAGTACCCATTATCTCTAAGTTGCTGTCGCTAAAGATGTTGATACTACCACCGAAGAAGTCGGATGCATAACCACCTGCGGTTACACCACCAGCAGCTGTCACCAGTACACCCAATCCTCTATCATCAGCAGCACCTTTTCCACCACGAACCGTTACCGATTTGGAGCCAAGCAAACCTGAATCTAGATAAACTTGCTCACCTGCAATAACCATTACGGACGAGTCATTGCCTGCCCAAGTTACGCCATTTGCACCAATAGTACCACCAGCAACTACAGCACCCATTATGTCTACATCTTTCGTACCTTCAATAAGTATTTTGCTACCTGCTTGCTTCGTATTTGTACGAGATGTCGTGTGGACGTAGACGCTTGAACCTTCGCTGTTTGCTCTACCTGTAGAGTTACCTTGAGCGTCAAATCCACCCTTGATGGTAATGTTGTTTTGTACATCCATCATGCCTTCGTGGTAAATCCAACCCTCCGAGCGAACATTAAGGTTAGAGTTTTGACCGAAGACATTAATGTTACCGCGAATAATAATGTCGTCTTTAGCTTCTAAATCAAGGCTGGTATTATCTGCAAGGCTGGTTAATGTACCAGTTAAAAGGATACTAAATTGGTCTTCGCCAATTTGTTTGAGGTAATGGTCATTGCCCTTGCTATCAACAGGTAGGTTACTAAAATAGCTGCCGTAGTAACTATTTAAAGGTGTACCCGCAGATAACAGCATTTGGTCGCTGCTAGTAACAGTACCTTTAATTACTAACTCATGAGGCGAAATAATCCGGACATCCGCACCATCACCCGTCTTCACAGCAACTGGTTTACCGTTGACATCATCAAAACGGGCACCTGCTGTTACAGCACCACCAGCTTCAATTGTGACAACTTGACCTGCACCAATATTAATTTGTCCTTCAGTATCACGGGCTGCAACTATACCACCTTCCATAACTATGAAGTTGGTAGCAGCATAGAGGTTCGCTTGTGAGGAGGCGCCTTTCGCTTCGACTAAACCAGCAATCTTTGTGTAATCAGTAGTGATGCTGTCTATACGACCATTTGCTTGGGTAACAGTAATATCGCTACCGATATCACTGATTAATTGACCAGCTTTAATATTGATGCTTTCGGTTGCCCGTAGCCAGCCACTGACTGTGATTTGTTCGGCGATATCAACCTGGAGTTTCCTTGCTGTAACACCGGCACCGGGAACTATATATTGGTTTTGTCTGAATACTTGAGCATTATTTGCCTTAATTGTCAAACTTTCACCCGTTGCCCGGACATCACCTTGCACATCTAACTTATCGGTGAGCAGAGTTGTAGTATCTCGGAATTCTGGTTGTGTTGCAAATGAAGAGCGAGGACGAATTACACCATCAGTACCACCTCGAACAATATCACCTTGGAAGATATCGCCCAACACCATCTTGTTACCTGCATCCTGCCGCCCAATTGTCACGCTAGCAAAGCCATCAGCTAAGGCAGCTAAATCACGATTGGAAAGTTCCATTGCTGGGGTTGGGTTTTCAACGTTAAGGTCTATCAAATCTAGACCCCAAGCATTCTCTGCGGTACCACCCAAACGATATTCTGCTGCTATTTGGTTGGCTTGGATGGTCAGGTTGCTAGTACCTTGTACCTGGTTGATACCACTACGGAAGTTGATATCGTCGGTTGTGAGGGTAATGTTACCGCCATTGCGGTTGACTAAGCTACCACTATCAAGACTTAATAAGGCATCAGCTTTCTTGAGGGTGAGGCTAATATCACCATTACCAGTGGCAACTGCATACGATTCATTACCATCACTAATCAAACCTCGCCAGTCATCACTTAGTTGTGTTACCCATTGGTTTTTCTGCATCCAAACAGGTGTGACGCTAACTTGAGGAATTGTCAATCCGGCATTAACAACCGTTGCTGTCTTCTCTAAGTTGGTTAGTTTCAGGCTATCGACTTCTTCGATTACAATGTTGCCTTTACCATGAAGTGATGTTGCAGCAGTTAATGTTCCAACCTCTGTTAATAGGGTGGCTTTGTCGCTGCCAATGCCGTTCTTTGCTTTCAACATTAGGTGGCTATCGCTACCAATAATGCTAGAGGCGTTGGAATTAATAATCGCACCATCGACGGCTACCATCCGTACCCAACCGCTGCCTTTTCCGTCTTCGCTATCGCCTGTGGAAACCTTGATATTAGACTCAAGCAGAATATTCGACTTATCACCATAGGTACGTAAATCTACGTAACCATTTTGTACTGCGTTGAGGGTCTTGCTGACTGTGATATTTTTGAGGGTTTCAACGATAATTGCATCGGCGTTAATTTGGCTTTGGAAGTCAGCCTGGGAAGCAATGACCCTAACATCGGTGGTGCTGTTACGAGATACACCATTATTGTCGGTGTTGTTTAAGGTGACATTACCACCAAAATCAAGAATATCAGTGCCATAGACTTTACCTGCTCTACCCATAAGGGTGAGACGGTCTAAACCACTGGTGTAATTGAGAATCTCACGACCGTTGCGAAGTTGGTTTTGATTAAGAGCAATTGGATTTACCATTGTTTGCTCGGCAATAACCTCATCAAAATCTCCTACGGTGTCGTTGAGATTAATGATGCCATCTGCACCCGAACCAGCAGCGCGACCCAAACGCACAAAGTAGGTGTCGTTACCGCCTTTATCGTCAATAAAGATAGTGCGATTTCCAAAGTCGGTGATGTTTATTAAATCATTACCACCACCCATAACTAAGCGATTGAAGGTCAAATTACCCTTAATTTGATTTTCTTCACCTTGAGTAACGGCAAAACCACGAGCGTTGACGGTGGCAGTAAGTTGTCTGGTGGCTAGGGAGAAGTCGAGGGTATTATTACCTTCACTATCATTAACCCGATCGAGTGCAAAGTCATCCTCAAATAGGTAAGTATCATTACCTTCGCTACCAGAGAGATTATCAATGCCGATGCCACCACGTAGCACATCATCGGCCATACTACCCATTAATTTATCTCTACCGGTGCCACCCATTAACGTTGCACCCTTGAAGGAGTTGCGGTATTGTTGGAATCGAGCATCTTTAGTGTCAAGAAGCCATGATACTGATGCATCAAGCACGTCATCACCATCGCCACCATCAGCAATACCACCACCTGTACCAAGTATTAATTTGTCTTTGCCTGTGCCGCCAGTAAACTCGACACCAATGCCAAATAAACGGGAAGCATCGAAGGTATCATCGCCTTCACCACCATCAGCAACGACCCTTGTTACACCTGTAAATGTCTGGTAATAATCTTCAAATTCAACACTTACTGTATCGCCTTGCCCATATAGAGTTAAGGTTTCACTTGTATCTGTAGTGTCGCCATATTTACGTAGGCTAGAACGGCTACCGCTATTGAGATACAGCACACCATTTTCGACTTTGCCCAAGTGAGGTTGTACGTTAGGCGCCTTGTACTCTATGGTAAGCAAATCGGGTATATCAATGATCTTGAGGTCTAAGACGCGCATCTTGCTTACAAATAAATTCAGGTCAACAAAGGCATTTACCGCAAGACCTACGGTAGTCTTGACGTTTGCTAAGTTCTTAATACCTCCAGCTTGGCCATCATTGTTAGGGTCATAGCTCCACATTGTAGCGATTTCCGAAGGATGAATCTTACCATCACTTTCCCAGGTTTGATTTGTCACAAACCCTAAATCATCCTTAGTTAGCTTCGGTTTGGAGATGTCCTGCAAGTCAAGACCCATCCCCACCTTAATACCGCCACCAATACCTGCTTCAAAAATGGCTAATCCAAGAGCAGCTTCTATACCTAAGTAAGCGCTTGCCCGGAACTCATCTTTTTCTTGTGGCTTCACACCCTTTTGAGTGGGAATAGTAAAGTCCGAGATGAAGAAACCATCAAAGGCATCAAGCGGGTTTTTAGACTTAATAGCTTTGCGAATACCAGAAGTATCATATCCAAAGCCTAAGTCTGCTGTAGCAGTAAAGTCACCTTTTGCATAAACATTGATTGTAAGCGGAGTGGGTGCTAAAGGAATTGAGGCCAACATTGCTTCAAAGTCAGCACGGAATTCTAACAACGGTAGTTCGTAGGTGAACAGCGTTGCGTCTCCACCAGTGAAAATTTTTGTCCAGTTGGAGATATCTTTGATATACTCCATAATCCGGAAACCGGAACGAGGTGTTTTTTTTGCTCCAGAACTCTTGTTTACAGAGCTAGTTTGACGGGTATTTTGCTGGAGGAATTTGTCAACTTCGGTGGTTTGTGGAACATTGGTTGCAGCTTTACTTTGGACATTCTTCGTGCCCAAACCCGTAATGCTACCCAATGGGAACCATTCGCCTGGTTTCAGGCTAGCTATTTGGTCAACCAGCTTGAGCATTTGCTTGGCTTCGCTGATAAAGCTCCAGTCAATTGGCTTACGACCCTTCAGCACCATAATTACGTTGATTAATCCCTTGAGGGTAGGGTCATCAATAATCATATCTAGACCCGGTATTTTCTCATCAAGGACATTAATTAATGGCTCCATTGGCTTAAGCGCATCGCGCACTTTCGAGGCGATCGGTGTGAGGAAGTCGCTGACAAAACTACCCATATCGATACGCATATCCCGTAGCCCGAAGCTAGGAGTCATCATCTTTTGACCGAGTCTCCAACTCCAATCAAACTCTAAGTCAGCGCCTATTTTCGGCAGTGCCTTCACACCCTCTACTTCTAAAGTCATGCCGATATCTAACTTGGCATCGACACCAAAACTGATACCAAACAAATCTTTAGTACGACCAGAGAGGATACGTCCCAGTGCCATACGACCGCGACTGTCACCCTTGAGGTCAAGCGATAGTCCGCCATATATACCACTAGCTTTACCATTTGGGTTGTTGTCCTTCATTTTCGCTTTGAAGAACAACAAGTTACCTTCTCCACTAAAAGGAGTGATGACATTAGGATCGAGAGGAGTGCCATCTAAGTAAGCGCTGATACCTACTTCCAGTTCAGGTTTACTACCATCTTTGTTAGTGGCAAGGTAGAAACTGTCTTGCAGGCTAAAGCCAAAGCCGAAGTCAAATTTCCAGCCAAGATCGAGTGCAAAACCGCCATTTATATCGAGGCTAAAGCCAGGGATGCTGAAATCGATTGGTAAGTCAATACCTGTTCCTATAATTCTTCCACCCAAATCCATATCGAATTGGATTGCGTCTGCCCCAGTTGGTAAGGCGCCACCAACTTGCCAATTTTGCAACAGGTTGCCTAGCTTGTCGTACCAACCTATCATCACGTCATCAATAGAGAGGCGGTTGTCTTTGTTGGTATCAAGTAAAATGTTGAGTTTACTGGGTCCAAGAACGTCGTACAGGGTTTCACGGATAAATTCGATTGCCTTACCGTTACCGCTCAATTTCTTACGTAAGTCACCCAATATACCAAGGCGTATATCACGCAGGAACGAAGCTGCGTCACCTAGCTTATCGCCAATTAGCGGAATATCTTGAGCAAGGTTAGAACCAAGGACATCCTGTATGGTTTCTACGGCTGTATCAATGCTATCGAGAATAAACGATGGGTCGTTGATTAAGCCAAGCAGTGAGAATTGACCGCCCAGTTTCGCAAACTCGCCGCGAATGTCTGGGAATTTCATGATCAGAGGGTCTTGTTGTCCCCTATCGGCAGATTTCGCTAAGTGTTTGAACAACTGTACTAAACCTTGGTCGCCGTAAACGGGGTTAGTTTTAACTTCAATTGGACTGAGTTTGAAGTCAATACCTGCCATTTCTACCCGTACAGGCAAGTTGACATCAAAACCACCCAGAAGTTTGGTTTGTAAGTTGTCTTTAAAGGATTCCTTGCCGATGTAGAATAATCCGTCGTCAGGTAATGTACCTGTTTTTTGGTCGATTGCAACTAATAGACCTGCGTAGTCAACAGTATCAGCCCTACCATCAGCATCAAGTACAACTCTACCGTTATCAATGCCAATATTGATTGGACCTGCCTTGAAGTCTAAATCAAGTCCGGTGCCAACAAGGCGGGCGCCTATTTGGGCATGGGTGCCTTTGCCTGTTTGGCTGTTATAGTCTCGTAAGAAAATCTTGGGGTCGCCTTTGAGGATACTATTAAGATCGACGCCAATATCAAAGTTGAGTTTGGCAATTGCTTCTAGGGTTAGCTTACCACCACCTTCAAGGTCTACCAGGGCATCAATCGCATCGAGTGCCGCTGCACCAACATTGCCAGATAGTTGCTTAAGCGTATTCAAATCAAGGTTAAAGTCGAATTTCTCAGATAATAGTGCTTCCCAATTGAAACGGATATTTAAGGCACCATTGCTGAGAGAAAGAGAGAATTTTTGCTGGTCAGGTGCTAATGAGTTGTTATCGTTTATACCGATGGCGGATTCGATAATATTTTCAACTTCTTGGATTATGCCAGCAGGATTTTTAGCTGCAACTTCAAGTTTGGCAGTGAGACTATCGAGGAAAGCAAAAGTTTCGCTTAACGAGCGGTTAATAACTGGAATTGGCGTATTGTAGAACGGTTGGTCGGCTAGCGAGTCGCTGATAAAGTCAATACCCGCACGCACACCCATAATAACTGTCTCAAAATTCAGGTTCTTGAGGCTGAGTAGGTCGGATACATCGGGCATTACTACAACAATGCCTTCGTTTTTGACCTGACCGTTAGCGATGGCAGCTTTAAGGTCGAATGCTTTAGTAACTGGTTGTTTTACAGTTTGTATGCCACCCTTAAGTTTTGTCAGTGTAGGTACGTAGACTGATAATTCTGCGTTTGGTGCGATGGAAATATCGCCAAAACCACCATTAACTTTAAGACCCTTAAGTTTGGCTTGGGCATCGCCGTCCAACTTGAAGTAGAAGGAGTTGAAAAGGTCTCCACTCATCAGGTCACTAAAGCTAAAGCGACGGTCGCCCTCAGTAACCGTATTAAGGTCACGGTCTAGCCCAGTTGAAACTGAGGCAGCCATTCTTACACCTGAGCCTGTACCTGCTCCACCTGCTTTTAAGCCCACGAAGCCCAGTTTTGCCGCTATTTCTAAATCATTGACTTCTAGGCTTGCCCGACCGTTGAGTTCGACATTATCAATAAATAGATTGACACCTTTTTGACCGGGAGTAGTGCCGAAGTTGATTACAAAATCCATGCGTCCGTCAACACCAGCGTTAACTGAGGTTTTGGCATTGGTGGAAAGCGATGCCACATCACCTAAATCAATTCCCAGGTTTAATGACTGGTCGTTTAGTACTGGCAGGTCTTTACGGAAGCTAAACGGAATTATAAGCTCGTTCTTGATTGGGTCATAGGTTAATGGCACACTCAGCGGTAGAATACCAGAATTATTAATCGCTACTATTAATTCCTGGTATGTACGTAGAAGTTGCCGTTTCTCGTGGACTACAAAGTCCTTACCAGTTATGCTGACATCGCTAGCAGCATCAATTACAAGAGTAGTGCTATTTTCTACCGATTGAACTTGGTAGGTGGTGCCGTTAATTGTTACAAATTTTCTGGCTAAATTGTTGCCGAAGTTTGCACCCGATGCTGTTAATTTACCACCAGTTATGCTGGCGGTTGTACCAGACATCAAATCAACTCGTGGACGATAGAAATCAATCTTGGAGAGAACGTTATTGTTAATAGCAGTTGCAAAGTCAAGGACACCACCGAGTGACAGGTCAACAAAAGGAATCTCGGTTTGCATGATGTCATATTCGCGGTAATGTTGCGCCCAACCGATCAAATCTTTGAACATCACCAGCACATCGCCGATACCAAAGTTGCGGAAGTTTAGTAGTTTATCAAAGTTCTCGTGGCGGAATTTAATGCCCGTACCACCAAATAATTGACCTTCTAAATATGCCTTAGCTGGTGCTGCTCCACCGGATAAATCGTTACCTGCTAAGGTTGCGTACACGGGCAGGACAACATCAATGCGGTTATCGTTGGTAGTGTTGACGGTAAAATTACCGTTTACATAGGAGATACTACCACCGAGACTTACGGATGCTCTGCCTTTCTCCTTACCAGCATCATTGCAACCAATACTTAAACCAACTGGACCAAAATAACCACCCAGAACAATATCATTTGCCGCCGCAGTCGCTTTAAAGGAAAGTTTATTTAGGTCAAATTTAGAGGTAAATTTCTTCCAGTCGAAGCTCAGGTCAAAATCGATACCTAAATCAACACCAACTTCAACATTTGCTTGACCTTCTAATTCCAAACCAAATAGATACGCTTCTTGGTCGAGCGATAAACCGATATTGCGTTTAAATTTACTATCGCTCGCATAGGACAACGAGAAGCCACTTTGATCGATAGCAAAATCAAGACCTTTAGATATTGGCAGGGTTGGCAACCAAACAGTCCGTAGTTGTTTGATTAACCCTTGTAGCGTCTGTGGAGCCTTTTGGTCGTCGGAAACATAATTCTTTATTGAATCACCAAGGGAGAGGTAACTGCTAATACCCAAAATACTATCAATAGTGGCATTAGTACCTGGTAGTGATTTAGACAACAAGCTTTCGGAAATTAGCGTGCCATCTTTTTCGTATTTAGGTATCAAGCTAGCTTTCAGGTCGATTAACTTATCGGCGCCACTAATCAGAGCATTTTTAATACTCTCAGTTAGGAGCATATCTAAGTTCGAGGCATTGAAGCGCATAATATCGCTGGCACTGACAAAGTTAACAGCTACAGTTTGGTTGCCGATTTGAATCTTTTCATCAACGACTCTACCAGTGCGGTTAACTTCTATACCCAAATCGCCAATAAATTCTAAATCAGCCCCCAGCGCCAAGTTGGCTTTACCGCTTCCTTGGAGGGCATAGCGTCCACCACCGTACATGACCATTCCCAAGGTGCCATCGCTTAAACCACCTTCTAAACCATCCGATAGTTTGACCGATGCCGATAGATTTTTACCTGCTGCAATTATTGCTCCATCGGATTCACGGATATTAAAGATGACATCACCCTTGAGACTCGTCAAGTCGGCGACGCTCAATTCCAAATCTGTACCGCTAACTTGATTTACACCAGCGATGATGGTGGTATTACCGATAGTTACATCTTCACCTATCTTAT
Organism: uncultured Calothrix sp.; assembly: GCA_964242965.1. Taxonomy (GTDB): domain Bacteria; phylum Cyanobacteriota; class Cyanobacteriia; order Cyanobacteriales; family Nostocaceae; genus JANNFJ01. The sequence continues at coordinate 18,994 of CAXTCQ010000012.1, read as the reverse complement.
TTGCTTCGACTGCAACACTACCTTTAAGGGTTAAGCCATTGACTCCAACAAGTGCGACATCGCCCGATAAACTGTAAGCGATCGCGCTCTTACCATCCTGTCCCCTCCGCAGTTGTACAGCACCATTGACATTGCTGAGTTTGACACCCATATCATCTTTTTCGTCTGGGGTGCTGGCTCCAGTACCAATAAATGCTTCGGCATTGTCAGCGCCTAAGTTAATAATCTGGTTGCCACCGTTCGAGCTAACATCAAAGCTAAAGTTTCCATTGAGTCTTGCGTAGTCGGAGACTGACAAGTTGAGGTCATTGAGTTGGAGACTAACTTTGTTATTATCGCCGCTAGCACTTGCTTTGCTAGAAAATTTGAATAAATCTATACCAACTAAGGCGACATCGGCATTAGTAACGTCATAGCTGTAACTATTGTCAGGATTGAGCTTGAGGTAAAATGCGCCATTAGTGAGACTTGCACCTATATCGTCTGTGGTATCGACTGTATCTGCACTAATACCAACAAAGGTGGATATATCCTCGGCATTAATATCAATTGCTCTACGACCGTTGGCTTCAAGTTCGCCGATATCAAGTGTAAAGCGACCCGATGCATCAAGAATCGACGCTACCTTCAAACGAGCAGCACCTTCGATACGAGTAAGAGTCGCTTCTTCGGTTGTAAAAGTGATAGGCAATATCTCGCCATTATCCAAGGTGACGCTTTCATCGACAACTTCACCCATACGGTTAATGCGTGCTTTCATGCTGCCTTCTAAAGTCAGGCTAGGAATACCATTGAGACTAGCGGTTCCACCAATTTCGAGAGCATATTTAGCTTCGGTAGATTGGGTTGCGGCAGTATCATTGACCGATAGCACCATACCCAACTTGCCATCGGTCAGCTTAACACCGAGTTCATCAGCAGTTTTATAACCCGAACCAACAAAAGCATTAACATTGGTGGCGCCAATTAATAGCTTAGAGGTTGTAACGCTGCCGACAGTAGTACTTGTATGTTCGATGCCAAAGTTACCCGACAGCCCAGCTAAACCTGCAACATTTAAATTAGCTGTACCACTAATTTGTGTAATATTATCGGGGTTGACATAGTTTAAGGAAATTTCACCACCAGGAGTAGTAATTTTTTCATCTATAGCTTTACCAGTGCGGTTAAGTTGAACGGCTAAGTTTCCGCTTAGTTCTAAACCATTAACCCCAACTATAGATGCTGCCCCTTCTCCTGTTAGCGCATAATTCATGCCTTGTTGTGTAACACCAGGACGATGGTCTATTGTCTTATAAAGGGCTAGTCCAAGGTTTGCATCGCTAATTTTAATACCAGTTTCATCGCCTGTACCGTAACCACTGCCCATAAAAGCATAGCCATCGGTAATACCTACCAATAGTTTGCTAGTCTCTAATTGTTTTTCATCGTAAGTGGTGCTAATGTCGCGGAAGCTAACTCGACGATTACTTTCAACTGTAGAAATAACAGCATTCGGGTCATTGCTAGAAGTTATATTACCTGCCGTTAAATTTACTTGTATGCCTAAATCTTGGCTAAGTCTTTGTGCTAAAGCAAGCGCTTCTGCTTGACGCTTAAGGGCGGTATTATTATCGGTGTCAAATTCGACTTGTTCGCGTACAAATCGATGATTTCCGACACCACCTACCGCAGTTATATCGATTACTTTTCCACCAAGTGTTGCCGCTAATTGGATCGCATTACCATTATTTTTGACTATGTAATAGGTAGCACCATCTTGTAGACCACCAATCGTCTGCGAACCACCTGCAAAGTATTGTAAAGCTTCACCTATCTGTAAATTTGCTGACGAAGGTAATACTATTTCATCGGTATCAACGTTTACTTTGATATTATTTTGTGGTGTAAACGCGGTGCTTGCTTGAACAAAGCGATGATTTCCTTTGCCATCGCTGGTAATATCTATTACAGCACCACCATTTGCGCTCAACTGAATAACCGTAGCGCTTACTTGCTTGACGTAGTAAGTATTACCACTGGTCAAACCAGCAATTGCAGTATCTCCTGGATTCAACTCATAGCGAACTTGGGCACCATCACTTAAACCATGTGGAGATTTAAATAATATTTGATTACTTTGTACATTTATTCGTTGTTCTCCACCAGATGCAAAACTCCAGGTAGGCATTATCCGGAAAGCTGTACCCGAACCTGGATTTGTTAATGCGATCAAACGATTGTTTTCTAAATCCTCAACAGTTTGAGCAAATTGCAGGTTTCCTTTCGCTGTCACCTTAACGTAGTAAATATTTTGGTGAGCGACGCTATAAACTTGAGGTTCGGTTGAGTAAGGAACACCTGTTAGTCCACTAATTGGTGAGGTTGGGTTAGTTGCATTTGGGTCTAACTGCAACATTACAGCCTGTCCAGTTCGTAGACCGTGGCTGTAATTGAGTTTAATAGTAGTTTTGTTTACAAAAGAAATATTTGATTTTTGGTGGAAGTCCAGATGTTGACGGTCTTCAACACCATTTATATAACGTTCAACAAGTGTTAGCGTTTGCTCTCTTGTACCAGCACTAGTCAGATTTAAAGCGCGATTTTTTAGTGCGTCACTACGAGTTAGAGCTAGCGCGATCGCATCATCGCTAAATTTAATAACATAATATGTATGTACTTCGGTACTAGTATTTAACGAGTCAAAAGTACCGCCAACAGGGTCGCCGTTAATAGGGTCGTAGTATTGAACTTTATCACCTGTTTGTAAATAGTGGGCACCTGCAAAAGTAATTGTGTCTTTGGCAATATTAACGCTACTTGGCGCGTTTTCTGTTGGGAAGGTGAGAACCTGACGTAAAGCATGTACACCTAAGCTATCAGTAGTTAAATCAACTACCGTATTACCTTCGAGATAACGCAAACGTACAGCAGTGGCACTAACAACCTCTACTGTATACTGTTTGCGGTTTTCTAAACCTCCAATCGCTTGATTTTGCCCAGCATCGTATTCAACTCGACTACCATCACTGAGTGCGTGGGGTTGATTAAATAAAATCAGGTCTTGTTTGATGTCAATATTGGTAGTATTGGTAGCACCAAAATCGATGATTTCACGTAATTGATGAGTACCGCTACCAGCACTAGTTAAATCAATTGCAGCACCACCCGAAGAAGCAGCAAGTTGGATAGTCTGATTATTAACAGCAATAATAAAATATTCTTGACCTTCAATCAAACCACCAATTACTTGATTACCACTACCCGCGCTGTAGAGGACTTTCTGCCCACTAACAAAGCTATGAGGTTTATCTAGAATTAGATAATCGCGCTGAATATCAACTCGGTCTTCATTGAACGCAAAGCTGTCTACTACAGCATTAATAGATTTAACCGTGGATTCAGCTTCTAAGCGTGCTTTCTCTGTCGCAAGTTTGGAACGCAGTTCTTGATATAAAGCTTCGCTGATACTAGTTTGGTGCTTGTCTAAGTTGAAATTGCTAGCTGCAATATTTGAATTTTGATTGGTAGTGCCAGGAGTTTCACCGTTGAACCACTCCATCGAGAATTGACCACCAAAAGCAAGATTGCCTGTAACATTAGTATTAACTAAACCTTCAACACGCAGTTGATTTTTTTGTTCTTCAGTAAAGCTTACATTAACAGAACTACCATCACCCAATCCTATTGTTTCATTAACAGCTTTACCCGTGCGGTTAATGCGGACAGCCAACTCACCTTCTAACGCTAAATCTGTAACACCAACTAATCCGGCTTTACCACTAGCGATTAGAGCAAAGTTTTTCTCACCGTCTTTATATATAACTAGCCCAAATTCGCCATCAGTTAATTTAACACCAGATTCACTATCAGTACCACCACCAACTCCTACAAATGCTTGAATATTTTTAGCAGCTATACGTAGAGGGTCTGTAAGGTTTTCTGATGGGTCGTATGCTAGACCTTCACCCTTGATATAACCTACATCTTTTAATCCCAGTTCAAAACTACCTGTTTTTATACTAGTTTGACTTTGGTTGCCAGTGACATCAACTTGATTAACTTCTAAAGTGACTTCATCAACACCAACTAACGCACCGTTAGCTTGGGTAATTGTATAGTTATAATTTTGATTATTTTGAACACTGACATTGAAGGTTGCATTTGTAATCGAGATGCCAATATCATCGGCAGTAGTTTCAGTGTTTGCACCATAGCCAACCAAAGCAGAAGCATTGACAGCACTGATATCTATACTACCGTTTTCTATCTTGAGCGAAAGCGCATCACCTTTTACCCCTGCAACCGAAGCTAAAGCTAGTTCAAAAGCTTTTGTATCAATAGAAAGCTTGTCTTTTTCACCAATAAGCTTGGCAGAGTCAACTTCTAAATTAAATCCAGGAATACCGCGCGTTTCAATGATGCCAGTCTCTAGATTATAAGTATATTTGTTATTGGCATCCAGTAATAATTCTAAGTCAGCATCGCCGATCGCAAAGCCAATATCATCACTTTCTTGGCTACTACCTGCCCCATACCCAGCAAAGGCAGATAAGTTTTGACCTTTAAAAGTAATCTTTTTATCAGTGCCAACTTTTTCAACTGTGAATTCAATCTCAGTACCGCTGAGTTTAATGAGATTACCTAGACCTAGCTTACTGTCATTCAGACTAAATTTGATATTATCTTGGTTGCCTTGAGCTAATATCGAACTAGCCGAAACTTCTAATCCAGTAATTCCACGGCTTTCTGCTAAACCACTACTTAAGTTATAGCTATAAGTATTATTTGCATTCAGTAATAATTCTAGGTCAGCATTACTAATCGCCAAACCAATATCATCATTTTGCTGGTTATTACCTGCTCCATAGCCAGCAAATGCTGATAAATTTTTACCAGTGAAGGAAACTGTTTGATTGGCGCTAGTGCCTTTTAAACTGAGTTCAATCTCAGCACCGCTTAGATAAGTAAGACTACCTAAACCTAATTTAGCGTCTTCAAGTTTAAGGCTAAAATCGCTCGATTCGTTTCCGCTTGCGCTTACACTACCAGCTTCAACAGTAAAACCATCGATACCACGAACAGAAACTTCAGCATTATTTAAATTATAACTATAAGTATTATCTGCATTTATACTTAAGTTAAAATCAGCATTGTTGATCAGTAAACCACTATCATCATTAATGGTGATAGTACCTTTATTATCACCAATAAATGTAGATAAATCTTCACCTATTAGAGAGATAAAATTATCTGCACCTTTTTTCTCTACCTTGAATTCTAAAGAAGCTGCATTGAAACTAACAGCGTTAGCTAAACCGACTTCAGCGTTCCCGAAACCAAGATTGAAACTATTAGTTGTATTATTACCTGTTGCATTTACAGTATTAGCGGACAAGATTAATCCATCTATACCGCGAACAGCAACGGCACCATTGTTTAAATTGTAAGTATAAGTTTTATCAGCTTTTAACTGTAAATCAAAATTAGCGTTATTTATTTCTAATCCAATATCATCAACTCTACTCAATGAGTCGGTGCTATAACCAGCAAAAGCAGAAACATTAGTAGCGTTTAAGCTAATCTGACTACCATTACTTTGAACACTGACATCAAGAGTGGCACCGCTTAATTGAGCAAGACTATCTACACCCAACGAGTAATTACTTAGTTGAAGTGCAATGCTCGATGTATTACCTGCTGCTGTAACGTTACCGACAGAAAGTGAAAGATTACCTAATCCATTTAAGGATGCACTACCTTGAGTAATAGTGTAGTTGTAATCTTGTCCGTCGCTAGAAATATTAAAGCTAGCGTTAGTTATTGCTAACCCAACATCATCGGATGTATCTTGTGTATTTGCACCGTTACCAACGTTAGCTGACGCATTCGTTGTTGCAAACGAAAGCTGATTATTTTGTGAATTGTAGAAAAGACTGTCACCCGATAGACGAGTGACGCTACCAACTCCTAATTCAAAATTTGTTAGTTCAACATTTGTGCCAGCTTGAGTACCGCTAGCTTTAGCGTTGTCTACAGACAAGGTTAATCCTGCAACATTATTCAGGGCACCTTGTCCTGACAAAGAATATGTGTAGGTATTGTCCGCGCTAATGCTTAATTCTAAATTGCCACCAGTAATATTTAATCCTTTATCATCAGTAGTATCACTAGTGCTAATTCCTGTACCTACAAATGAATTTACATTAGTAGCAGTTAGCTTAAGCAATTCAGAGGTGTTAGAAGCAACCGTAAAGTCACCATTAAGAACAGAATTACCATCAAGCGTTAGTTTAACTGTATTTAAATTAGGAAGACTATTAGAACGCCATGCATCATAAATGCTTTGAATCGTCATGGATGTAGAGAGTACATGACGATAATCACTTTCTATCGCGCTGGACTCAATCAAACCTATCGAGTATTCGAGTTGCCAATCTCCACCTAATGCTCTGGAACCAGTTAAATCATCGGATGCGGCAACATCGGCGGCTGTAAGTTGGCTAAATTGACGAACAAATTGTTTTCCATCTTCACCCGCTGCTACATCACACCCATAAATAAGAATATCGGCTGCATCAGTCAGCGATGAACGCCATCCTTGAATTTGCCCTGCGTACTGCTCCAAATTATTGTTAGTCAGCGAAGTCGTTCCCAAGCGTAACTGTGCATCATCACCGTGGGAAACAATATGAACGCTAGTGATATTCTGGCGATCGCTTAATATTTGACTAATTTGAGCTATCCCATCTTGATTACCATCAAGGAGAATCACTTCAGCAAATGGATTTATTCCTGCAACGATTTGTTGGTAATCCTCAACTCCCGCATCAATAAAGATAATTTGACTCTTGTATGTAAGTACAGTTGCTGCTGAATTTATCAATGAATCCCCAGCTTGAAGATTACCAACAATCAGACCATCCTGATTAAGCGATAAAATATCTCTACTTTGGCTACTTAGTAGTAAATCTTTTTTCTCTAACGTGTAAATAGGATTTAGTCCCAATCCTTCTACTAATTCAAGTTGAGATGGCTCTAGAGCTATTGGTGTCAACAGCGAACCGACACCCTCATGCAAATAATTTGATACCGGAATCCCTAATGGTGAAGATTGAGCTTCTAAAGGATTGAACTGAATTGGCTGATTTTCAGCTTCAAAAATAGAGTTATTTTTGTTAGTATTCATTGCTGTAAAAAATTTTAAAATTAAAACTTGATGTCTAAATAACTGTGAGTTTTAGACCCCCCTCATATCTTGAAATCGGTGATACGAGGGACAAACTGCACTCTTATAAGTTTAATTCTTCGTACTATTTCCGGTTTATGCAGGGCTGACTGCAAATGGTACAAGACATAAGTCACTAAATATTTTCTGAAGGTGTGTTAAATTTCTTCTCTTACAATATTTGCCTCTTAGAACAAATGTTCTTAGAGGCCTAGATATCTTAAATATTGCAAGAAGACCTGATGATTTGAAATAAACGAGAATCAACAAATAAGTTATTAAAGATGATTGAAGACCCAGATTCCCGACAACACAGAAAAGTGCATCGGGAATCTTATTCTGATTTCGCAGTTCTACGTTAAACTCGACTTAGAACAGCAAATTCTTCAGCAGGAGTAGTAGATGCTTCCAATTGAGCTTTGTATGCTTCTGCTTTTGGCTCTTGTTCGCTAGGCATACTTACAGATTCATCTTCAGCAACTTCTAGATCGAGGACAGTAGTAGGGGCGTTGCTCAGAAACTGAACTCCACCAGCTACCTCACGGTATGGACGGTTTAAGAGGTAGTTCAACAAGGCATCACGTTGCTGCTCTGTTACCAAATATACCTTTTGCTTAACCTTTGTCATAATGTATCTATCTTTTTTAATTCTCTAAATTGTTGGGTAAAGCTTGACTTACAAATTGTCTTCTACAAATAAAGTATTTCACTACTTAGCTACTTTTGTAATCCGTAAAACTACTGTTACTCAGTAAATAAGTAATATATTTGTATAAATTAAAGGACTACCCATTGAAGAAGGAAGAAGGGTGTTTATCTTATGTGGATTCTGACCCCAACTTGCACACAAGCGACCCTGAGAGCGGTCGGGGTTTTAACACCTCAAAATTTGATAAATAATAATATTTATAATTTAAAAACCCGATAACTTTTACAAAGTCAGGTTTCTGGACATCGTAAATTCCCGTCTTCTAGAAGAAAACGGGGACAAGTAAGACGTATTAATAATTTAATAAAAATAGTGTTAAGCAGGACTAAAAACTGCGTATTTTTGTGGAGCAGAAGACACTATTTCCAGCTTAGATTCTTGTTCTTCGCTTACTGAAGATTCCTGTTGTTCTGGTATACCGATAGATTCTTCGGGAACTTCCAAGTTGAGAACAGTAGTAGGTGCGTTAGTTAAAAGCTGAACTCCACCTGCAACTTCACGATACGGACGGTTTAAGAGGTAGTCAAGTAATGCGTCGCGCTGTTGCTCGCTAACCAAATAGACTTTTTGTTTAACCTTTGCCATTGGATTTTATTTTTATTTTCTTTACAAACTGACTTGTGGTAAAAGAAGCGTTAACATAACACTGTTTCCATTAAGTCAAGTATTTCACCGCCTCGACGGCTACAACATCCGATAAATTACGTAAATTTATACTCGTAGACTGCTTAAAAATCAGGGTAATCAAAATTTTTAGCAACGAGTTATAATATCTGTTCGTAGGTTGGGTGGAGCGGAGCGTAACCCAACAATTTTTCTTGATAAACGTTGGTTGTCACTAGTTGCGATCGCATCCCTAATTTTCTCGGAGCGTAACCCGACAATTTTTCTTAGTAAATGTTGGGTTAGGCTGTCGCTCCACCCAACCTACCAGAAAAGTCCAATTTTTAGCCGTTCGCAGTATAAGTTACCGTACATTTTTCAAGCTTTCAACACTGGAGCTAAACATATCCGCAAATATACTCATTACAGTTCTGTCTCTAATCTTGATATTTGTACTTATCCCCATACCTGCTTGTAAAGTTATATTCCGTTCGTTCACCTTTAAATGTTGAGTTTGGAGTTCTACTTTTGCAGGGAATCTGTAGAAAGGATAAATTTGGTCAGGTGGTAGTGCGTCTGAACCTATCGACACGAGTTTACCTTTAATATCACCAAATTCGCTAAACGGAAATGAGTCAATTCTAACATCGACGGTCATTCCCTCTTTGACAAAACCAATATCTTTGTTGGTAATAAAGACCTTAGCGATGAGCTTATCTGTAGGTACTACTTTCAGAATTGGTTCGCTTCCAGTAACTACAAACCCTGAAGATTTTGCTTTGAGTTCAAAAATAGTACCATTAACAGGTGCCGTTATTACCTGGTACTTGAGGTTCATTTTAGTTTGGCTGATTTGCGAGTCGATTTCCGCCATACGTTTGTTATTTTCAACTATTGATTTATTCATTTGACTGTCAATTTCAGCGATACGTTTGGCATTTTCAGCAATTTTGTCAAGCCAATCTTTACGGGAAATTGCTGTAGTATTTAGTAATTTTGCTTTTCCCTCGGCAATTTCCGCTTGTAATTTAAATTTTTCTTCGGTCAATTGGTCGAGTTGAGATTGAGCGTTTCGCACTTCCTCTTGTTGTTTGAGGAGTTGAAGTTGCGATATGGCACCTTGTTTTGCTAGACCCGAAATATTATTTAATATCCCCTGGTTCATCTTCAGGGTATCTTTCGTGGAAGCGGTACGAATGTCGGTTTGTTCTAGCTGACGCCGAAGTTGGTCGATTTCTAAGGAAGCTGCTTCAACTCGTGCATCTAATTCGATTTGGTTTCCGGAAATGCGTTCGCGTTGTTCAACACTTAGTTTGCCTGTAGCAACACCATCAAGCTGACTGCGATAAACTTGATTTTCTGTAACCAATACAGCGCGACTTTTTGTTAAATCAAGGATTGAGGCAGGAAGTAGGAGTGTCGATGTAACCGATTCTCCACGTAACTGTGCAGTATAAAACTGATTTTCTTGGACAAGAGAGGTACGGATTTTTTGTAATGATTCTAATTGTGCTTTTGCAGTTGTGTTGTCAAGTATAAGTAGTTTATCTCCCGCTTTAACTTGCTTGCCATCCTCAACAAATATATCTTTGACAACCCCACCTACAGGCGCTTGTATATCTTTAGTGGCACCTGATGGTTCGAGTTTTCCGGTCGCCGATACAGCTTCTTCAATTTTGGCGATGTTAGCCCACACTACTGTACCAGTAGTTGCGAGCATTAATCCCCATAGTATCGCACGCGACCACTTGCGGGGTTGTTTTAAGATTACGGGTTGGTCAAATTTCGGGACGCGTGCGATCGCAGAACTGAGCGGTTTTTGCTTAATTTCTTCCGTATTTTGTGGTAGTTTTGCTGTCAATTGCTCTAATTGCTGTGTTGAAACCATCGCACTTGTAGAGACTTTACTGTTATTGTTAGCGTGATTACCGTTGACACCGTTACCGTTATTAGAATTCATAAGTAGTTATAGTTATTATTTTAAAGACGCTAATTGTGAGTTTTGGAATCTAAACACGCTTTAAACCTGAGCTTCCGCAGCTTCTTGCTGCTGAGACAAGCAGTAGTAAAGCCCTTTCATTCGTGTTAATTGATCGTGCGTACCCTGTTCTGCAATCTTCCCAGCACTCATCATTAGGATGATGTCAGCATTTTGAATTGTTGCGAGACGGTGCGTAATAAATAACACCGTGCGTCCTTTGAATGCGATTTGTAAGTTTAAACACACCTGCCTTTCGGTTACGTAGTCGAGTGCGCTAGTAGCTTCGTCAAGAATTAGCAGAGGTGGATTTTGCAGTACAGTGCGGGCAATTGCAATTCTTTGCTTTTGTCCACCAGATAAAGCCGATCCCCTTTCACCAACGCGAGTATTGTATCCATTAGGCAGGTTCATGATAAAGTCATGCGCGCAGGCAATTTTGGCAGCTTCTACAATTTCTTCGGGAGTCGCATCGGGCATAGTCAAGGCGATATTTTCTTGAACTGTGGTATCAAATAGAAGAGTATCTTGCAGTATCATCCCAATTTGTTGACGCAGCGAGTATAACTCAACCTTGCCAATGTCATATCCGTCAATCAAAATTCTGCCAGCTTCGAGTTCGTAAAGTCGAGGGATTAATTTAGTTAGAGTACTTTTACCGGCACCACTTTGTCCAACTATTCCAATAAACGAACCTGCCGGAATTTCAACCGAGACGTTATTAAGCTGCGGATTTGGCGATTTGGCAAAGCTGAAGGTGACGTTTTCGTAACGAACTTGTCCTTTAATGATTGGCATTGGGATATTGTTTTGACCAGCTTCTGATTCTTGAGGAGTATCAAGGATATCAGCTAATCGTTCCAGCGATAGTGCTGTTTCTTGGAAGTTTTGCCAAAGTTGAATTAATCGCAGTAAAGGACTTGTGACATATCCAGCAATAATTCTAAAAGCAATTAGTTCTCCAAGCGTGATTTCTCCTTGCAGTACTAAATAGGCTCCTACCCACAGTAATAATAAGTTTGATAATTTATTGAGGAAGTTGCTGAGAGAACTGGCAGTGTTGCTCGTTAGTACGTTATCGAAGCTAGCGCTAATATATCTACCGTAACGTTGCTGCCACTGCCATCTCGAATTAAGTTCGATATTTTGGGCTTTAACAGTTTGAATACCTGATATGACTTCGACTAAATATGATTGAGTTTCAGCATTCTTTTCAGCTTTAGTTCGAGTTTGACTGCGAACAATGGGAGCAACTATAAATGTTAATAAAGCAAATAATGGTACGGTTGCTAATGCGACAAGAGTCAGTAACCAACTGTAAAAAATCATTACCGCAATGTAAATAACCGAGAAGATGGCATCGAGTACAACAGTTAAAGCTGTACCTGTCAAAAACGAACGGATGTTTTCTAACTCGTTAATTCTTGAAGATATTTCTCCTACGGGACGTTTTTCAAAATACCGCAGTGGTAATCTTAATAAATGGTCAATTACTTCACTTCCCAGAGATAAATCTATCCGGTTTGTAGTATCCGCAAATAGGTTTGTACGCAACCAGGTAATTATTCCCTCAATAATTGCCATTGCGATTAGAATAAATCCCAACACATTTAGCGTGTTGACTCCATTCTGAATAATTACTTTATCAATAATGACTTGGGTTACTAATGGGTTGGCAAGTCCCAGTAACTGTACAAATAATGAAGCAATAAATACTTCTGTTAATACAACTTTATGTTTTTTAATTGCTGGCAAAAACCAACTTAACCCAAACCGCTTTTTTGGGGTTTCAGGTGTAGATTGCAGTAATAAAGCTTGACATTCTTCTGGACAATTTTCTACAAACTCTGTAGTTTTTTGGCGAACAATTCCTTGTTCAGGAATTGCTAGAACTAATTCTTTTTCGGATGCACTGTAAATAATTGCATAAGTATCAAGATATGGGAGAAGCACAGGGGTAGGGAGTTGGGATATTGCAACTGCTGGTGCTTGTACGAGTTGTGCTTTTACACCGATCAGTTCTGCTAGTCCACCGCACAACTCTATAGACACTTTGCCCGTTCGCTTGTAATTATTGGACAGTGCGCGGTGTATAACATCTCTTCTCCACGGCATCCCCCAATACTTTGAAAGCATTTGGAAACACGCAAGTGTAGCGTCAACTGGTCCGCGACCACTAACAAAGGGGTACTTTACTAGTTGAGCGCTGGTTTTACTTGGTAGTGCTTCGGGTTTTTCGGGGGCAAAAGGTACATTTTCCCAAGGATTTGCGACAGGCGAAATATCTTCGTTTGTGGTTGTATTTTCCTTAAATGATAAAGTCGGGTCGGTAAAACCGACAAGACGAACTCCTCTGCCTGTAGATTGGATATATTCTTGATTGTTATTTTGCGTGTATTGACTAATAGGAGGATTTATGTTATCTCCAACTGTGTAGTTAGAACCACTGCTGCTAACTAGCCATAATAAGTTAGGGTCTAATTGTTTCTTGGGAATTTTACCAGATGGGAGGTTAAGGATAGTTGTATGATTTGCAGCGTCCAGGACAAGTTCTTTTAAGTTGTCTACAGCTTTACCCCGACGTTGGAGTTCTCTAGCTAACAAGTCATATATTTCGATTAAACTGTAACCCGAGCAAAAATATTCGGCTACTTTGGGTTGGTCAGATAATAATTCTTGAAAATCTGCTGCATCTAGGGTGAGACAAACTGATTCTACAGAAGAAATAACCGTTTCACACGCTACACCGCGAATTATTCCAACAGCACCGCACACTGCACCTGGCTTAAGCAGTTCTAACGTATCCGGAGCTGCAACATCCAAAGGATACGCTAACAAGCGTGCTTGCCCTGTGTATAGAATAGCGATTTTTGCAGGCAAGTTATCTTTAACAACTATGGCTTGTCCCATCCGATAGCGTAATGGTGAAAGCTTTGATGCAAGTTTTTTGATACCCGCAACATCCATCTTGTCAAAGGGTGGTATAGTTTCCAGAAAGTCAACAATAGTGGTAGAGCTTGATATCATTATGTTATTAAAGTTGATTTTGTATCTAGCTGTTCGATATATTCGGGAGACGCGGTATATAGCGTCTCTACATGGTCAACCGAAATAGGGGTTTGTTGAATTTGTTCTCCCAACCATTTTTCAAACAAGTGATTGAGCAGCGTTGCACTTGTTGCATCATCTAGCTGTGCTGAAATCAACTTTTCTAGTCGTAGGATAACGTACCAATTTTCTAACTTCATGGGTGTCCACAATTGTCCTTCTTTTGAGATGGAAAGTTTTTGGGCGATTGTTGGATGTGATTGTGATAGGGAAATCGGACCAATCAAACCTCCTGTTTGAGCTTCTGCACCCTCTGAAAAGTCCCGCGCACAGTCAGCAAAGCTTTGTTCTTCTGCTTTGATGCGGAAGTACAACTCTTGTGCCATTTCCATATCTTGAGTACGCAGGAGAGAATATACTACTTTATCTAACTGGGGTTTGTACTGGAGAAAGTTTTGCTTGAGCGTTCCTCCCCAAGTTACTTGCTTAAATTTCTCGACCCGCAATTCTTTTGTAGCTAATGCTTCTAACTGCTCTACTGTTATGCAATACCGTTGAAGTACGGTATCAAGCACAGTAGGAGTAGTGATTTGGTTGTTCTGATAAAATTTAGAAATAGTATTATTTTTCTCTTCAGGTGTTAATTTTATACCAGCAATAATTTTATCTATAATTAGTTCGCGTTGTAATTGTGGGAGCAGTTGATAACCAGCCAACAGCGGAATAACTTCTGCGGCTGTAATAGTCTGGTTGCCAAGTAGGATGTGAGCCATAGCGGATATGTGGACGGAGGGAGCAGGGTGCGCTAGTATAGTTTCCCTTGCATATACTGTCTAACTATCTATATATATGGCATCAGTAATCATACGCATATCCACAGAGAAGCTTTTTTGATTTACGCATTAATACTGTTGTTATACTTGGGATAAATTTCGGCATCACAATTTCTCCGAGTACAGCTTGGCGCAAGCAAATTTATGATTATAAGCCTTGAAAAAATCTCGGTTTGTAGCCTTAAAAATGATAAGCGTATTTACGTCGTGCGGTACTAGTGCTTTTCTGCACGCATTTCATTTATCGAAAATGTATGTGAATAACAATATATATAGCCGTCCTATTTGATTTTTGAAAAAATTAAGTACCCTACATATCTACGTATCTGTTCAAAAATCAAAGCGGATTCCTATATCAGAAATATTTTGAATCGCATTGTCAAATCTGTAGTTTCCGCAACTTTTTTAAATCATAGTTCAATTCACAATAACTTTATGCAATGCCATCAATCCTAAAAGGTTCAATCCGATATTGCCTTGACAAGATTAAAGGTTTTTGCAATAGTTCAAGTGATTATCCAATTAATTAATGCCCTCATTCTATTGTATAAATACTCAGTTTTACATCAGGAGTTTTATGCATAGCTAATTTTATAAAATTGGATAAAGTTTAAAAAGCAATGTTTATTTATGACCTGAATTGCTACAAAAAACTCTATATTTGTAGCAAATATAACCGTCCTGTTTGATTATTGAAATATACGTAGGGGAGGCAAATTGGGGTGTGGATTTTCCTCCCCCAATGTTGCCGTTGCGTTAGCACTTCTCGTAATGCACCATCAATCATGCCTCGGTGCGTTACCAAGAGCGCTAACGCACCCTACAAATACTAATTGCTGAATTGCTAGATATATTTCATAGCAATAACTCATGCAGGCAAGTTTGGGTTAATTCTCTGCGTATCACATTGGGATAAAAAACATGACCGTAGATAATGAAAGTCAGTTTTATTCAAAACCTACTTTTCGTTGGCATTTAATTTTAGCTATTTCTTTAGGATTAAGTATAAGTTTATTATCTTTTTATGGTATTTCACGACATCAATCGTATATCCAGAAAGCTGTAAAAACAACAAAACAAGCTCCTGTAAGAGTTGCAGTTACGGCATTAGGACGAATCGAACCTCAAGGTGAAGTGACGCGATTATCTGCTCCAAGTTCATTAAGTGGTGTCCGCGTTGAACGAATTCTGATTAAAGACGGTGATATTGTTCGGAAAGGGCAAATTGTAGCTTGGCTTGAAGGATACGCTCGCACTGCCGCAGCTATGCAACAAGTATCCGATAAAGTAGCTGTAGCGCGTGCCCAACTCGCTCAAACCAAAGCAGGTGCAAAAACCGGAGATATTAATGCCCAAAAAGCAACTATTACTAGGCTTGAAGCTCAAATCAAAGGTGAAGTCGCTACCCAACAAGCAACAATTGCGAGATTGCAGGCACAGTTAAATAATGCCAATACAGAAAACAATCGATACCAGCAGCTATATAAACAAGGTGCTGTTTCCGCATCCATCGCTGACGAGAAACGCTTGCAAACGCAAACCGTCGGGCAACAAATCCGTGAAGCTCGTGCTGGGTTAAGCCGCACTGTCAATACTCTCCAAGACCAACTTACGGAAGCGAGGGCAAAACTGGTAAGTATTAGTGAAGTACGTCCCGTAGATGTTCAACTCGCCGAAGCCGAAGTAAAAAGTGCTATCAGTGCAGTCCAACAATCTAGAGCCGAACATGAATTGACCTACGTAAAAGCTCCTCTTGATGGCAAAGTCTTAAAAGTTCACGCGAAGACAGGGGAAGCTATTGGTAGCAATGGCATTGTTGAAATTGGTACAACTTCGCAGATGTATGTAGCTGCTGAAGTATATCAAACCGATGTCGAGAAAATCCATGCTGGGCAAAAAGCGATCGTTACAAGTCCCGCATTTAACAGCAAAATCCAAGGTACGGTCAGCGAAATTGGCTTACAAGTCGAACGTCAAAGCATTCTTAGCGTCAATCCTTCTGCTGATACTGACCGCAGAGTTGTCGAAGTAAAAATTCGTATCGATAACCCTGCTGACAGCAAAAGAGTTGCTTCTTTTACTAACTTACAAGTAGATGTTGCCATTCAAATAGGGGAAAAGGGGAATGGGTAAAGGGTAAAGGAAGAAGAAATTATTTTTCTCCACAGGAAACAAAGTCTTTATTTTTAAATATGAAGTTCCCTTTTCCCCTTCCCCCTTTCCCTTTCCCCCTCTTTTTCACACCGTTTGAATCATGGTTTTTAAAACTCCCCTAGCATGGCTACAATTAATTCAGCAAAAAGGACGTTTTCTAGTAGCTATTGCGGGAATGGCTTTTATTGTACTGTTAATGTTTATCCAGTTAGGTTTTCAAGATGCACTTTATTCGAGTGCAACCGCAGTTCATCAAAGTTTGCGTGGTGACATATTTATTGTCAGTTCGCAATATAAATCATTAACATCTAATGAAAGTTTTCCGCGCAGTCGTTTGTATCAAGCTTTGGGATTTGATACAGTCGAATCTGTCAGCCCAATGTATTTGCAATTTGCCAAATTCAAGAATTCCGAAACTGGAGAAAAATATCCAATTTATGTGATTGGATTTGAGCCAGGGAAACCAGTAATTAATTTATCGGAAGTTGATAGCAACATTGACAAGATAAAAATTCCAGATGTAGTGTTATACGACCGCGATTCTCGTCCTTATTTTGGGAACATTCCTTCTCTATTGCAACAAGCAAATACTAACCCAGTTGTTGAAATATTTCCATTCAATGATTCGACAGGTTATCGGGTTCGAGTTGGTGGACTATTTAGTATTGGTCCTTCATTCGGGGTAGATGGTAATTTAATTGTCAGTGACACTACTTTCATGCGAATTTTTCCGAATAGTCGTCCTGCTGAGATGATTGATTTGGGTGCGATCGCTCTCAAACCTGGTACGGATGCAGAAAAAGTAGTTAAAAATTTACAGCAAAGTTTAGCAAACGATGTCAAAGTTTTTACGAATAAAGGGTTTAGGAATTATGAAAAACAATATTGGGCAGCAAGAACTCCAATTGGGTTTATTCTCAATTTGATGTTAACAATGGGTTCGGTTGTTGGTGTCGTAATTGTTTATCAAATTCTCTACAGCAATATTTCTAGTCAATTTGTTGCTTACGCAACTTTAAAAGCAATTGGTTATGAGAATAATTATTTGTTAAATGTTGTATTTCAACAAGCCCTAATCCTAGCTAATTTTGGTTTTATTCCCGGATTTATACTTTCGTTAGGACTGTATGATTTTGCCATGAAAACAACTAAGTTACCAATTATCATGACCTTAAACAATACTGTAATTGTATTTGTATCGACAATTTTTATGTGCATAACTTCCGGACTTCTGGCTGTTAATAAACTGCGCTCTGCTGACCCTGCTGACATTTTTTAAGAAGTCAGTAAGTAGTCTGTAGGTTGGATGTAGCGTAAGCTAAACCCAACATTTAAGAGTTGGGTTGCACTTACGTTCCACCCAACCAGAAGAAGTTTTTTACTTACTAACAACCGACAACTAACAACTAACAAAATCTATGAACCTTGAAAATCAAACCTTGTTAATTACTGGTATCAACGAATGTATTGGTTTACGCGCTGCCGAGATTGCGATCGCACGCGGTATGAAAGTCCAAGGACTCCAAGCAGCAGAGGATAAGACTAGTAAAGCCAAATTAGGCATCGAGATGATTACAGGTAATATTACCGACCCTAAAGTTGCAAAAAAAGCCTGTGAGGGAGTTGATATTGTTCTCCATGCAGCTGAAATTGCCAAAGAAGGAGGAGCAATCAAGGACTTTCGGAAAGTTAATGTTGAGGGTACTGCAAATATGGCAAGTGCTGCAAAACAAGCTGGAGTCAAGACTTTTGTGCATTTGTCGAGCGCTTTAGTCTACGGATTTAATTATAGCGATCGCATTACCGAAGATGGTCCCTTAATAGGTGAAAATAACCCTTACTGCCAAACTAAAATTGAAGCAGAAAAAACCATCCTCGAATATAACTCTCCACCGGAATTTGGTGTTATTGTCATCCGTGCTGGAGATGTCTACGGTCCAGAAAGTCTCCCTTGGATTGTGCGTCCCGTCGCATTAATGCGTCAAAAATTGTTTGCTTGCGTCAACGATGGAAAGGGAGTTATCAACCACGTCTACGTCGATAACTTAATTGACGCTATCTTTCTTGCCATCGAGAAACAAGTATACGGCGAAATTTTTAATATTACAGACGGTGCTGAAACCTCTTGGAAAGAGTATTTTACTCGTCTTGCGGAAATTGTCGATTTACCTGCACCTTTTTCATTACCAAAAGACGAAATCAAGCTTTTTCTTCGCGTGCGAAATCAAGGACAAAAACTCTTTCGCAAAGAAGCTGATATTTTACCAGAATCTATTGATTTTATGACTCGTCCTCATGCTTATTCAATAAGTAAAGCCAAAACGATGTTAAATTATCAACCCAAAATTAGTCTAGATGAAGGTATGCAACTTACCAAAAAATGGTTGCAAGCTCAATAGGAAGGGGGTAAAGGGGAAGGGGAAAAGGGTAAAGGGGAACGGGGAAAGGGTAAAGGGTAATAG
>CAXTCQ010000011.1:0-65078 GCA_964242965.1 uncultured Calothrix sp. | reverse complement strand
AGCACCAAAGGTCACGCTGAATATCAGACATACCACGAGAACCAGCAAACCTAAAATTAAGCCCCCAAGGGGTAATGTTAAAGATGAAAAAATTCCTCCTGTTACAGAGGAAGTTGATTTACTCATTATTTTTGGTTAGGTTTTTGAGTAACTATAGCCAATTTTGGACTATATTTATCTGCGCCGGAATATCGGGTTCATCTTATAGCCGCATAAAATTTTTATTTTCATAATGAAATATACTTGCAATAAATACTAAGGTAAAACAACACTTAAGTCAAGTAGATGCAAGAATTTAATTATATAAATTAGTGTAAAGTTATCTAGTATTAATTGCTCAAAATCTGATTGGACAAGCTTTTTCGGCTTAACCTGGATTTCTCACAAGTGAGAAATCTGGGTTTTAGCGTTTGGCTGCGCCAATCGCAAGCTTTACACCCGGAACCTGACGCACTTTATCCATTACCGACACAATGAAACCATGCTAGGCATCAGTTCTGACATAGGAAGGAATCATAAGTCCATTGTTTGGTAGTAAAGCTTGGCGATCGCCTACAAAAAAACAGTCCTGTACCAAAACCTAATCCCTTGAGGGAACCACTTTGAATTTCATCGCTTGTAGACAAGCGATCGCGCTATTTATTGGCGCATTTTGCCAGCTAGCTGTTTTACTATTGTTGGGTAGAAAAGACTGGCTGTATGTAACTGGCGTACAGGGAGATTGGCTCTATGGGTTGATAACGGGGTGAAAAAGCGTCATCCTAAAACTCATTTCTAGAAAGGAGTTCACCATTGTCATAAGTTAAAAAATGAAAGAGCATTTATTTAGTCTGGAGTGACAACTATGCGAGACACAGTGAAAGCTACTATTCCGACAACAGTTGATAGAAATGCTTGGCGTTGGGGATTTACTCCACAAGCTGAAATCTGGAACGGTCGTTTGGCTATGATTGGATTTTCTCTTCTCTGCTCTAATCGAATTATTTTTTGGTAAAAGTTTTCTGCATTTTTGGGAAATTCTGTAGATAGGCTTAACTCAGCACAGCATAAGCATCTTCACACCTCAACTAATGTAAGGAGGTGCTTTTACTAATACCTGTAGTTTTAATGAATAATGCTGGTCAAAATGAGCAAAAGCTAAATCTAAATTTAGCGCTCTGAAATAGTCATGCGATGCCACGGGCTTCCATCTTCAATGGTATCGCTGAAAGCAGGACTTTGCCTATCGCCTTTAACATATGGTAAACCATTAGAAGCAATGGAATTTACCGCATCCCAGAAATTTACTATTTCTTCCGCTACCATCTCTGGATAAAAGTGATGGAAAAAGTGTTTACCTTGTGGACATTCCCACAAACGAAATAGCGGATGACTTAGTTTTACAAAATTTATCCAACCTTGAATTTGCGGCGAATCTACAACTATATCGTCTTTACTTCCGCACACGAATAAAGGTACTGATACCTCTATCGGTGGAATAATAGCTTGCTGCAATAAGGAGTGAGGTGACGCAGAATTATCTAAATCTCTTTTGAGTAAATTTACTAGTTTTCTACTAGTAAATTCGTCTTGACTCCCAAATAGACTAGTAACCATATGATATAGAATAAATTGGCGATTACAAGGTAATAATTTACGCTGAACATAATAGTGCGCTTGCCAATCAATACCTGGGTTAACACCTACAGAAAGTAGGGTCAATGACTTGACTCGCTCCGGGTGTTTGCTTGCATACATTAAACCCAGTAAGCCACCTGTACTATGACCAATTAAATTGATTTGTCGATGATGAGCTTTGAGATAATCATGCAGTAATACCACTGCAATATCAAGAGAATTTGGTTCATCTGGGGTTTGGTAATATTCCCATTGACCGATGGATGTTTGGCGGGACAGATGGCAAAGTAAAGCACGGTTCAAACATTTCAGTTCTGGGCTTGGTGTTAACCACAATATATCGGGTGGAGTCATAATTAGAATCAACTTACATAACTTGTATTAATTATAACCTAACTCAAAGTATATCAATGTTATAAATCTATTTTTATTATTCAAATTAAAATAATAAATTTGGATTGTTACAAACAATATTCCTTTAATAAAATTTGAATTTAATATATGAAAAATTTTAATTGTGCAGATATATAATCATCATTTGTTAGTTCTTTAAGTAAGTTAGCGAGAACAATTCAATGTATGTAAATAAATGTAAAATTTATGTAGGATGCCGTACTCTCGTCTTGCATACCCTATTTCACCTATCGTTACATACTTGGCTTTATTTATGCCGACTTACTTAATACCCACATTCCGCACTTCAGAATGTAATATAAATATTACACAATTACTCTCGGATACGAGTAAATAAAAATACTAACATAATCTGCGTGTTAAGCGACTCCGGGTGCTTCGCATCCGGAGAGTCATGCGATTCCCGAAGGGATCGCTACGCGAATCGCATGAGCAATTAACCGAGATAGAAAATTAAAACATAAGTATTAAGAAATAAACCTATATTACGAAGTAAGAAGTGGGTTACATAGCTTGTAAATGCTTGGTTACAGACTTTTGAGAAAACTAAATGTACATTGTTTTATCGCACTTTCGTGATTGACGATACAAAAAGTGAGACAATCAAAAAAACTTCAAAATATTTTCGAGGTAAAAAATGTCTCCAGCATCAAAAGCAGAAATTAAAAATATCGATCATCTAGGAATATTAGCCGGGTTAATTGATGAAATAGGAATAGTTGAAACAATTAATTCTAAATTAGGCATAGACCCTCGTGAGAAGGTTACAGGGGGAATATTGGTGAAAGCTATTTTAATCAATGGATTAGGATTTGTATCAAGACCTTTATATCTATTTAGCCAGTTTTTTGAAGACAAAGGAATCGAAATATTATTGGGAGAAGGTGTAAAAAGTGATTATATAAATGACGATAAAATTGGAAGAGTCATGGATAAATTATATAAATATGGATTGAATAACCTATTTATCGAAACTGTCTTATCAGTAATTAAAAGATTTAATATAGATACAAAATATTCACATTTAGATGCCACATCATTTCATCTACATGGAGAATATAAAAATGATAAAAATAAAGATACAGAAGAAATAATTAGAGAAAGACCAATAATTATAACCAAAGGATATTCTCGTGACCATAGGGCAGATTTAAAACAAGTTGTTTTAGATTTAATAACGAGTAGTGATGGAGATATACCATTATTAATGAGAGCGGGAGATGTTCTGGCGCAGATAAAGCAGTATTTGGGAAAATTTTAGTAGAGTTTAAAAAGCAAATAGTTTTTGACAGTATTATGGTCTGCGATAGCGCATTATATAGCCAAGAAAATCTCAAATTAATTGAGCATTTAAAATGGATAAGTCGGGTACCAATGACAATTAAAAAAGCACAAAAATTAGTTAAGTCTGTAGAGATAGAAGAGATAAGTGCAGAAGAAAGAGAGAAAAGAATATCTCAAAAGTTAGATGGATACAAGTGGAAAGAAGAAATAGTAAATTATGGTGGAATTAAACAAGTTTGGCTAATAGTAGAAAGTCAGAAAAGATTCATATAGTGATTTAGAAAAGCTAGATAAAAAACTCAAAAAAGAAAAAGATAAAGTTGAAAAACTACTCAAAGAATTAAAAAAAGAAGAGTTTGAAACTCCAGAGCAAGCCCGATATAAACTAAAAGGAATTAATAAAAAATTGAAACTGTTTGAAATTAAACAACTTAAACTTATTGAAAGTTTATCTAAAGATAAGAAGATTATTTATAAAATGGAAGGAGTAGGTTATGAAAAACCATCAGAGATAGAAATACAAAGATTCATAAGCTGGAAGATTTATTTTAGCAACTAATTTAGTTGATGAGAATAAATTAGAGCCAGAAGAAATTATTACAACTTATAAAAATCAACAGTCTTGTGAAAGAGGATTTAGATTTTTAAAAGACCCCTTATTTTTTGCTGATAGCTTCTTTGTAGAAAACCCTGAACGAATCGAGACAATGTTATTTTTAATGTCTCTGTGCTTGTTAGTTTATAATCTCGGTCAAAGGGAACTGAGAAATACTTTAGAAAGAGTCAAAATCGGCATCAAAAATCAGCTAGGTAAATTAACGATTCGTCCGACGTTAAGATGGGTATTCCAATGCTTCCAAGGAATTCATCTTTTAACATTAAATGGGATTAATCAAATTGTTAATTTAACATCAGAACGCCATTTTATATTGAGTTGTCTGCCATCATCTTGTCAAAAATATTATTTGCTTTCTTAATCTAAACAAAGTTTAGAGAGTGAATAAAAATCTTTCGATATCCGAAGGAACAGTTATTGCTCCGACAATTTGAAGTGCTTGAATAACCTCCTTTTATTAGTCAAATCTTTTATGTTTGATATTTTCCCTTGCTTGATCATATTAATTCAGTATTATTTTCTTAATTATCTTAATTTTTCGCTTTTATCTTGACTGTAATCTCTTTGTACTTCAAGTTGAAGTGCGGAATGTGGGTTAATAACTAATCACTATTTTGTATTCAGATTTTTTAACTAAGTACAAGATTTTATTAGTTCGTAAGGTATTTAAGGTCTTTGCGCTCTCCTTTGCAACTACGAGCCTTAAAGCTACGGATTTTTTGAAAATTAGTACTAAGTAGGTTGAAAGGAAAGAAAACCAACTATCCGCTCATGATGTAAAATGCCCAAAATCCTCACCAATGACTAATGACAACGGACATAGACGCGTATAGCGGCTTCCCGTACCCCTTCGGAGAAGTAAACTACACGTACAGTGTGCTGGAAGGGCTTAGAGTACGACAGTTTTATACTAGTTAAGTTTTTTAATGCCGTTCTACTTACACACCAAACTCTCTCTTCAATTGACTAACCCACTGTTTAATGCGGGTATCAGTTAAGTCACTTTGGTTATCTTCATCAATAGCTAGACCTACAAACTTGCCATCTCTTAATGCCTTCGATTCGTTAAAATCATAGCCATCTTTTGACCAATATCCTACCGTAGTTCCACCTTGTTCAGAAATCTTTTCCTCTATAATTCCAATCGCATCTTGAAAATTATCTGCATAACCAATTTGGTCTCCTGTACCAAAATAAGCTACTTTTTTACCGCTAAAATCAGCATCATCAAGTTCTTGATACAATCCATCCCAATCGCTTTGCAACTCACCAATATTCCACGTCGGACAACCAACAATAATATATTGATATTCTTCAAAATCACTAATACTAGAGTCCGCAGCATTATGCAAAGTTACGACATTATCACCACCAAATTCTTTCTGAATCGACTCTGCTGCATACTCAGTTTTTCCGGTTTGCGTACCAAAAAAAAGACCTACCTTAGACATTGATTTGCTCCTAATTTACGTTAATTAAACAATTTTCACACTTTCATGGCTTGCCTAATTTGATTTACCCAAATCTTGATGCGTTCTTCCGTCAACTCAGGTTGGTTATCCTCATCGATAGCAAGTCCGACAAATTCATCACCATCACATGACGCAGAAGTTTCAATACCATTCTTCGGCTTTATGGGTTTATCCCGCAACAAAACTTGAGAACCGTTAGCAAGCTGAGTAAATTGGCTATTTACCAAGGTTTTAGACTCTCGGAAATTATAGCCTTCAGTAGACCAAGAACCGATTCTGGTCGCACAATTATGAGGTAATTTTGAAAGCTAAAATACCCATCGCATCCAAAAAGTTGTCTGGGTATTTTACTTGATCCCCCACACCGATTCCGGAGCAACCTTTTTACCTCTAAAGTCGATTTCTTCGAGTTCTGGGAGAAATTCTTCCCAGTCGATTTGCAATTTACCAATACCCCAAGTTGAGCAACCAATGATTAGATTGTTATAACCTGCAAAGTTTTCCTTGCTAACTTCTGCTATGCAATGCAAGCTGACGATACAAGAGCCAAATCCATCGCGGATTAATTCAGCGATACGGACGTAGGGAGTGGCTGCCGCCCGAAGCGTCAGTCTTACCTGTGGTACTGCCGTAAAACAGTCCAATCCTTGCAGACACATTATCTTTAGTCATTAGGTAACTGTTGCAAATAATAATCAACTATTTAGAGATTACACTAAAATGGAAATTATTGCAAAATAATAGCATTAAAATTTGGAAGTTAATCGGTAAGGGAAGGATTGAACGATGGCGGAGGCAACCTCCGCACGATGATAGTTCCGATGGCGCTTTGTACCCCCGCACGGCACTTCCATGCCCAAATAGTGGGAGAGATTTTGACACGCAAAAAATAGCGAAAACAGGCTCAATGCCACTACTTCGGCACAAGTGTTAGAAATAGTATTATCATCCTTATAGCGTTTCTCAGTTGAGTGAGGTACAGATTACAATGGTACAAATCTTGTGGGGTGGGCATCCCTACCTGCTATAAATGTACTTCACCAGACTCTTGACCGCTATATACAAGGAGCGGCATCAATAAATATGTCTGCTTCATCCCTGGCATCATAATTCCAAGATAAAGCGTTGAATTCTTAGCAACTATGACAAATCAATTAACTACAAACCAATTTAGTTCAAAAGAACTATCAGCCACAAATCCAATTTTGTCGGTACGAAATTTAGGTAGAAAGGTGCAGGACAGATGGGTGTGGCGTAATTTGAGTTTTGAGTTATGCTCAGGGGAGCAAGTAGCGGTAGTCGGTGCTTCGGGTTCGGGGAAAAGTTTACTGTTACGTGTGTTAGCAGGTCTTGACTCGGTGCAATCAGGGCAAATTATCTTTAGGGGCAAACCGCTAGATTCTTATTTTATGCCACGGTATCGTTCTCAAGTTATCTATGTGCAGCAGCGACCTGCTTTGTGGGAAGGTACAGTTGAGGAGAATATAATGCAAGTTTATCGGTTGGCGACTCACCGTCACCAAAGGTATGACCGCAACAGAATTCTAGATTACTTACAGCTTTTACATCGCGGTGCCGATTTTTTGCAAACTCCAGTGAATGCTATTTCTGGAGGTGAAGGTCAAATTGTGGCGTTTTTGCGTGCGTTGCAGCTACAAGCTTCGATTTTACTTTTAGATGAACCCACCGCTTCACTCGATGCAGAAACTGAAAATTGTTTGGAAGCTTTAGTCACAGCTTGGCAAAGTGAAGACCAATTTTCTCGTGCGTATATTTGGACGAGTCATAACCCAGTTCAACTTCAACGCATTACCAAACGTCAAATTAGTTTGCAGGAAAATAAATAATGGAAACCAACTATATCTCAATTAGTTACGGGCAACTTGCTGCTTCGATTTTATTCATCCTCATTAATATAATACTTTCGTTAGTGCTGCGTTTAGGGCTGGAGCGAAGTCTTTTCATCGCCTCGGTTCGGATGGTGCTGCAATTATTACTTGTCGGCTACGTGCTTCAATGGGTATTTACGCTGCAAAATCCTTTTTTAGTAATACTTGTAGCTTTGGGAATGACTACTATGGCAGGTATATCAAGTATCAGCCGTACCCGCAGGCGATTTAAAAGTATCTACTGGAATAACTTTATATCTTTGTTGAGTGCCTCGTTTTTAGTTACAGGCATAACCGTAAGTGGAATTATTCGAGTTCATCCTTGGTATGATCCACAATATCTAATTCCTTTTTTTGGTATGGTTTTGGGAAATGCTTTAACGGGCACATCTTTAACATTGGACAGATTTATGGAAGACTTAACAAGTAAGCGACAGCAGGTAGAAGCATTACTAACCTTGGGCGCCACTCGTTGGGAAGCAGCACATCAAATCATTCGCGACGCTTTAAGAATTGGCATGACTCCTACGATAAACTCGATGATGGTAATGGGATTAGTCAGTTTACCAGGAATGATGACAGGACAAATACTTGCAGGCGCCGACCCTAACGATGCCATACGTTATCAGATTATCATTATCTTTGCCCAAGCCTGCGGAACCGCAATTGCAACAATCGGGGTTGTAATTTTGGCGTTTTTATCTTTGTTCAACAAACAGCATCAAATTACAGATGTTTTACGCAAGCTAGCCTAATTTTACATTTTATTTGCTCGTCAACAAGCTCTTAGCTGTGCCTCATTATCGAGTCAGCACGCGGGTTTAAAACTGATGTTATAATTTCTATGTTAACCTAGAGTTTCACACAAGATTTTAGGTTTAAATTATGGTAGATTAGTTTCGATTGGTGAAGCTGCTCAGATAAAAGGAGTAAGCATTGATACGCTTCGATATTGGGAAAAGGAAGGTAAAGTTACTTCAGTAAGAACACTTATGTGGTCATCGCAGGTATAAGCTGTCAGATTTGATTCCATTATCTACTGACGAAAAAAAAGGTCGAAACTCAAGCATTCCACAATTTTATGACTACTCTTAGCTACGTCAAAGGGCTTCCTACACCACTTGAAGAAATGACAGCACTTGGATTTACCGAGTTCGAGTTATTTTTAAATGCCTTTTCTCCCATATATAAAAATGCTGTTTGTGAAACTATCGATAAATTAAAATCATTTAAAAGTTTTAATAAATCTCAGTTTAATAGTCACCTGCAAGTTAAATATAGAATTAATGCTTTGCGAGATATTGCCGGATTGAATACACAGGTATTCAGTATGCTATGTCCGGGTAACTCCGAGAGTAACTGGGCTTGAAGTATCTGTGAAAACTGGTATCGTAAAAAAGCAGGCTCAAAATAGTTAAACCTGAAAGCTGTGTAGAATAACTAAGTATAGAAAGTAAATTGAAATGCTGAAGAAATTATTGGTGTTTATCGAATCATTGTTAACCTCTACAAATGCCTCCTCAACACACCCTAACTCCATACCCAAACCTACTCTCTTTGTCTGCAAATCCTGCCACCGTTCCTCTGAGGAACGACCAAAAAATCAACCCGCCGACGGCACTATTTTACTTGACAAACTAAATATTTTAGGCACTGAAAGTTTTTCATCTGACGAACTTGAAATTAAATCCGTTGAATGCTTGTGGGCTTGCAGTCAAGGTTGTGTTGTATCTGTATCAAGCCACGACAAACCAACCTATCTTTTCGTCAATCTACCCTCAGAAGAAAGCCCAGCAGCGTTACTAGAATTTATGCAATTGTATATTAAGAGTCGTAAAGGCGCTGTAGCTTGGAAACGACTTCCTGAACTTTTACAGTCTGCTATTTTCGCGCAAATTCCCCCTGTAAGTAAATAGTCGTAATTATACAAAGTTAAATTTGTTTAATAGCTATGATTGGGATGCTGAAATATCAACTGCGATTCGATATTTTAGAAACCGTGACTATACTCAAAGAGTTAGTTGCAGTAGTTCAAATATTCGTCGCTTCAATATTTATAAATAAATAGGATATGCTAGTTTAGAATTTGATATAGCGTTTCCCGGTCTAGTAAGGTACATTTTAAAGATGGGTTGTGCATTTTACTCAAAGACAAATGAAGGCATATTCGTTGGACTTACGTCAAAATATTATTGATACCTACTTTGAAGGTGATATTTCTCAATGCCAGGAGCGCAAAACGTATCCTGTTGTTAGAAAACTTATTTCTAAGCCGCGCAAACAAACTATTAAGTCGGCTTAGTTCGGGCATTTTTCCGATCTTTAGTCATAATCTCTTTAACCCAGCATTGCTGGGCCATTTTCCATGCCTTAGTCTAAACTCCAGTTGTTACTTGTAAAATAGTTAATCAAAAATATAAGAAATAAATATCATTTTTAACAGTAATTTTTCGTACTACTTTAGATAGATATCATTTAAATGCGATACACCTGATTATATGACGACGTAGAGACGTTACATGTAACGTCTCTACGTTAACCGTATTCCATCCAACCAGTTGCAGCCCCCAAAGCCCCATATTTGAGGTACAGCAATTGCACAACTAAATAAGGCTTTGTTGATTGTGTTTGATTACCGGACTCTACACAACACTCACTGAGTTGTTTGCAATTGCTGCAAATATGCCAATACTGGTTAAAAGCAGATAACCAAAGATTACTCCACCAATTCCACCAATCAAAAAGCCCTCAGTAAATTGATTCCATTCTTGGGTCGTATTGATAGTGTTTGGCACGTTGAGAACTGCCGTTGTTGATGGTACGCTTTCTAACTGTTTTTCAAACTGGTTAGTGCTGTAAATTGAAAAACTAATTGTCAGGATAACAATCAAACTACCTGCGGCTAGTAAACCAATCAAGTTACCCACATCTTTAATTATGTAGTAAACCGATTGAACTGACGGTGGCAAAAGGACCAATCAACCAGTAACCGTGAGCCATACCAATCTCCAATCCGCGTGACAGAGGAGATATACCAGGACGGTAAATTGGCAAGTATTTGAGAAACTTCAACGTCAAATCAGAAGAATCAACCGTGCTTGCATTATTAACTATCTGAGGATTTGCAAGCGGCGCCTGAACCATGTTACCATTCTTAAAATCAAATCCGGCTTCGACTGCACGAGCGCGCAAAGCGTGCCAAATGTGACCTAATAGGAATATCAGCGCTAAGACAAAATGGAAAGTTACCAACCAACCACGAACGGTAACTGTACCATCATCCGTTTCGATTACGTTAACCGGACCGTAGAACACTTCAGGGTAGGCAGTGTTGTTCTTGAGTGCAAAGTATGCGGCGAAAAAGCCCATGTATGCTACAGCACCAATGCTGTAAGACAAATACGCTTCTCCTGAGTAAATCAAAATTCGACGTGCCCACCTCATAGGCTTAGTCAAGATGTGGAAAATACCACCACCGATTAACATCAAACCAACCCAGATATGACCGCCGACAATATCTTCTAAATTATCAACAGCCGCCATTCCGGACGATCCCCATGCTCCAAATAGGTAGCCAAAAATACGGATTGGGTTGAGCGTTGGATGATGTATTACCCTTACGTTTCCACCATCAGATGCCCAAGGGTCAAATACTCCACCCCAAAACATCGCCTTTGCAACCAAAGCCAAAGCAAACACACCCAAAATCGTTAGGTGAATGCCGAGGATTGTGGTCATCTTATCTTTATCTTTCCAGTCGTAACCAAAGAAAGTCGCTAAAGTTGGGTTATCTTCTAACACCTCTGGCCCTAATAGCGAGTGATAAATACCTCCCGCTGCTAGAATAACTGAGGGTATTAGATGCAATACACTAATTACGAAGTAAGGATAAGTGCTAACGACTTGCCCACCAGCACCGACACCAAAACCAAGAGTTGCTAAGTGAGGTAATAGAATTAATCCTTGCTCATACATCGGTTGGTCGGGATTAAAACGCGATAGCTCAAATAATGTCATCCCGCCAGCCCATAACAAAATCAAAGCAGAATGGGCAACATGGGCGCCTAGTAACTTGCCCGATAAGTTGACGAGACGCCAGTTACCAGCCCACCAGCCAGTATCTGGTATTTCTTCCTTGTAGGGACTACCTTCAATTACTGCTGTCATTTACTAACTCCTTGATAATTATTTGCAACTGAAGAAAACTAAATGCATGAAAGATTCGCACTTATGTCTTTAGCCAATTGGTCGGGGAATAACCGCTTGTGGACTGACTCTACCTTTGCGAAAGTCGAACCCACGCGCACGTAGGGCGTGCCAAATGTGACCTTGGAGCAAGAAGAAAGCCAACCAAAAGTGAGCGTTAGCTAACCAAGTACGAGAAGTCACATAATCAGGGTCTAATGATGAAAAGTAAGGAACGATATTCTGTCTCACCACCAAGGCAGGACCGTAAAATACTTCGGGATAGACGGTGGTGTTGACGGATACGAACAGAGTCGCAATAAAACCCATGAGTGCCAAAGCACCTATGCTGTATGAGAGGTAAGCTTCTCCAGACCAAACAAACAGAGGATGTGTCCATGCGAAGGGTTTGGTGAGAATATGGAAAATTCCACCCCCAATCAACATGGCACCGACCCAAATATGACCTCCAACCACATCTTCAAGGTTATCAACGTAAGCTATCCAGAATTTACCAATGTCGCCGAATAAATAACCATAAATTACTGCTGGATTGAGCGTGGGATTTGTAATTACCCTCACGTTCTCTACATTTGGGTCATACAACCTACCAAAGTACAACGGTTCGATATGGAATATGTTGCAGCTGATGGCGTTAGAAAACGACCAATCATGATTCATCGAGCAATTTTTGGTTCTTTAGAACGTTTCTTTGGAATTTTAATTGAAAATTATGCAGGGGATTTTCCCCTATGGCTTGCACCAGTACAAATCCGATTGTTACCTGTGACTGAAGAAGTACTTCCTTATGCATTATCAGTAGTAAATACTTTGAAAAAAGCTGGTTTTCGGGCAGAAATTGACAATAGTGGCGAACGTTTAGGTAAACTAATTCGCACAGCAGAGTTAGAGAAAATTCCGGTTGTTGCTGTGGTGGGAAAGAAAGAAGTAGAAAGTCAAAGTTTAAGTATTAGGACAAGGAAGGAAGGTGACTTAGGAGGAATTAATCTTACTGATTTACAACAGATGATGCAAAAAGCAATTGACAACAAGAATTCTTTATAATTTTTTAGGGTAGGAAGCACTATGGCTAAACATGCTTTATTTGTTTGCAAATCTTGTTACTTCTCTCCGACTCAACGCGACTATATGGAAGAAAGAGGTAGTAAGTATTTATTTAATCAGTTATTAAAGCTATATGAAAATTGGTCGTTAAAATCTGAGTTCGTAATTCAAGAATTAGGTTGTTTAAGTGCTTGTAAAAGACCTTGTGCTGTTGCTTTTACCGCATCAAACAAAACTAACCTAATGTTTGGCGATTTATCACCTCTAGAAAGTGCAGAGGTAATTCTCCAATTATGCGAGCAATACTATGCAAGTACTGATGGTGTTGTGCCACGACAGTCACGACCAGAAATATTACAAAAAGGAATTTTAGCGCGGATTCCACCCCCTCCTGAAAGTTGATTTAAAATCAAATAAACTATTGCTATAATCAGGCAATTAAATGATTGTTGAATTTAAGCGATAGCGAAGCGCCGACCTGTCGGTTCGCCCGATATTTTTCTCACTTACTGTACAATTTTACGAACGCTGTCTAAATTAATCAAGGATAAAATATGAGTTACACAACAACCGAAAAGCAAACCGACTTGTCAGCACTCGATATCCCGAAAATGGGAATGCCTGTGACTATCATCACAGGATTTTTGGGTAGTGGTAAAACTACATTACTCAATCAAATTCTTGAGAATAAACAAGATTTGAAAGTTGCTGTCCTTGTCAACGAATTTGGCGATATTAATATTGATAGCCAATTGCTGGTTTCTACCAATGAAGATATGGTGGAGTTAAGCAATGGCTGTATTTGCTGCACCATCAATGATGGATTAGTTGATGCTGTTTATCGAGTCTTAGAACGTGAAGACCGTATCGATTATATGGTGATTGAAACCACAGGCATCGCTGACCCACTGCCAATTATTTTGACCTTCTTGGGAACAGAACTGAGAGATTTTACTAATATTGATTCTATCTTGACTGTAGTTGATGCTGAATCCTTTGATGCAGAACATTTTCAAAGTGAAGCAGCATTTAAACAAATTACCTATGGGGATATTGTTATTCTCAATAAAACTGACCTTGCGACACCAGAAAAACTTCAAGAATTAGAAGATTTTATCCATGATGTCAAAGAGTCACCAAGAATCCTGCGGACTACCCACGGAAAAGTAGCATTACCATTAATTCTCGGTGTCGGATTAACCCATTCAGATTTATATAATCCTCCTCAACAAGAAGAACATAAACACGAACATCACGACCATAATCATGACCATTCTCACAATCATGAGCATCAAGACCATGAGCATCATGACCATAAACATCAACATCACGGTCATCACTCTCAGCACCTAGATAATGATGGATTTATATCAGTGTCTTTCCAAATTAATAAACCTTTTGATGTTCAAAAATTTGATAATTTCTTGACTGAAGAAATGCCAAAAGACGTATTTCGAGCTAAGGGTATTTTGTGGTTTAGCGATAGTCCTCTCCGGCATATTTTTCAACTTAGCGGTTCTCGTTATCAATTAGATGCTTCGGAATGGAAAACATCTCCTAAAAATGAAGTTGTTTTCATTGGTAGACATTTAGATACCAAAAAAATTCATTCTTTACTGAACGAATGTTTGGTAGATTAAGAAATATTAAGTACAAGTTAGGAGCAAAAATAACTAACAATAAGTACCTAATAACGAACTCATCACAACTAACAACTATTAAAACAAGCAAATGACTTTATCATATCGTCCGGAGTCCAATCCTGCGGAAAAAGTGATTGCGTCTATCAAAACTCAGCAAAAACAGAAAGTCACCGAAGCAGAAATGATGCAGGCTGTGCGAACTTTGTTGATTGGGTTAGGGGAAGACCCAGATAGAGAAGGTTTGAAAGATACTCCAAAAAGGGTAATGAAAGCCTTACAGTTTCTTACCAAGGATATCAATGTACCAATGAAAAGCTTCGTTTGACATTAGGAGTAATTCTCCCTAATTCAATGCTTGAGGATTTTTTACTTGGTAAGACACGCACAAACCAAAAAACTCTAAAGTATGATAAAAGACCTTAAACGAAAGCTTTTGCTCTAATTCAGCTTCGAGTTGACAAACCGGACAAGCATCAACAGTGATTGACTCGCTGCATCGCAAACAAGTAACGTAGTGCTGGTGTTTTAGAACTAAACTATACAAAAATTCACCTTTTATAGAAGTACGGCTTTGTGCCAATCCGTGCAATTTCAACACTTTCAGCCCACGATAAACCGTAGCCAATGCCAAAGCTTTGTAGGTAGAACGTAGTTGAATATGCAAATCTTGGGCAGAAATTGCACCATCAAACACTTCTAGAGTTTTGAGTATCTGCTCTTGGTGGGGAGTTAATCGAGCGGTTAAGCCAGTACTGCTCATATTTTCGATTTTAGGCAAAAAATGTATTATATTATTTAGTTATACAATAACGATTATTATTATTTATATAACATCAGCCTAAAATTAAAGCCAAAACACGAGACGTAAACGCCAACGCTCAAAATATCAAAACATGAATGTCTCAAAAATCATCGTCGTTGCTGGAATTGCTGGTTCTGGGAAAACAACCTGGATTCACCAACAGCTAAGTGAAATGAGCCGTGTCTCAGGGGAAAATGTATTATATTTTAGTCCGGGGGTGGGAAATGTACCAATCGACCAAAAACGGTTAGCGGCTGAATTTCCTTTTCTCAAGGTTTTTAGCGACGGACAAGAAGCCGAATTTTTCAAGCTTTTGGAATCAGCAGAGGTCGCCTTGATCGAACAGGGATTTTACTTAGAAAGTCACAGTATTGAGCAGGTTTTATACGGATTAGACTATCAAAAAGTAGCTGTTTTACCGCCCAAAGTGAAGAATTCAGAGTACCATACCTGGGCAAACGAGGTCGTCAAAGGTGCTAATGTTGACACTGATGTGGCTCACAAGCAACTTTGGCGCGTCCCTATGACTGGTCAGTACCCTACGTCCGTACATTGGATGCACTTAGCCTGCAAGTGCGGGTTCGAGATGAGAATAAAGAAACGCGAGAAAGAAGCTTTACTGCACCATTGAAGAAGATTGTCAATGTCGGGTCAGTCGGCGAACCGCGACACGGACGACCTAATGCGACTTATGTGATTTACGACACAGATACCCAGTTCGTGACGCTACGGGAAGTTCCTTACGATTATAAGAAAACTTGTGAGGCAATTATTGAAACAGGTTTACCTCCGATTTTTGCTTGGCGTTTAGCCCGTGGGGTAGAATTTGCAGAACGTGCTGATGACCCTACCCATGTTTGTACGAGGTAATTGGAGAATGGGGAGTGGGGAGTGGGGAGTGAAATTAATTCTTCCTATGAAACCCTTTAACTCTTTTATCCTTTTCCTTCCCCTACTCTCTACTCCCTACTCCCTACTCCCTATTGAACTGATATGTGGGCAATTTTAAGCGGAATCGAAGGTAATTTAGCGGCTTATGAAGCTGTAATTGCTGATATTAAATTACAGCGTCGTAATATTGAGGTTTTATATATTCTTGGGGATTTGGTGGGGCCAACACAAGAATCAGAACAACTTGTAGAACGCGTGCGTAAACCCCGAAATGGGGAGTTGCAACCGTTAGTTTGTAAAGGATGGTGGGAACAACAATGTTTTATTTTGCATGGTTTGGGTGGTACTAGCGAACCAACTGAATTAATGCAGAAATACGGGGGAGACACGGTTAAATTGCTGTGGGAATGCGTTCCACGGGAAACTGTCCGATGGTTGAGTACGCTGGATTTGGGATTTTTTGATTTGGATTGCTTGTTAATTCACGGTTCTACAGTTTCTGTTAGTGAAGAACTTACGGACAGTACCGAACCTATTCAAATGTTAGATCGACTATCGCGGATGGAAGCAAATAATTTGTTCTGCGGACGTTCTGGTTTAACTTTTGAGTACTACTTAGAAGCAGGTTCCGTAACCTCTGGGATTACAACTCTCGATAATACAGTTTCTCCTCAAACTTTTAACATTGTTAACCCACGTCAAGTAATTGGAGTGGGAAATGTGGGACGAAAACCGGGTGAAGCAACTTACACCATCTATAATTCCAATTCAAACCAAGTTGAGTTTAAAACTGTACGCTATGGAATAGGTAAAGGTTTTGGATTAGCTGAAAATAAAGCTAGTGCAACTTAACCACGACACAGACTCAGGATATCACCACGTTTAAAAACACCTATATTTTGATTGAGAAGAAAAATATGTCAACTTCTAACACCATAATAACTAACCGTCCCCGTCGTTTGCGTCGTACCGAAACCTTACGATTGAATCTGAAAATTGCAGCAATCAACCGACAGTTATAATTACATTGCTCCCTTTTTTTATTCACACACACAAACTAATTGAAAAAATAAATGACAATTAAAAATGAAATAATTACCTCTAATAATAATAGTAAATAGCTAATGCAGATAGACATTACTAATTTTTTACTTATTGGCTACACTGCTTGGAAAGGTTTTATAGAATCTGGGCGGGGATGTGTTGTTTGTTATCTTTATGAAGTCGGTTTATCTCCATCCGCTTCAGCAAAAAAAAATTCTTTCTTATTTCCCTTAATGATGGGGAGAAGTAAAGGTATACAAAATGAAGAAAGTTTATCACCAGGAGATATTCAGGGTATCCACTTTGTTACTAAACCTATCCTAAAAGCTTATCTAAATGAGTGGATTTTGGAAAAAGAGTCCACTAAGTATATTCTTGAACAAGTTGATACATATAATCCCGAAACCGATGTACTTATGCTGATAAAAATTGGCTCTCAAATTGAAGTGAATGTGTTGCCAAATGTAGCAATCTCGCCATCTGAATGTTATAAACAGGTGTGCGACAAATGGGACAATTTTCGAGATTACATATCATAAATATTTAGTTGGAAACTAGATGAAAATGAATAAAGATAAGTTTTTATATCCCCGCGATCGCTACTACGGACAAGTTAAGCCAGAGAATTTGGTATTCAATGCAAATTTACAGGAATTTTATCTGCGGGTAAGCTATATAACTGCTTTAGAAACGAATGGAAAATTGTCTCCAGAAGAATCTTATTCCCAAATAAAAGCTGCCTGGAAGCAGTTGAAACTTAGCAAGAAGCAGTTAGGAATTAACGAAAAACCCCCTTAAGATGATAACAGCATTTAGGTTTGAGTAATTTCAACCCCAGTATGATTTTGCTTCGGTTAACTCCTTAAGAAGTATTGCACTATTATGATAATGATTCTAATTATGATTCATTTTTATGGAAACGATAGCGCTATTGCCCGATAAAATCAACCTAGCAATTATTGGGGGAGGTCCCCACGCTCTCACGTTAGTTACCCATTTGCTGCAAAAGCGTCCGAAAATGCGCTCTAGGTTTGTAGTATTTGATAAGGGTGGAAAATGGATGAGTCGCTGGGAACAGCAATTTGCAGCCTTTAATATACCTCATTTGCGATCGCCTGCTGTTCATCATCCCGATCCGAATCGTTTTGCATTGCGAAAATTTGCCGAATCTCGTTCAAGCGAACTATTTCCTCCCTACGATTTGCCCGGAACTAAGTTATTTCAAGATTTGTGTGAGGATGTAATTTCCCAATGGGATTTAGAAGACCGAGTTATTCCCCTTGCAGTAACTCGAATTGAACCTGAGAAGAATCACTTTCGCTTGTGGTTTCATGATGGGCAATCCACCATAGCAAGACGGGTGGTTTTGGCGACTGGTAATGCTAACTTACAAATACCTAATTGGGTTCAAGAGATTGAAGCGGAGTATCCCCAAAATAAACTCTGTCACTCCTCTAAAGTTGATTTACGCTCTTTACAGCTTGCGGGGGAAAAAGTCTTGATAATTGGTGGTGGTTTGACGAGTGGATATTTAGCCGTAGGTGCAATATCGAAGGGTGCAAAAGTCAATTTGATGATACGCAGGCAACTGCAAGAAAAGCTATTTGATGCCGAACCGGGTTGGCTAGGGCCAAAATATCTCAAAGGTTTTTTTGCCGAATCAGACTTAGAAAAACGCTTTGCCATGATTCAACAAGCGCGTAACGGTGGTTCGATGACTCCAGCAATGGGTATGCAACTGCGACGAGAGGTACGTAATGGTAATCTCACGATTGATGAGAATTGCCAAGTAGTGAAGGTTGAGTGGTTGGGAAATAGTTGGTTAGTGCAATGTAGCAATGGGAATGTCCATGAGTTCAACCGAATTTGGCTGTCTACAGGTACTAAGTTCGACGTGACAACCGAACCATTATTAAAGTCCGTTTTAGCAGCTTATCCAATTCCGGTAGTAAAGGGTTTACCTGTATTAAATACATGTCTGCGTTGGCAAGGTTGCGAATTATTTATCATGGGTGGGTTAGCTGCGTTGCAAATCGGACCAACCGCACGGAATTTATCGGGTGCATTGATGGCTTGTGAGAAGATTGTTCCAGCGATTGTAAAGCCCAGTTTTGTGTCGATGGAAACCAAAAGCGTATCGTAACGCCAAAACTTACTCCAGGGGCTTGACCAGAGGCAGAGCCTAGGCTGTTGAATTTGATGTAATTTCCCTGTTTTTGCTTCATGCAACTTTTTTATTTAACTCTATCTAAACAAGCGGGTGATTTTGCGACGGTATTATGCAAGGTAATCAATATACACCTACTGGTCTATGTCATTAATTTTGACTAGTCGAGAGATCCAGAATCCGGTTTTCTTGAAGAAACCCGGATTCTTGTAACCCATCAGAACTAATAACACAGACCACTACTTAGCTGCGATTTCGCGTATTTTTTTACATGTCTCATCAATATTATCAATACTTACGGGAGTAATTAGACCATCATGATGAAAAGTATATACTTGATTGTTTTGTACTGCTTTTAATTTATTCCAAAAAGGTAGTTTTTTAAAATCATTAGGATTCAAATTATCCGACTCAATGATAAAAAGTTTATCGGGATTAGCTTCGAGTATTTTTTCTTGCGAAAGAGTCAGATAACCTTTAAAGCGACTACCGGATTGAAAATCGGCTGCTAAATTTTTGTACTTGAATTTTTCTAGCAAATTACTAGCCCAACTATATTTATTTGGCGATGATGTTGGTTGCGATACCATCGAAGATGGTTGCCAAGGGCATCGCAGTAAAATTAAAACTGATTTTCC
This sequence comes from uncultured Calothrix sp., assembly GCA_964242965.1. Lineage (GTDB taxonomy): Bacteria > Cyanobacteriota > Cyanobacteriia > Cyanobacteriales > Nostocaceae > JANNFJ01. Next base: position 45,351 of record CAXTCQ010000011.1, on the reverse strand, counting down.
GTTGTTAGAAACATTGCCGAAGTAAGATTTATATTTATCTAGGATTATTTTAGGGTCAGCACCTATACGCTGGGATAACTCTGTTGTCTGATTTTCTAAATCTTGCCAACTGCTAATGGTACGGGCAATAGTGGGGATTCCTAATTCTGTTAATTTTGCTAATGCTTGGTCGTGCATTTTTTCAGCACCGATGACTAAGCGTTGGGTGCTGCTGGTTTAGGTTTGTGGCGACGCAAGTATTATTTTATAGTTGATGGTGCAGTGCTGATTTTGATTTTTGCCATTAGCGGTGCATTAGAAGGTTATGCAATTGCTAGTACCGAACGTGCGATTCGCAGTTTAATGCAGCTAACTCCTGATACAGCGCGGCTTTTGTCACGCGGGCAAGTGATTGAGATTGCCATTAGTCAATTAAAAGTAGGGTCGCAAATTCTCGTCAAACCGGGCGAAACCATCCCTACAGACAGTATTATTACTGAGGGATTTAGTAGCATCAACGAAGCCGCAATTACTGGCGAGTCGCTACCCGTTGAGAAAACCGTTGGAGATGAAGCTTTCGGTGGAACAATTAACGGTAACGGTGCGTTGCGGTTGCGAGTCCATCAACCACCAGAATCGAGTTTAATTCAGAGGATTGTAAAACAAGTCTTGCAAGCGCAAACCGAAGCACCTCCGTCGCAGCAATTTCTCGAAAAATTTGAACGCGGTTATGCAAAGATAATTGTGATTTTAGGATTAATGTTAGCGATTTTACCGCCATTCATTTTGGGTTGGAGTTGGGAAAACACGATTTATCGGGCTTTGATTTTTTTAGTCGTAGCTTCACCCTGCGCGTTAATGGCAGCAATTATGCCAACATTACTATCGGGAATTGCCAATGGGGCAAGACAAGGGATTCTATTTAAAAGTGGTGTGTATTTGGAGATAATGGGAAAAGTGCAGGCGTTCACGAAGTGACTCCGCAGGAGTATCGCATTCGATAAAACTGGTACTCTCAGCACGAGCCAAAAAAACCCGCTGCTGCTGTCCCCCTGATAATTCTCCGATGCGGCGATGTCGCAAGCAATCGATTTCTACCCTTTCTAAAGCATTCTTGACAATTTCAAAAGCTGGACGACCTGGAGGACGAAACCAGCCCTGCGATCGAGTTCGCGCCATTAACACCACATTTTCAACGGTAATAGGATAATCCCAGTCGATTTGACTGCGCTGGGGTACATAAGCAACCCTTTGCAATTGTCGCTTGAGTGAGCTTTTAGCGTATTTCACAGAACCACCAATGCTAGGAATTAAACCCAACATCGCCTTAAACAGCGTACTTTTACCTGCCCCATTTGATCCAAGAATTCCCACCAGTTGACCGGGTTGAATACGAAATGTAACTTCATCAAGTCCTTTTACCCCCCGGTAGTTGACAGCCAATTTTTGAACCTCTAACATAAGCAAGTCTGTGTAAGAACAATTCTCATTCTACCTTAACAAACCTAGTTGTAAGTGTTAAAAAATATGCATAATAATCTGAATCTGACAAAAAGATTAGCAGCATTTATGCTAAGTGTTGGCTTATTTGCTGGTTGTGCCGAATCTCCTCAAAGCAGTGAGAATAGTTCTGCCACACCCACAACTAGCCCTGTTGGTGCAACCAATACTCCTACAGCTACGGGCAAGGGAGTTAAGGTAGTGGCAACAAATACAGTTCTGTGCGATTTAACCAAACAAGTTGCTGGAGATACCGTAGACTTGAAATGTTTGATTAAACCAGGTGCTGACCCGCATGTTTATCAGGCTACCCCAGAAGACCGCAAAGCAATTGAGGATGCCAATCTGGTATTGTATGGAGGGTATAACTTTGAGCCAACTTTAGTCAAGCTAATTCAAGCCACATCAAATTCATCTCCAAAGGTTGCGGTTGATGAAGTTGCGGTTCCCACTCCCCAAAAGTTTGAAGAAGATGGCAAAGTTGAAAATGACCCTCATGTTTTCCAGAATGCTCAAAATGGTGTCCGCATAGTGGAAACAATCCAGGCTAGTTTAGCAAAGGTTGCACCGGAGAATGCAGAACTTTACACTAAGAATGCCAAAGCTATCACCACAGAATTAACTCAGATTGACGGCTGGATTAAGTCCCAAATTGCCACAATTCCTCCTTCTTCGCGGACTTTGGTAACAACTCACGATGCTTTGGGGTATTACTCGAAAGCTTACGATATTCCTACTGCATCGCTAGAGGGTATTAGTACGGAGGAAAAACCTACGGCAGCGAAGGTGAAGGATACTGTTAAAACTGTTGAAAAAGCAAAGGTGCCGACAATTTTCGCGGAAGTGGCTATCAACCCTAAGTTGATTGAAACTGTAGCTAAGGAAGCAAATGTCAAGGTTTCCGAGCGGGAAATCTTTGCTGATGGTTTGGGGGAACCTGGTAGTGAAGGTGACACTTATCAAAAAATGCTGAAAGCGAATACTAAGACTATTATTGAGGGTTTGGGAGGTAAGTTTACGGAGTTTCAAGCGAAGTAGCTCTTGAATTGGGGTTTATAGCGCTTAAGAATCGAGTGAGGTACAGTGGTAGGGGTACAGCTCCCGGCTCGTTGCCCCTACCTGAATCAAATAAAGTCGAGCTAAGAGCGTGCCAGTTTTTTAAAGAGGTAATCCGTTTGGGCTTAGTAGTTCAAACAAAGTGTTTCTTGAAAGACTATAAATCAGAAATCAATTGTGAAGACCGAAGAATAAATTTTAGGACTGTTTCTTCTGTGTAAATAATATCTGCTTGAATTTCCATCCCTGGCTGAATAAAATATTGTTGACCGTTTTTAACTAAGTATATTGTTTCAGGTTGGATGGTGACTTCATAGTATGGAGCAGATGTATTATTCTGAGGTTTGGTAGTATCGGGAGCGATCGCGCTGATTTTTCCTTTGAGTGTGCCATAATCTGGATAAGGGTAGGTTGAAACTCGCATAAATACTTTACCCGCAGTACAATCGGCAACTTTAAGGGCTTTACAGACTTGTACTTTACTGATATCTTCTAAGGCAACACGGGCTTTAACTACCAAAGGTGCAGCGCTAGGAGCAATTTCGGCAATAGCTGCACCTGAGCTAACAACTTGAGCCGGATTTTTCAATGCTAATTTTAAAATTGTACCTGACTCCGATGCACGAACGACGTTTTTTTGCAAGTCTGTTTCTAGCTGTTGCAGTTCAATTTGGTTACGACTAATTTGGGTTTGGATTTCAACTTGGCGGCGTTTGAGTTCTTGTTCTTGCTGGCTTAATATCGCTATCGATTCTCCTCTGGCTTGTTCTTGGGCAATTCTCTCAGTTGCGATCGCAACTGTGGCTGCACTAGGATTTAAAAGCGCTTTGGCACCTACCAATCTTGCAGTAGCAGCTTTGAATGCTTGCTCTTTCTCTTTAATTTGTAATATTGAGATCGCACCTGTATTTCCCAGTTGTTGGTAACGCTTTAGTTCCTCCCGCGCCAATTCTAAGGTTGCTTCTGCTTCTTGTACCTCTGAATTCGAGGTAATTTGCTTATCTTTATAATCCCTTTGGTTGCGAGATAAATCAGCTTGTGCAGAAGCTATTAACCGTTGTGTAGAATTAGCCTCAGCGTTTATCTGTGTTTGCAATGCCTGCATTTGGACATTTATCTGCGTCAGTTGCTGTTGATTTTGCCGGATATTCCCTTGCAATTGACTTTTTTGGGTTTGCAAACGGGAAGCATTGAGAGTGGCGATCGCATCCCCTTTTTTCACCTGCTGATTTTCCTTTACCATTATTGTTTCAATTGTCCCCGCGATCGCAGCTTGTACGACTCGCAAATCGCCGGCAGGACGAACTACACTTGGTGCTTTCACTGTTATGGGGTACTTAATCTCCGCCGCTAGAACAATTAATGCACCCACTGTCCCCACCAAAAACAATCCGCCGAAAGTCTCCCAAATACTAATTTGTGGGAGAAATTCGGTACTTTTAACTGGGCGTAGTGCCTCTGGATAAGATTCATCAAGCATGGGTACTAGATATAATTTTAACTTTTATATTCAATCATAATCATTATTAAAAGTATAATCCTAAAGGATGTACTTCTTGGAGACAGTGCTTTTTGTTCATACACAGATTTTTTCTCAATTCTTAATCTTGGTTGTGATGCTGTAATCAGAAAACATAGTAGACGTTGTCAAAGATTGCAAGGTGGTGTAATTGTTGGAAAGGGCGACAAAATTATAACTTGGTATAAACAGTCAGAGAATCTATAAATACTTAGTTATTTTTGTGTTGATAATATTGGTGGTACAAGATGTGATATCGATTCCGGCTGCGCCGGAATGATATACTCGCTTATAGAAGCTTTAAGGGTGCAACGCCGGAAAAATTATGCCTAAACGCCTAAATTTAAAACCTCACCAAAGCTATTAAGAATTGTTTCATCTTTACCGTCAAGCATCTGACCCAATTGAACGGACACGCTACCGTTCTCCTAAAACAACCATCTATAATTAAAGCGATCGCCTTTTTTCACTGATGGCCAAAAACAAAAGCTTTATAATTCCGGCGCAGCCGGAATCGATATGAGTTATGTTCTGGACTTACGCAAAAACTCTCCCAAACTCTTATTCCTTCGTGTCCTACCCTGCGGTAAGGCGAAGCGCCTATGTGTCCTTTGTGGTTCGTTTTTCTTAAATGTTGCGTAAGTCCTAATGTTAATTAATGAGAATACAAAGTAGGACTCAAAAGCGTTGAGGAAAGAAAAAGACGTATGGTTTTCCTGTTTTTGGATGTACTAAGACATCTGCACCAACACCGTAAACGTTACGAATTAACTCAGGATGTAATATCTCAGATGGTGTTCCAGAGGCAACTACTTCCCCTGCTTGTAAAACGTAAAGACGCACGCAATATGCAGCGGCAAGGTTCAAATCGTGCAATGCAGCAATACAGGTAACACCTAAATCTTTTATTAGTTCGAGAATTTCTAGTTGGTAACGAATGTCTAAATGATTGGTAGGTTCATCTAAAATTAGAAACTTTGCTTGCTGAGATATTGCTCTTGCTATCATTACTCGTTGTTTTTCCCCTCCTGACAGAGAGAGGAAGTTACGTTGTGCTAAATCTTGTAAACCTACCCTAAGTAAAGCTGATTGGACAATTTCAATGTCTTGACGAGTTTCACTATTAAACATTCCTTGATGTGGCGCCCGACCCATCAATACCATTTCAAAAACTGTAAAATCAAATTCGGTTGAACTTTCTTGCAAGACAACAGAAGTGGACTTTGCCATTTGACGATAACTCAGTTTCCAAATATCTTCGTCATTCAAAGTAATCAACCCAGCATCAGGCTTAAGAATGCGGTATATACACCTCAGTAAAGTAGATTTACCGCTACCATTTGGACCAATCAAGCCGACAAATTCGTTCTTGTTAATATCCAAATTAATATTACGGATGATTTGCTCCCCATTGATAGAAAAACAAACTTGCTTAACTTGCAGTCTCATGATTTACCCCCATGACGCTGCATCAACCAGATGAAAAACGGTGCCCCAAATAAAGCAGTAATAATACCAACAGGTAGTTCTTCCGGCGCTACGATAATACGAGCCAGGACATCTGCCCAAACAAGGAAGATTCCCCCTAATAGTAAACTTGTGGGTAACACTCGACGATGGTCGGAGCCAACTAACAATCTGACACAATGTGGTATCATTAACCCGACGAAACCAATAGCACCGCTAACAGCAACAATTACACCAGTTAATAGCGAAGTCACTAAAAATAACTGTTTGCGAAAGCGGTCGGTATTCGTTCCCAGAACCGTTGCTGTTTCTTCACCAATAATCAAAGCATTAAGAGCGCGTGCTTGCAGTAATAAATATCCTAACCCAAACGATAAAGCGATTAACGGCAATATCAAGTCAGTCCACTTTGTTCCTGATAGTCCCCCTAATAACCAAAATAAAACCCTACGCGCAGCTTCAGAAGTTCCACTTTTCAACGTTAAGAAACTCGTCACTGCAGAAAATAAATAGGATATTGCCACTCCAGCTAAAACTAAGCGGGTAGCAGAGATGCGCCCAGTATTCTGTGCTAAAAGAAACACTATTACCGAAGAGACTAAAGCACCAATAAAGGCGCCGAAAGAAACGGCGTAGATTCCTAACCAAGAAAATACACTGAATAAGATGACACAAACAGCACCAACAGAAGCTCCAGAGGAGACACCTAAAATATAAGGGTCAGCAAGAGGATTCCGAACTAACGCTTGCATCGTTACACCTACAACAGAAAGTCCCGCACCTACCAACATAGCTAGCAATGTTCTCGGAAACCGAATAAACCAGATGATTTGAACTTGTGCTGGTGTCCAGTCTCCACTTATACCAAGAATCATTTGTGATAAAGCAATTTGCCATACTCGTAATGGGGAGATTGGTACGGCACCAATCGTTACAGCTAGGGTGATAGAGATAATTAGGGCAATAAACAATCCCAAAATCAGAAGGTTATAGCGTTGTTTGGTTTGCTTACCCGGTTTACGGGAATTTTGTTTTACTACCATTAGCGAAACCTTTCTGGATAAAGCGCTTGAGCTAGTTTTCTCACCCCTTTAGCAATTCTGACACCCGATGTGCTGTAACTGTAGTCAATCACGATAAACTTATTTTTCTGAACTGCGGCAATTTTTGTGTAGGCAGGGTTTGTTAAAAAAAGCTGTCGCTGTTTTTGGGCAGGTGACCAAAAGGCTTCACTAAGAATAATTATCTCTGGATTGCGGTTAACAACATCCTCCCAGTTTACTTTAATATATGTGCCGTTCCCTTTTTGTTGAAAGATATTTCGACCACCAGCCCGCTCTAAAATTAGATTTGGTAAACTATCGACGGTAATTGTGTAAGGTGGACTTTCATCCGCATACCAAAAGATAAGTTTGGGAGGATTTATATTGCCAAGTTTGGTTTGAGTGTCTTGAAGTTGTTGCTGTAACGAAGCAATTAATTTTTCGGCACGCACACTTACTCCAAAAATACTGCCAATATTGCGAATTTCGCTATAGATATTTTCCAGCAATTCCTGTTTTTTTTTACAAACTTCTATCGCTCCTTCTGCTAAATACGAATTAATTCCTAAATTGAGTAACTCTTGACGCTCGCTAGTTGTATTTTTTCCAAAAGCACCAGGGAATGAAGCATAAACAAAATCTGGCTCTTTAGCTAGCAATACTTCTTTCGATGGATACTTTTGAGCAATTACGGGAACTTTTGCGTATGCTTGCTGGTATTCAGGAAGAATGCGGTCATCCAAATAAGCTGTACCAACCATGTGTGCTTCCAAACCTAGCGCCAACATGACTTCTGTTGCTGGTTGGTTTAGTGCGATCGCTCGTTTTGGTGGTTGTTTGTAGGTGTTGGTAACACCACAGTTATCAATTGTCACTGGGGTAACGGGAGTTGCAAGTTGTCTATTGTGATTCACCCGCCATGACAACCCACAAGTAGCATCAATAAAAGAGTTGCAAGGAAACTAATATAGTGCTGTCGTTTCATCTCTAAAATTCCTCAAAAGTCAACCGACACTGTTCCTAAAACCGTAAATGGTGCTGAGGGATAGATGAAGAAACCGTCGAAGGTATAGTACTTGACATTAGAAATATTTTTGAAATTTAGTCCAATTCTGTAGCGATCGCGTTGCTCCCGAAAATTGCAGCATCGGCTCTGACATAAGAAGGTAATGTAAGATTATTCGGAACTCTAGCTTCTTGCTCTCCCACAAAAGCTAATCCCAAACCAAATCCTAAACCCTGCAAATTACCACTTTGAATTTGATATGTCGTCCATAAACTAGCGCTATTTCTAGGTACACCATACAATTTGTCACCGATCGGAATATCTTCGTCTTCCGTAACCACAGCATCGTTATAAGCGTAATTTGCAATAATTTTCCAGCCAGGTAAAATCTGTCCTGTAATATCTAATTCCACGCCTCTACTTCGTTGTTCGCCTGTAGGAATCCTATAATTAGGATTAATTGGGTCTGAAGTCAGTACATTTTGCCGAGTAATTTGATACAGTGCTAATGTTGCTGAAAGACGGTCTTTGATTAAATCCTGCTTAATACCTACCTCAAATTGCTCGCCTGTTTCTGGCTCAAACTGCTCATCAGTGCGACTTCTAGCGGTAATATTGGGTGTAAAAGATTTTGCCCAGTTAAAGTAAAGTGATGTCAATTGACTTGGTTGATAGACAATACCAACGCGCGGTGAGAACTGTGAATTTGATTGTTCGTTAATCGTCGTATTGGTGACGCGATTTTTTCTAAAGAGTTCGTTATAATCAAAGCGTCCACCAGCAAGGATTTTTAGGTTGGGTAAAACTTCAATCAGGTTTTGTAGGTAAAGAGCAACGTTCTCTGAACCATATTCTCGACCAGAAGTCGGCGATGATGGAATGACAAAACTATTGCGATACTGTGGGTTAAAAATATCAATTGTATTTACATCGCCATCGGTAAAATCGTATTCAAATTTGTATCGAGATACTTCTACTCCAAACAGTAGATTATGGCGAATCGAACCAGTATTAAACTTACCGTATATTTCGTTTTGCAGGGTCAGATTATTATTAGCCTCATCTGACTTTGTTAGACCCCTCTCTCCTGTTCTACGGTCACCTTGTAGGGCATATAAAAATGTTGACTTAGTATCTAAGTTTGCTTGAACTATATTAAATCCCTGCCGAAATTTCCAGCGATCGCTAAATTCATGCTCCAAATTGTAAGTAAATGAAGTCGAACGGTTATTACTTTCACTAAACTTAGGTTCTCCCAAAAATCTATTTCTAGGAAGTTTGAGAAATTCTGGTTCGGGTAAAAACCCGTAGTTAAAATTGAGATTATAATTTTGATATTCAAATTCTAAACCAAGAGTGGTTCGCTCGCCAATTTTCCAAGTTAGCGCTGGGGCAATAAAGAAACTATCATTTCTACCAAAGTCGCGGAAACTATCGGCATTCTCATAAGCAACATTTAGGCGATACAGCAGTGATTTATTATCTGTAAGAGGCCCAGTTAAGTCAATTGTGGGACGGACATAGTTGTAACTTCCGTAAGTGACACTAGCGTTGTAGTAAGGCTGTTCTAAAGGCTTTTTTGTAACAGTATTGACAACACCACTCGGAATACCCGAACTAAACTGACCTCCTCCGTATAAAATCGATGCGGGACCTTTAAGAATTTCAAATCGTTCAACGTTGGCGATATCACGAGGTGTAACATAGCCAAAATCTTGAAACCCGTTGCGTAAATTGCCAAAATTGGTAGTAAAGCCGCGAATCCGAAATCCAACTGAGGGTAGGGAACCATAACCAGGCTCATTTTGGACACCTGCTACATTATCAGCTAGCTCATCTAAACGTACCACTCCTCTATCTTCAATTACCTGACGTGGAATAACTTGAATCGAAAGCGGTAAATCGCGTAGCGGTGTCTCTATTTTAGTTCCAGTAGTTGCAGTCGGAACTCGATAACCGTCTTGCGTTCCGGTTACTGTCAATTCAATATCCGGGTTTTCAGGCTTTTCTATAGTCTCATTAGGTGTAGTCGTAGTTTCTGCATTTTCGCTGGGTAGGGAAATTTGCGGTTTTTCTGTCGTTGTATCAGGATTACTAGCCGAATTATTAGAAGCAGCAAGACTGAAAACTAATTGCTGAGTATTTTGTGTTACCTGTACTTTCGGTATGTCTTTAACACCAACAATCGTGACTCGGATGCTGTTAGCATCTAAAGGTACAACACTAACAGATGCAATATCTGTACTAGGATTATCTTGACGAAATTTACCACCTTGTGGAAGCTGTAACTGTGTGTTGATAATGTCCGTAACTAAAGTTTGCCCGTAACTGCTGGTAAAAACTTGAATCGGCTTGCTGCTAATTGTTTCGAGAATAATTTGCAGCCCGCTTGGGGTGGTACTGAGCTTGATATTAGTAACGCTTGCTACTTCAGCCTGCGCTGGCTGAGTTACAAATAATATAATTGCAGAAGCTACTCCTAGATGCTTTGAGAAACTCAAATGCTTCACTTTATACTCCTACCACACATAATATGACAATGCGCTTACTGTTAAATAATTATTGCCTTAATGTCAAAAGACAGGCTGTCGTAAATATCATTTGAACTTCTTAGGGTACAAAGCTTCGGCTAGTTTTCTGACTCCTTCTATATTTCTAATTCCTGGCATTGTGTAACTAAAACCCAGGATAATAAATTTATCCTCTTGGACTGCTTTGAGTTTAGAGTAAGCAGGATTCGATTTGAGTATGCGTCGCTTTTCTTGGGCAGATGACCAACTAGCATCAATCAGTACAATTACATCCGGTTGACGTGCGATGACATCTTCCCAATTAACTGTTACCCATGCTTCTTTTTTTTGAATATCTTTAAAAATATTCTCCCCACCTGCTAACTCAATAATATGATTAGGCATTCCCCAGTTAGAAACTGTTAAAGGTGGGTCTTCAGAGTCATACCAAAATATACGCTTTTTCGTTGTTACTTTACCCAGTTTTTGTTGGGTTTGTTGCAACTGATTTTTTAAATTTCCTACTAACTTATCTGCCCTTTCTGTTACTCCAAATATTTGCCCGACCTCCCTAATTTCTTGATATAGGTTCTCCATCGTTATGCGTTCAGGTCTAAGTTCGGGTTTTTCACATTCAATCGCTAGTAAATAAGAATTAATGCCTAATTTCAATAAATCTTCCCGCGAACCAAGAGTTTGTCGATCGAATGCACTGTCTTCTGTAGTAAACACAAAATCTGGTTCAACACTCAAAAAAACTTCCCGTGATGGATATTTATCAGCTAAAACACGAATTTGGGAATACACCTGTTGATACTCTGGTAAAATTGGATTATCTAAATACCCAGTACCGACCATGTGTTTTTCTAGCCCAAGCGCAAGCATTACCTCGGTTGCTGATTGTGTCATGGTGACAGCACGTTGTGGGGGTTGTTTATAGGTAATGGAAATGTCGCAGTTTTTGATTGTGACTGGTGTGTGTTTGGTTGCATGAGAAGCGGTGTGTGTTGATTCGATAACTTTCTCCTTGCACGCTGGAATTAGTCCCAGCATCAGCACTGCTGAGAGTATCATTAGGGGTTTAATCATCCAGATGTAGTGACGTAGTTTACTCACATGTAACTCTCTTAATTACGGTGTTCAGATTCCCGACAACTTTTGCGGATGCCATTGGCGAATGGTAAGTCCGACCCTTCATTTTACCAAAAAACCTCGTAGGGGCGGGGTTACCCCGCCCCTACAATCTCGTGAAATGTCGAAAAATCCTTCTGCGAGGGGCAATACCCCCTACTCGCCAATGGCATCCTTTAAGAAGTCGGGAATCTAAAGTTCAAATGATACGGTTCCAAACATTGCAAATGGTGGTGCCGGGTCAATACTATACCCATCAACCTCATAATATTTAACATTAGAGATGTTTTTAAAGTTGAGGGCAAATCTGTAGCGATCGCGTCGATAGAAAATAGAAGCATCAGCGCGTAAGTAACTCGGCAGCTTAAAGGAATTTGGTAAATCTACCTCTTGTTCTCCTACAAAATATAAACCAACTCCGAACCCCAATCCCCGTAAATTACCGCGTTGAAACTCGTAAGTTGTCCACAGTCCAGCACTATGCTCTGGAACTCCAAACAATCTATCCCCAACAGGTATGATATTATCTTTTGTGACTTCACCATCAATATAAGCGTAGTTTGCAACCACTTTCCAACCGGGTAAGACTTCCCCTGCAACATCTAATTCAATACCTCTGCTGCGTTGTTCTCCTGTCTGGATACTAAATATAGAGTCAACAGGGTCTGGTGTTAGTACATTTTGCTTAGTAATTTGAAAGAATGCTAAAGTTGCTGAAAGTTTATTGTCTAGGATATTTTGTTTAACTCCTACCTCAAATTGCTGAGTCTTTTGTGGTTCAAACTGTGTATTTGTTCTACTTCTCGCTTGAAATTGCGGAGAGAAACCATTTGTCCAATTGAAGTAAAGCGAAGTTGTATCGCTTGGTTGATATACAATTCCGACTCGTGGTGAAAAACGAGTATTTGATTGTTCGTTGACAATATCACCACTTACCCGGTCTTCGTTGCTGTAATCATTAAAATCTAAGCGACCACCTAATAATAATTTTATATTGGGTCGGAGTTCAATCAAATTCTGTGCAAATAAACCAACATTCTCTGAAACAATCTTTCGACCAAAAGGAGAACCACCCTCGACAGGAGTAGGAGTTCCACCATATTGGGGGTTCAAGATATCTATTGGTAGTTCCAAGTCTGGGGCAAAAATATAGTTAAATAAATTTCTGGCTAAATCGACTCCAAACAAAACATTATGACGAATTGAGCCAGTAGAAAATTTGCCAGAAATTTCATTTTGGAACGTGATATTTTCGTGTTCTTCGTCTGATGCATAAAACAAACGGTCGAGGGTACGACGGTCATCTTGTAAAGAACCAGGAGATACCTGTTTAGCATCGTTTAAATTGGCTTTAAGAATATTAAATCCTTGACGAAATTTCCAGTTACTGTCAAACTTGTGTTCAATATTATATGTTAGTGAGTTAAATGTAACATCACCATCTGCAAAACTTGGCTCTCCTAAAAATCGATTGCGAGGAAGATTCAATACTTCTGGCTCAATTGGAAACCCATTATCAAAGGTATAGTTAAATTTTTGATGCTCAAACTCGAATGTTAGTTTAGTATCTTTATTAATCCTAAACTCCAAAACAGGTGAGATAAAAAAACTTTCACTCTCTACAAAATCACGAAAACTATCAGCTTTTTCATAAGCGGCATTCAAACGATACAAAACAGATTTATCATTGTTCAGCGCCCCAGTAATATCTAAAGTTGGACGTAAAAAGTTATAGCTACCATAGGTAAAATTAGCTTGATAAAATGGCTGTTCTAAAGGCTTTTTCGTTGTTGTATTGATAACACCACTCCCACCTGCATACTGTGTGGGGCTACCACCATATAAAACTGCTGCTGGACCTTTTAGTACTTCCAACCGTTCAATATTAGCAACATCGCGCGGACTAAAATAACCATAATCTGGAAACCCGTTACGAAGCGTTTCAAAATTTGTTAGAAATCCCCGGACTCGAAACCCTAACGATGATAATCCCCCATACCCCCGTTCTGGCTGTACACCACTGACGTTATCAGCTATTTCCGAAAGTCGCGTGACATTTCTATCTTCAATCACCTGACGGGGAATTACTTGAATTGATTGAGGAATATCTCGTAATGGTGCATCCGTCCGAGTTGCAGTTGTCGCATCAGGTACAGTATATCCATCTTGCTCACCCGTCACCGTCAGTTCAATCGGTTCTTGACCTTGATTTGATGGTTTCTCCTGCGGTGCTGTACTAGGTTTATTTGTTTGCGGCGCTTGCGGTGTAGAATTAATGGCTGGTGTTACAACAAAAATTAAACCTGTATCGCTGTCATCAAGTTCGACTTTCGGCACATTTGCCTCACCTTGAACTGTAACGCGGATAGTATTATTATCTTGATTTTCTACTGCAACAGAGATAATTCCCGCAGCAGGTTTTTCTTGACTAAAAGAATTTCCACTTATTAACTTTAGTTGAGCATTAGAAATATCTGCGACAAAGTTATTGTCTACACTTTTATTTGTAACTTGTAGTTTGTTTGATTCAAGTGTTTGTAATATTACTTCTAAACCCTTTTGAGTTTGATTTATTTTAACTCCTGTAACTATGATAGTTTGAGTCTGCGGAAGTTCCTGTTGAGCTAACCACTCTTTTACATTCGTATCAGAACGCTTAATTTCTGAGATATTCGGAATTTCTGTAATCGTCTTAGAAGATACTGTATCCTTGATATTTGCAAACGCTTGTTGATTGCCCACTAGGACAACCATTACAGCTAGTCCAGCATTTACGAACAAATGTAATTGATTCATCAAGTCCTCGCACCGTAATTTTACACAAATAAAATTAGCTATTTGACTCCGAAAGAGAGTCGGCAACTATTACTCAGTTACACATCTTTTCACTTGTTGAAACCACGCCAAGATATCTTTCTTTATCGCTGACAAACCTGGGAAAGGCTGCGTTTAATGCGTGAGGTTAAAAATAGATTCATTTACAAACAATCATACAAATGCATGTTTATACTAAAAAATAGCATATTAATAATCATAACCCTTTTTAAATTTATGTTAAATATTCAGGATTATTTTGGGCGCTTCATCTGCGATCAGTATTACGCTTTTGTTGCAATAGTGTCAAACGACAACTTGTCAAAATATTGTAGGGTGCGTTAGACGCAAGTCGTAACGCACCGTTATTAAGGCTTTGGTGCGTTACGAGAAGCGCTAACACACCCTACGTATCTTTTCAAAAATCAAATAGTAATCTTATACGAATGCATGTTTATACTAAAAAATAGCATATTAATAATCATAACCGTTCTTAGATTTATGTTAAATATTCAGGATTATTTTGGGCGCTTCATCTGCGATCGGTATTGCGCTTTTGTTGCAATAGTGTCAAACGACAACTTGTCAAAGTTAAATATTGATAGCTTTTCTCAATATGCTTTGTGAAAATAGTAGAATTAAATGTAATATTTCTACATCAATCGCTCAATATATACGTGCTATCGTGCAACAAAGTACTGGTTCTGGTGGCAATCAACCATCAGAAGAAACGGGGAAAGTTTGGTGTAAATCCAGCGCTGTCCCGCAACTGTAATGAGGCAAATTTTTTCTTCTTATCTTTGTCCCTAAGTCAGAATGCCCGCCAGTAGTTACAAAAAACACAATTATCTGCGAGGTACGGATGAGAAATATTTGCTTTAATTTCCAATGGGAAATCAAGTTTGCCCTGTCTAGTTTAACTGCAACCTTGGGGATATTGTACGGAAACAGCGCTACAGCATCCGTTAAAATTCCCAAAGCTATTTCCGAATTTAAAATACCAGAAACATCTGCTTTATATCTGCAACCAGTAAGGCAAGAAATATCCCAAAACGCAACACCAGAAAATGAAAGGGAACCAGATATTGAATTGACTGTCACCGAAAACCTATTAAATCAACCTGTTTATTCCCCATTCCGTCGTGAAGGGACAGTTAAAGACTCCACCCGTCCGATCTACGTTATTAACAAAGACGAGATGGAAGCACAAGGAGTTCGGACTGTTAGAGAAGCACTCAAGTTTCTTCCCGGTATTCTGCCAGATGGGACAGTAGGAACTGAACCCCATGCATTAAGCGGTCAATTTATACGTGGTTCTAACAGTAGCCAAGTCTTGATTCTACTTGACGGCAGACCGATAAATAGTGCGGGTTCTGGTGCATTTGACTTATCTGAATTCACCACTGACAACATTCAACAAATTGAAGTTTTACCAGGTGGTGGTTCTACTCTTTACGGTTCCGATGCAATTGGTGGAGTCATCAACATTATCACCCGTCGTCCGACGGATAAAATCGCAACTCAAACCAAACTGAATCTGGGTTCATACGGACTCAATCAGCAGAGTATCCAAACTAGTGGGAGAACTGGAAATGTTGGCTGGGCAGTGGGATACAATCGTACCCAAGGTAACTACAATTATCCTGTCTCCATCCTTGAAGCTAATTATCAAGGAACTCGTAAAAATAATGATGTTCTTTTTAATAATGCCAATATCAAGCTAGATGCAGACTTAGACAAGCGAAATAATCTCGCTTTCTCCACACAATATCTAGGAAAAGAACAAGGGATACCGGGAGGAATTCCCGTTCCCGGTACTGCGGGTGCTTTCAACACTCTCACAGATAAAAATCGTAAATACACTGACCGATTTCTTAACGATTTAACTTGGAACTCGAAGTTAGGAAATGGTAACGATTCGCTATTAACAGCACGAATATACGCTGATTTTATCGATACCAAATTTGATAATCGTAGTGGGGCAATTTTCGCACAGCAAAAATTTGAAGAAGCACAAAAGTCATATGGGACTCAAGTTACACATAGTTGGAAATTTGCTAACAATCAATCTTTAGTTTATGGATTTGATTACCGCAATGTAACTACACGTAATACTAATTTGAGGTATGCTACTAACGTTGAAAACGTTAATTACGACAACACCATTAGTCAAGGTGCATTATTTGCTAAATATGATATAAATTTCACTCCAGCATTCGGAATGAATTTTGGTGTGCGTCAAGACTTCAGTAGTTTAGTGAATGGTGGCTTTACATCACCTTCTGTCGGTGCAAAATATATCGTTTCTGGTTCTACAACTATCCGTGCCAACTACATCAAAAATTTTCACATTCCGACTCTTTCTAACCTATATTCTAATGGAGGTTTCTATGTTGGTAATCCCAATCTCAAACCAGAACAGGGGGATAGTTACGACATTGGTATCGACCAACAATTAGGTGACTTTGGTTTATTGAGGTTAACTTATTTCAATAATAAAATTTCTGACTTAATCGCATATAATTTTGCTGTTCCTGTAGCTACCTTTGAAAATATTGGTAAGGTTCGCACTCAGGGAATAGAAGCCAGTTTAAATGTACAACTAGCAAAAAATATCTACGGCTTCATTAATTATACGGCAAACGACCCGCGCATTCTTGAAAGCACAAATCCTAGAGAAATCGACAAAGAATTACGATTTGCAGGTGCAGAAAATATTAATGTGGGAATTTCTTACGAAAATCCCGAAGGATTGTATGCAGGATTAATTATGCATTCGCTTGGTAAATATCCGACAAACAACACTAATACAGAGTCATTACCAGGTTACACAACGTTTGATGTGAAAATGCGGGTGCCTCTAAATCAAAACTTTGCACTTACTGGTAGTGTAGATAATATATTCAACCAGAGGTATCAGCTATATGCGGGATATCCAGATGGGGGTAGAATGTTCCAGGTTGGTTTAAACGCTAGTTTCTAATCCTAATAATGTAGAGACGCTTGGGTATCGCGTCTCCTGGGTGATATATCGCGTCTCCTGGGTAATATCGCGTCTCTACAACTAACCTAATATACGAGGAAAATTGCCATGACTCAATTTAACCCTTGGGTAAAACCATTAAATCAGACAGCTGTGGAACCGACTGGAAACGGTTGGCAAATTGAGTACGAATATTTCGATTGTCAAGGTGATGTGCTTGCTTGTTTAACTTACACATTATTTCAAGATAATTGGCATCAAATTGAGTTAGGACATCTGGAACAAGGCAGCGTTTTAGAGTTAGAATTTAACGAAGCACCGAAAAAGTGCGTTCTCTACGATGGATATCTGACGGTAATTGCTCAAGGTTGGCATTTTCACTTGTGTATTGAAGAAACTTTAGGTGGTCCAGATTCTGAAACTCCACTAGAATTGAGACAGCAAAGATTAATTAATCAAGGTGCATTTTATCGACGTATCAATCCAGAGGGAGAACCCAGAAGTTGGGGTATTCAATTTTGGAACGGTGCAGGTGAAAAAGTAATGACTATATTTTTACCGAATCCATATATCGAAGATGAAAATTTATTACCTGATGGTAAAGCTAATTTTGCTAAGTTAGAGTTTTATAACGAACTTCGAGAAATCTACGTATTAGGAACAAAACAAATTCCTTTTACAAAAAATCCCTTCAAGTGTTCTTATATTGCGGTTTGTACTTCTGGACGCTGTTATCCTTCGCGCAAATGGGAACCTACATTTGATGCACTTAAAGCAGCAGTCGAAAAAGCAGAATTGGATATAGAAGTACGAACAGCTGGCTGTTTGCAGGTTTGTAAATTAGGTCCCGTTGCCTTTTATTCTGAGGATAAAACTTGGTACAGTCGTGTCAAACCAGAGGTTGCAGAACAAATTGTCAACGAACATTTAGTTCGGGGTAATAGGGTGACAGAATATATCTATTCACCTATATAAATTAAATATGTAGAAACGCGATATATCGCGTCTCTTCTTGATATTTGTAACTAAGGGTTGGTAAAGCCAAATGATATATAAATGGCAGTATTCAAAGTTAGTTATTTTCATCTTAAACATACTGATTATTTCTGGATTAATAGTAGCTTGTCAAATTCCCAAAAATAAGACTTTCGAGAATACTGTTAATG
Source organism: uncultured Calothrix sp. (assembly GCA_964242965.1). Classification (GTDB taxonomy): domain Bacteria; phylum Cyanobacteriota; class Cyanobacteriia; order Cyanobacteriales; family Nostocaceae; genus JANNFJ01. The sequence continues at coordinate 27,177 of CAXTCQ010000011.1, read as the reverse complement.
CAGCTTGCGTTCAAAACTATGATGCAAACCGCGATTATTTTCCTGATAAAGTTAGGATTACCCATGCTAGGGGTTTCAGCGTGGAATATCATAAGAACTATAAAGCGATCGCAATTAAAAATCCTTGGAAAGATGCCAAAACTGCGTTCAAATATGTTTTAGTTCAATGCGGTACACCTGTACCAAAGGATATTAAAGATTCACAAGTAGTTACTGTACCTGTGAATTCTGTGATTTCTCTCTCTACTACCCATCTTCCACATTTAGCGAAATTGGGAATAGTCGATAAGTTAGTTGGTGTTAGCGATACAAAAATAGTTAATACGTCTGAGGTTGTGGAGAAAATTAAAGCTGGTCAAGTTGCAAATGTAGGAAATAATGCCAGTGTCAATGTTGAGAGAATTTTAGAACTAAATCCAGAACTAATTACAACTTATGGGACTGGTAATGCCAATAGTGATAGCTATCCTAAGTTGTTAGAAGCGGGTTTGAAGGTGGCAATAAATGCCGAATATATGGAAGATTCACCTTTGGGTAGAAGCGAATGGTTGAAGTTTACTGCTTTATTTTTTAATAAAGAGAAGCAAGCAGAACAAATATTTGGGGAAGTGGCAAAAAAATATGAGGAAGTAGTAGCTAAAGCCAAAGCGGTGAAAACACGTCCAAGTGTATTTGTTGGATTTAATTTTAAGGGTAATTGGTATATGCCAGGTGGTAATAGTTATGCTGCAAAATATTTAGAAGATGCTGGTGCAAATTATCTTTGGAGTAATGATAAGTCTTCAGGTAGTTTACCTTTGTCTTTTGAGGCAATTATCGAACGTGCTAATAATACTGATTTTTGGTTGAATTTTAGTCAAAAGTGGAGGTCGAAAAAAGAGATATTAGCTGAGGATAGTCGGTATGGTGATTTTAAAGCGGTTAAAGATGGAAATCTTTTTAATAATAATGTCCGGGTGAATGAAAATGGTGGGAATGATTATTGGGAAGGAGGAATCAGTAATCCTGATGTGGTTTTGTCGGATTTAATTAAGATTTTTCATCCGGAGATTTTACCGAAGCATAAATTTGTTTTTTATCGTCGTGTTAATTAATATTTAATGTTCGCGCAGAGGCGCAGAGGCGCAGAGAGATATGTATATAGTTAAGAGTATATCTAAGTACGCCGGAAAGTATTTAATAAGTAGTAAATATTTCTCTTTTACGTTATTGATAGGAGTATTATTTCTAGCTTTTTTGTTGGATATTGCCCTCGGTTCGGTACAGATTCCTGTTGGTGAGGTGGTGAAAGTTCTATTTGGTGGGGAGGCAGAAAAAGTAAGTTGGACGAATATTATTTTTAAGTTTCGTTTACCGAAAGCTATGACTGCAACGCTTGCGGGTGCTGCTTTGGGGGTGAGTGGGTTGCAGATGCAAACAATTTTTAGAAACCCGCTTGCGGGACCTTTTGTGTTAGGAATTAGTTCGGGTGCGTCGTTGGGTGTGGCAATAGTAGTGCTGACGGCTAATTTAGCTGGTGCAGGTGCTATTTTTCAAACTTTGGGTATTTTTGGTGATTTGAGTTTGGTTATTGCATCGAGTTTGGGTGCTGCTGCTGTATTGGGGTTGGTGTTACTTGTTTCGCGTCGGGTTCAAGATACAATGACGCTGTTAATTTTGGGTTTGTTATTTGGTTATGCAACGAGTGCGCTAGTTAGTATTTTGTTGCAATTTAGCGACAGTCAAAAAATCCAAGCATATCTACAATGGACTTTCGGCAGCTTTGCAGGGGTAACATGGCGACAAATGCCTATTTTGGTAGGTGTGGTATTGTTGGGGTTAGTGGTGGCTGCTGTGTTATCGAAACCATTGAATGTCTTGCTAGTGGGTGAGTCTTATGCTTTGACGCTAGGTTTGAATTTGGAAAGAACAAGGTTTTGGATAATTACAAGCGCTTCAATATTAGCAGGTGTAATTACAGCATTTTGCGGTCCCATCGCATTTCTTGGTGTAGCTGTTCCCCATTTGTGTAGAAGTATGTTTAATTCCTGCGACCATCGTATTTTAGTACCTGCGGTGACGATAATGGGGGCAATTATGGCGTTGTTTGCAGATTTAATGTGCGTATTGCCAGGAAATCAAACGGTGTTACCGCTTAACTCAGTAACTGCGTTGATTGGTACTCCTGTGGTTTCCTGGGTGATTTTACGTCGGTATTATGCGAAGTGATAGATTTTAGATTGAATTTAGAATCCCAAATCGCTTTATTTTTTTACCTTAATCTGTAACACAGAATTAGAAAAAATTCCGGTACTTGCTGTAGTTGGCAAGAAAGAACTAGAAAGTAAAACTTTGAGCGTCAGGACAAGACTTATATCAAGTTCGCTTAAACACTTATAATTAAAAGTAGGTTGGGGAGCCACTGCGTTGCGGGGGTTCCCCCCGTTGTAGCAAGTGGCGTTGGAACGAAGTGGAACCCAACATCATTGACATGTTGGGTTTCGCTATCGCTACACCCAACCTACAAAAACAAACTTTAATTATAAGTAATCATCCGAACTTGATATTACTAGAGATTTAGGAGCGTTGACTTTGGATGAAATTATAATTAGATTGCAATTTTGCGATCGCATTAAAAGCTTTTCTCTAAACAAACAGTACAAAATCCATAAACTAATAGTGGATATCGAGAATTTGCTGACCAACGACCGCTGATTTGAAATATCTACTCACACTCACAACAATAAGCAGAAGATATGAATAACCATGCTCTGTATGTATGTAAATCTTGTAATTTTTCCCCTACCCTCATAGAGTATCTGGGAGAAAGAGGAGGTGTACATTTATTTAAGCAGTTACTAAGTTTATATGAACACTGGTCGTTACAGTCAGAGTTTGTAATTAAACAAGTAGACTGCTTAAGTGCTTGTAAAAGACCTTGTGCTACAGCATTAACTGCTACAAATAAAACCAGTTTAATGTTTGGCGATTTACCACCGCTATTAAGTGCAGAGTCCATACTGAAATGCGAACAATATTATGCTAGTAGCGATGGGATTGTTCCGCGCAACGAGCGACCAGAAGTTTTACAAAAAGGCATTCTCGCACGGATACCACCACCACCGAACTAATTTAAATTTTCTAATAAGTGCCTGTGCAAAATTAATTATATATTTCTGAATTCTGTATTCAGTAAAGTAAACAGCAAAAAAAGATATATAAATAATTTTGCGTACCTACTTAGAAACGCTATACCCAAGCGTCTCTACATAATCGGAGGGGGAGAAGGTTGGTTTCTGCCATCCCGTTGGTTCCACGCCACCATAAGCATACCCCCTGACTTGAGTACCCGCGCAGCAGTTCAAAAGCAAAAACTGCCCGATCTGGCATTTGGAGTCCTGCCTCAATACACCACACCACATCTAATCACAAATATTAATACATCGATCGCAGATTTTTACGCCCGCAAGGCACTGTTATGTTATTATAAAATTTAGTCTCGGTTCTAGTGGCGAACATCCACTGGAGGTAAGGGGGAAAGTCCGGTGTAAATCCGGCGCTGTCCCGCAGCTGTGTTCGAGGATTTCCTCGTGAGTCAGAATGCCCGCCGAAATTGACTTGTACATTTTTTACATCTGCGAGGCACAGATGGTTGATATTATGAACATTTCCCCAACTACTAGGTCTTACATTCCCATCGCGCCACATATCAAACGCTACAGATTGCGGCTTCCTATGAGACGGTAGGCAATTAATTTAGAGTACAAACTGCGTTTTCAGATGCGGCTCAAGCAAGAGTAGCTGCCTGTGAGAGTATCGCGCTAATTGTCTTTGGTGCGATAAGTACATGTAATATTGGTTGCTTATTAATAATTATTTTCGATAGATGTATTTCACCTGTCAGTGATGGGATTTGCCCCGGCAAAGGTGATCGCAACACTCGAACAAATCTTCTAAGGTTCGGACTTACTCCTACACACAAAACAAGATAATGACCGAAAAACAGCATACTTTATTTGTTTGTACCGCTTGCGCCAGCGTATGGCAAGATGGTAAACGAGTTGGTGAAAGTGGTGGTCAAAAACTACTTATTCAGATAAAGGAACTTGCACAAAATTGGGAATTGCAAAATAAATTCCTCATCCAAGAAGTTGAATGTATGAGCGCTTGCAATAGCTCCTGCGTCATTGCCTTTGTTGGGGAAGGAAAATTAACTTATCTTTTTGGCAATTTACCAGTAGAGAATAGTACGGAAGCGGTACTCCAATGTGCGAGTCAATACTACAAAAAGCATGATGGTTTACTGCCTTGGTCGGAACGACCCGAACCACTGAAAAAGGGAATTTTAGCAAAAATTCCGCCACTAAATAAGTGGGCAAGATTAAACGTAACTTGTTGTTAATTTACGTCGGGGTAAAATTTTCCAGTCCTCAATATTAGCGAAATTATTAATTTCCCACAACTGAACAAATTGTGTAACAATTGCGGACTGGGATTACAAATTTACCCTTGAAGCATAGATTTGGATCGGTAATTATGGCTAAATTTTACCTTCATTGAGTTGGGAAGATTCCCACCGTTACTGAAAGATAATGACTAATCGGGAAGGACAATTGTTGAATTTCACAAATTTTTTACTGATTGGCTACGCCGCTTGGAGAGGTTTCTTAAAATTAGGAAGGGGAGTTGTGATTTGTAATATAAATGGTGTGAGAAATAATGCTGTAAATTTACCTCACGCTCCTTTTTCCGCTGTTCGTAGTAAATATGACTATACAGATGAAATAGTCAGCACCCACTTTCTAGCAAAAAAAGACCTCGAAGCTTATTTACGAGAATGGATAATTCCAGTAGAGGCAGTTAGTAATATTTTGCAAGCAGTTGATAGTTACAATCCCCAATTAGATTTAATTTTGTTAATCAAAAATGGCGAGCAAATTGAGGTAGATATTCTACAAAAGCCTGTGATAACACCACTGGAATGTTATCAACAAGTACGTCGGCGACAAGATGAGTTTTTTGATTACATTTCGTAAATAAAAATATAGAGTCACTAGGTCGCCGAAAAATAAAACATGTGTTATACATGATTAATTCAAGGAACTGGATGATAAACATTTTCGTCCACTTGATTAGAATTGCTTGGTGATGTTAGCCTCTATGCTTTTAGGAGAACTGAAGTGAAAAATTTACTCTCTAATTTAACAAATAAACCCGTAGCATTGATTTCTCTAGGTTCATTGTTAATGACTGGAAAAATAGCTGTAGCAAGTGAAACAGTTAAGAATGTACAACCAGTAGAACGTCCAGATGCAACTGTTACACCAGTTTCGGCCGAAAGCCAAAAAGCCTGTGTGAAACATCCTAAATTGGGTAAATATTTTTGCGCTAATGCCAAACAATTGTCTCACATCAAGAAGGGTTCACCAGAGATTAATGCAGTAGACGAAAACAACCAAAAGGCTTTACTTGAGGTTACAGACGAAGAAAGTGATGCTGCTGTATCTATGTTTGGTTGTGATTGTGTTGCATCGATAAATTGTCTACGCCGTTTGCGGAATAGTTTACCATAGAATTTATTTTTACTGACTAATTTTGGACTAATTTAAAGATATAGGGTGTAAGTACTTGAAAGGTATAGGGTATAAAGGTAATGGATAAAGAATGTAACTTGATTTAGTCACCTATTTTGTTATACCCTACGCCTTTAATTAAAAGCATATTATTAACTTATAGATAAATTTATTTTTGTGTTTTATCAAACATAGTCAGATTTAAAATATATGAATCGTCGGAACTTTATTACTTTATTTAGTGTCAGCTTATTTGTAATTTGTTCACCTATTTTTTTTACCGCTTATGCAGCTAAACCTAAACCCAAACCGAAAAAGAAGCTATCTAAATCTGAAAATTGGATTTCCATAGGGACTATAACAGAGTTAGATAAAGCTGGTCAAATATTCAAAGAAAAATCATCTTTGGGTGCAGTATTAGTAATTGGGACATCGAAAAACCAAAATTTGATTGCTGTTAATCCAACTTGTACGCATCTTGGTTGTACGGTAGATTGGGAAGTAGAAGAAAATATTTTTTTATGTCCTTGTCATGCTTCAGAATTTACCGCAGATGGTAAAGTAAAAAATAGTCCAGCAACAAAACCGTTATCAACTTATAAAACCAAGATAGAAGGTAATACAGTAATGGTCAAACGTGTTTAGTTGATGACTCTTAAATACAAAATTCGGAAAATATTCCGAATAAATATGCAACGGTATCAACCAATCCTTACCCTAAATGCAAAAACCAAAGTCAATTCAGATTTCTAAACCAACTCGCTACCAAAATGCAGCGATAGATTATTACATGGGACTCACAAATTCTGATTATCTCCATTATGGATATTGGGAACCACTACCATTAATTGGTGAAGAATTGACTTTAACTCGGTTGCGCGTAGCGCAAGAAGCCTATGCAGAAACACTCTTGAGTCTTATTCCCGAAGGAACAAACACTATCCTTGACGTAGGCTGTGGGATTGGTGGTAACGCAAAATACCTCACTCAAAGGAATTTCAAGGTTGAAGGACTTGCACCAGATGCAATCCAACAAGAGAGGTTTATTAAGAATACCAACGGTCAAGTGCCTTTCTATTTAACGAGATTTGAAGATTTTCAACAAACCAAATCCTACGATTTAATTCTGTTTAGCGAAAGCAGTCAATATGTAGCTGTTGACGATTTGGCTCAAGGAGCGGCTCACTTATTGAGTAGTGGTGGCTACCTACTTATTGCCGATATGATGCGTCTTGACAGCGGATATAAAGAAGGTATTTTCTCAAATTGTCATGTTGTCAGCGAACTCAAATCAGCTTTGTCCAAGGCTGGATTTAATTTAGTCAATAGTTACGATATTTCAAAATCGATCGCACCAACGATAGATTTGTGCGTTGATAATTTCCGTACCTTTGGAATGACGACGGTCAAATATATTGCTGATGTAGTTGCGATCGCTGTTCCACCATTACATACACTCGGACGTTGGGCATTCAAGCGCTGGTTGGAGAAACCAATTACTGAAGGGCTAGCAGCACGAGCAATTTTTGAAAAGCATCTCTGTTATGAAATTCAACTCTGGCAATTTTCAAGTCATGAGGTTAATCAAGATGACTCCTAAAATCAATAACAGCTGCACCGAATTCGGCGACTGTTGATAAGTTTTAGCTCACTGGTGTTCGTTTAGCATACCAGCCATGAATGAGAAGGGTCTGGAAGAACAATACAGGTGTATCAAAGCCGCTCGCTACAATTATTGATTCGATTTCAAGTGGCGATCGCACAGCAACATCCCGACCATAAGAAGCACGAATCTTTTCAACTTCCATTTCAGGCACTTCAGAATACCTCTGCATTTTTAGCCAAACCTCAATTCGGCTTTGGTAGGCTGAAGTGGACATATCGGAACTCAGGTCACAACTGACCAAATATCCATTAGAGCGAACTCGTGAAGCGATTTGACATTTATATGTTGCAATCATGATTTGAATCGGTATTACTTTATTTGTTATCTCCTGCTTGAATTTATTAAATATAGGACTTACGCACTGAAAACCTGAAACCTCGATCGGAACTAGCCCCCTATCCTTGGGGGGAATGTATAAAGCCCCCAAGAGGAGCGGGGGTTGGGGGATCTATAAAGCGTAAGTCCTAAAATACTATAAATCGAATGCTTGATTATCTTACTTAGCTGCAATTTCTCGTAATTTTTTACAAGTTTCCTCAATATTATCAATACTTGTGGATGTAATTAAACCATCGTGATGAAAAGTATATACTTGATTATTTTGTACTGCTTTTAATTTATTCCAATAAGGTAGTTTTTTAAAATCATTGGGGTTCAAATTATCGGACTCAATGATAAAAAGCTTATCGGGATTAGCTCCCTTGTATTTTTTCTTGGGAAAGAGTCAAATAACCTTTAAAACGACTACCTGACTGAAAGTCTGCTGCTATATTTTTGTACTTGAATTTTTCGAGTAGGTTCCCAGCCCAACTATTTTTATTCGGTGATGATGTTGGTTGTGCGCGGAGTAAAACTAAAACAGATTTACCATTATTAGGAATATTACCTAAGTAAGTTTGATATTTATCTAAAATTGGCTTCGAGTTAGCACCAATAAGCTGGGCTAACTCTGTAGTCTGATTTTCTAAGTCTTGCCAACTACTAATATCACTGGCAATAGTGGGTATTTTTAATTCTTGTAATTTTGCTAATATTTAGTCGTGATTTTTTTCCCCCCGATTACTAAATCTGGTTTTCAGGAAATAATTATTTCTAAATTAATCGCACTACGAGTTCCAACTCTAAGAAAATCACTAAATTTGGATTTTGCAATTATATCTATGTACCTCCCGTTAGGTACACCAACAAGCTTAGTTTTATCTAGCTGATAAATTAAATCTGCTGCTAGTGTAAGTACGACAACTCGTTTAGCTTGTCGAATTGGTTGTTCCGTAGTTTTTTCTACCTTAGTTTCATTATTAATTGATGCTTTTTGATTACTTTGAGAGCAAGCTGCTAAATCTAAAGTTAGGGCAATAGAAATTAAACAAGCTGTAATGTTTCGATTCAGGGTGAGCATCAATACGCGGTGCTACGTTTTTAGTGATGTTTTCTAAATCTTGCCAGCAACTTGTATTATGGTCAAGAGTAGGTATTTTCAGTTCTTTATAGTTAACCTCGCCCAAACCCTTGACCCCGCATTCCCTTTGACCAGATAATAAGCTCGCCTAAGTTTCCCCCAACCGCGAATTGATATCCTTGGGGATGCCAAGATAAGCAAGATAATCCCCCATCCGCACCATCAAGAAACTGAGTTAATTTCCTCCCTTTATTCCACAGGCAAACCTTACCATCGGCACCCGCAGAAGCTAGTAAATAGGAGTTTGGTTGAAATTGGATCGATTGTACTATATCTTCATGTCTCGATAGGATGCGAACGTCCCACTCCGAGCCTTCTTTTTCCCACACAGCTATCCCCTCAACACTCGATGCAGCCAGTAGAGGTGCGCCCGATTTTGTCGGTGTATCCGACCATCCCAAGCAGCGAATTTTACCAGGAAAACCTTGCATTACCCAAGGAATGGGGTTATTCCATTCCAAAACGGTAATAGTGCGTTCCATGTTGCCAGAGGCAATATATTTGCCATCGGGAGACCAAGCTATCGCCAAGCTGGCTGAATCAACTGGTAACAAACATGGTTCATCGTCCCAATTCTCAACCATCCAAATCTTAGCGCCTTGATAACCTGCAACCGCTAAACTTTCGCCATTTGGATGCCAGGTGATATCCAATACAGAGGAATTACCAAAATTTAGGCTAGTTTCAATGTCGCCTAACTCAACGTTCCACACCTGCACTATTTGACCTAAACTGAACGCTAGTTGGTTTTTTGTGGGATTCCACGCCATTCGGTCAATCCAGTCGCGTTTGTTTCCCAAAATACTGACAAGTTCCGGATTGTTTTCGTGTAAACGCCAAATCTTTACCTGACCATTTTGCCCACCTGTAGCGAGAAATTGTCCATCTCTAGAAAAAACCAGACAATTGACAGATTCTCCGGATTCGGTTTGTAGAGATACTACCTGTTTTGTTTTCTCACCATGATACAAAACTACCTCTCCAGACGCAGAACTGGCTGCTAAAATTTTACCTTCAGGCGACCAAGCTAGAGCAGTCACGTAATCTGACAACATTCCTCGCCAATATTGCTCAAAGATGCTCTGTGTCTTTGCTTTTAAATTAGACATACTCAATTATCCTTGCACTCAAGCCGGAAATATTTCATAATAATAATCATTTTTACATAAATATCTACCCGCCGTTGCTGCGTTTATGGGTTTTTATTTGAGTAAAATTTGCCCGAATGTATCTCCAAATCCCCTGATAAAGCGATTCCAACCTGATTGGTATTCCCCTGAATCAATCAGCGCTTCGACATCGGGATTTGCTTTGACGCTGGTAGCGCGACAAATAGTAGCAGCTGTTAGCTTTTCGATAATTTTAGGATGGGGAAGTAGGCTGTTTGCTTGATGACTCATCAATCAGGAAAATAGAAATCAGCCTCATCTTCATCAATAGGTTCCGAGAGGTTTTGATAATAAGTTTCCAAATCCTCTTTACTAATTGAATTCTGTGTGGGGTTGGCAAAAAATGCTTGCACTCGCAAATATTGTCGCATCCCTTCTGCACTCGCATCCAACCGCGTTGCTTGTTGAAAATCTTCCGGGAGAGTACCTCGAATTTTTATCCATGCCTGTTGTATGATTTTTTCAATAACAGAGTTAGGAGCATCATCCATCAAATTTTCTATACCTTCCAGAATATCTATAATTTTTATAATTTGCAGATTCGTTTCCGAGTGACTGCTTAAGTCATCATCAGACATAGTTAGATTTTTACTCCTAAATACTTGTCAAAAAGCACTATTTAAACATGAATACTGATAATTGCTAATTATGTTGATGAATCCCCAAAATTTGGTTTAAACTCGGAAAATCTACCCATTTTGTCTGAATTTGATACTGTTTCGCAAGAAATTCACTCAGAGGAAAATTGATTTCTCCAATTTGTCCGTAAGCGATTATTTCTTTGGTTATGATTGCGATGCCCTTGGCAAGCATCTTTGTACCCCTACCCTTCGGGAACACCTAAGCGCAAAGCGCACGCTCCGCGAACGGTGAACGGGGAACCCGCTTTCTTTGGTATCGCATTTAATTTCCCAACTCTTAATATCATTTAATATTGATAATCATTATTTTTATGATTGTACAACAAGTTGTGCATTTTTACACAAAGACGGGGGCTGCTCTTGCTATTTGCCAGGAGTAATAGTTTTTGTTATCAATCTATACGGTGTGAGAACTGATGAATAAACTACATCTGCTGGCAAATTTGGGATTAGTTGTATCACTTGTAATTGGTACAAATGGGACAGCCAGAGCAGAGGTAGAAACGAAGTACATTCCGAGCAGATCGCACGACACAAAAATTGAACCTCTACCCCAAGAACAAGGGTTTAGCGTCATATTCCCTTAGCTGTAACTTCATCTCCAAATTCCTTGTCCTATCTATCAATAGTTTAATTTTTATGAACAATCCATGAATAACTGTTCATGTGTTATATTGTATTTGTAGAAAAAAGTTTGTTGTCGGAAAAAGGTGCAATTTATGAAAAGCGTGACCCTATTGAAGTGTGCTTGCGAGTCTTGCCTGTGTGTAATTTCCGTTGAGGATGCAGTCCAAAAGGAAAACAAGTATTTTTGCTCTGAAGCTTGTGCTGAAGGTCATAAGACGATGGCAGGCTGTGGTAGCACTGCATGTAACTGTCCCTAAAAACCAACCCAACATGTAGGTGCGGGAGTTGATTGACCGCAAAAGGCAGCAAGACACCACCTTTGGGGGATATTCTCCATTCCCCAGAGCGTGGCAATAGTTTATTTCTGCTATCCTACTTTGCCAATATCAGCGATTTCTTCAAATGCCAAGCGTTCGTCGGTCAAACTGTACAACGCATCTAAAACAGCAAAACTGGCTTCGCGTATGTGAGGAGGACGTTCTAATAATATGCGATCGCGTTGCACAAAAAACTCATCGTGGGGAATCACCGCATCAACTTTGCGTCCCAAAAAGCTTTCAATCGCTTTTACTTCTTCATTTTCACAGATATCTGTAGCCACAAGCAGCATGGACACACCGAACTTTCGGGCATGAGTGAGAAAATCAAGGGCATTGCTAACTGATTTCCGCGTTGGTTTAACTACGTAAATATTACCATCGAATAAACTAGGTAAAGGTGAAACAAAAACATCCTTACCCGCAGACAGTAAAAAGCCACTTTTTTATGTTTAATTTCAGCTTTTGAGATGAGTGTTTGCTTCAAAATATTAAAGATAATCATTATATTCCAATCTTCAATAAATAATGATTATCAGTAGATTCTGAAGCGGTGTGATGGGAAATACTAATGTTAGACGATACTTCCGTAGGCAGTATAACATTAAACCAGTGGAATGCATGAGTGTTACGTAATCCTATAACATTCCCTGCCAATACTGTGCAAATTATGATTGGATTTTTGTTTTTTTATATCAAACACGCCCGGAAACCCTCATTTAACTTTCTCTCATCCAAATTGCGACCGATAAAGACTAGCTCGCTTTTGCGTTGCTCATTTTTGTTCCAGGGGCGATCGTTTTTTCCGTCAAACAGCATATGTACTCCTTGGAACACAAAGCGATTGTCTTCTCCAGCTACGTTAAGGATACCTTTCATCCGGAAAATATCTGCTCCTTGATTACGCAACACTTGACTGATCCAATTATTTAATTTTTGCCCATCTAAAGGAATGGTTTCGACGATGGAGACTGAATACACCGATTCATCATGTTCGTGGGCATTTTCTTCGAGAAACTTGGGATCGATTTCTAAGGCACGATTTACATCAAATGCCTTAACTCCAAGTAACTGATCTATTCCTATTAAAGCATTTTGAGTGCGGTAGATTTTCGCCATTATATTCATTGAACGAACTCGCTGTTCCAACTGATTTAACTGTGACGGTGCAACTAAATCCGTTTTGTTGAGTAAAATTACATCAGCAAAGGCAATTTGTTCCTGTGCTTCTTCTGCATCCCAGTGCTGCCAGATGTGAAGGGCATCTACTACTGTAACAACTGCATCAAGGTGGGTTTGGTCTTGCACATCTTCGTCCATGAAGAAGGTCTGGATGACTGGTGCAGGGTCGGCTAATCCTGTGGTTTCAATCACCAAATGGTCAAATTTATCCCGCCGCTTCATCAGATTATTAATAATACGGATTAAGTCACCACGAACTGTGCAGCAAATACAGCCGTTATTCATTTCAAAAATTTCTTCGTCTGTATTTACTATTAATTGGTTATCAATGCCAACTTCGCCAAACTCATTGACAATTACAGCAACTTTCTTGCCGTGTTCGTAGGTAAAGATGCGGTTGAGTAGTGTTGTCTTACCTGCTCCCAGATAACCTGTGAGTACTGTAACAGGTATAGTTTTATCAATCGGGGTAACTACCATAGTATAATCTCGCCTGTGGCTAAATCGAATCATAATGATTATCACATAAAATGTCGAAAATGATTCATCGTAATTAAATTAGCTTCTGCTGCGAACTGACAAGTCAGCGCTTCGCTATCGCAACATCTGTTCCCGTGCCAATTGCAATTCAGCTTGAGCAAGTGCTGGTGCATCATTAATACCATCACCCACCATCGCTACAATCTTTCCTTCCCTTTGCAATTCTTTAATAGAACAAATCTATTTGATCAAAATTAATTTAAAAATTGCAAGTTTTCTCCTGGTTCTACTTGTAATTCAGTTAGAGAGCCTTGCAATTTTACTTTACCTTTTTCTAGTAAAACAATCCAGTTAGCTCGACTAATTACTTGGGGACGATGGCTGATTAAAATGGTCGTTTTCCCTTGTCTTGAAGATAGTAATTTATCTAAAACTTGAGTTTCAGAAATCGGGTCAAGGAAGAAATTCTAAGCTAAAATCTACCCATCGTTCGCAACCAATGACCAATTGCCGCGCTAAAACGGGATACTCTTGCAAGAGTATAATTGCATTCTCTCTGTTATACAGTCTTTCGATAAAAGACAAAAATCGCTCTTGGCTCGTCTCCCCTGACAGCAACCCTTGCAAAGAAGCCACATTCAACTCTAACACCATCGTCGGCGTTAACATTGTTAGCAATTGCTCTGGTAATTTGGCAAATAACAAACCCTTCACCGTACTTGCTTCAAAGGGTAATTGAGTATATTTTTCTATTAATGTTTCCAAAGAAGCTTCTAAATGTTGGAATACTTAGCTGTTTGATTTTTTCAGTACTGCTGAGAAAGCCAGTCAGGCTAAAATTACTTTGATTAAAGGCTCTTTTTAAGCCAATCTCGTAATTATTACTAGTTTCTGGTTTGAGATCAGCATTTACTAAAACTGTATACCCAGCACCAAAATTAGTGAATGCGATCGCATTGATTTATTTACTTGATTTTGAGAGAGCGATCGCACTAATTTATTTACTTGATTTTGAGATAACGATATCTAACAACAAGCCGAGTTGCGTCTAAGTAGGTGGGTAGGAAAATTTATAACTATGTCATTACGAACGGAGCGAAGCAATGACGAGGGTTTCGAGCATTTTACATTTCGTTACATAGTTAGGTTTATTTGAGCCAAACTACTTACGCTGTGATATTTATCTAATTAAGAATCTATGACATTGGAGACGGTATTTGGTAAAAAGTGGCGAGATGATTCGCTATCCGTGAGCGATGGTACAGATGAAGAGTAGAGCGATTGACTCAAACGTCGATTGAGATATAGATTTTTAGGCTCAAGATAGTAAAAAGAGAGAAATTCAGAAACAAGCTCGAAAAAATCGACCCAAGAAAAAATAAGTTTGGGTATTCTTCATTACTTCAGGAATTGCTGCAATTTAAATATCAAATGAAAGCATCGCAGCAAAATTCCTACCGAATAATGATATGGCTTCCCATAGAACCACCCCTCCACAGTTCGCTCGTGATACCCTGTTAGTGCTGCTAAAGTTGTGAGACAAGCTTTCATATAACCATTGGGATTTCGTTCTCCATCGCATGGTAACTCAACCCCAGGATGAATAATTGGAATCCACAAAATGCACCATTCTTGTGGTTTCATCGGTTCAAGAAGTTTAAAGAATATCTGTTGGTTATTGGGGTTGTGTTGCGTTTGCAATAAAATAAATTTCGCTAGCCAACGAGGGATTTTCTTTGTGTTAGTTTGTTTTTCTTGGCATTGCATTTAATTACCAGGAATGAAGTAAGTAGTTGATGATTTAGGCACACAGTTGTTCTTGCTCACCGAAATTTAACCACACCAAATCGAGTGCCACTAGTGCGGAAACAATATTTGACGCAAGTCTAATTTAATGTAAATCTAAAATGCAATTTCTTGCTGCTGATAACTGGGGTGCGATGCCTTCAAATCGGAGATAAAAGCAGAAATAGCACTAACCCCCGTACACAGCATTCCACTTGCTGCTCGATACCCTCGACGACTCCATCCGCTCCAGCCAAATCGTTCGCCTATCTCGCCAAACTCCGCCACAACCGAGTCAGATGTTGATGTCCTCTGCAATTCTTCCTGCTGTTTCCTATTGAAAGTTTGAATTTGGGATAATTCTTGCTCCCTTTTTGAAAGTAGGGTGGTTAAGCGATCAACTTCGGACATCAATGGAGAAATAGTTTTCTCCAAATCGGAGTTAACCACCCTGGCAGCCTGTTTACTGAAGGTATTACCCCAGTTGTTTGCGCTAGCGTTTTCAAGGGCTTTTTCTAATTCAGCCACTCGTTGAGAGAGTTGTTGATTTTTCCTTTGTAAAGCACGAACTGACTGTAGTTCATTTTCTTTCGCTTCTAATTGCTTGATTAACTCTTGCTTTGCTTGTTCCATTTTTTGAGCGTGTTGTTCGGCAGCAAGGAGTTCTCGCTTGGCAGCTTGTAGCGCTGCGTCCTGAATTTCTATAAACCGTCCCTGTTCTTCTTCGGCTTTTTCTTTATCACGTTGTGCCAGAGCTTCTGCAATTTTCTGTTCCACTTGGGCAGCAGTAAACGTTTCTTTGGAAATTGGCTTGGTAGAAGGCTGTTGAGGTTCCGGTTGTATTTGGTGCGGTTTGAGCAAGTGCTTTACTTCCATTCCTTGGGCAATAGTGCGGTCAAGTAAAACCCAGAAATCGCCTTCTCGATTGGACATTATTATGCCACTGTGCCCATTCCAGCCATTTTCATCACCAGTGACGACAACTCGTATTCCAGGAGCTAATTCAGGTGTGGGTGATTGTTCGAGTTGGTGAGTGTCCAATGGGGGGAGTGAGGAAATATTGTTTGATTTCTCCTTCTGTGCCTTTTTCCCCGCTTCTTCTTTGACTTGTGCCGCTGTTTTCTTTCCTGTGCGTACTAATTCTTTAACCAAATCATGGCTGACTTTAGTTAGCTGGTGCAGTGCCGATACGCTCCATTTTTGGACGTTTTGACGGATTAGGTTTTGCGATCGCCCAGGCAATTTCTCGAACCAAGCGTAAATCTCCATCGCGCTTTTTGCGAAATAACGTGAAGAACCAAAATCATTACTTGAGAGCCATTCTTCAAATACCTTCTTGCCGTTGGGGCAAAATGCAAGACAGTCGAAGTACAAATCCTGGAGCGATCGCCCTACGGATAGCAAGCCATCGAAGGTTTGACGGACAAAACCCAGGAAGTTTCCCAGGGTGGATTTTGCTTTGGTTTGTAAATCGGGTTTATCGAATCGAGCGTAGTCAAAGGTGTAGGCTAACGCAAACGGTACATGGATAGTTTGCGTATTGTCGTTAAAGGCGATCGCGTTCATAATAAATAATGTCGCTTGTTAATTGGGCGAAACCAAACCCTCCGTGTTGATTGCGAGTCTGAGCGGGGGGTTTTGGCTTTTAAAGAAAATGTTCTGACAACCTCTCCCACTAATGCGTCTTAGTTAGCGCCGGGGAGATTATTTGTATCCTACAGTTCAATTATACCACCAACCATACATTAAATACATTCAATACAAAGGGCATCTAGATAATTTAAATTTCAAATGTGATAATGATGATGTTGAAGTTGTTTGGAAAAATATTTATTTGTGTCAGGGAATGAAGATGATTTTGTAGCCTATCGCCTGGAATTGCCGGATGAGCTAAGGACGCAGTTCAAGGGGATGACTGCTATGAACGGAACAAATATGAAGGATGCCTTGATTCAGTTTATTGAGTGGTATGTAGGAAAACGGCAGCAGCCCCCCATCAATAAACTGGTTAACCAAGAAGCTAATCAATGGACTAAGGAAGACCCTAATTAATTCAAAGACAATGGAAATAGGAAGCATAAGGCATACAAAAAGGGATTTCTAGATAGAAATCCCTTTTTGATAAGTAAAATTAGGGTATAAAAAGTACGGCTAGTATGAGTGTAGTAAAACGAACGGTGGAGTATCCGTGAAAACTATCTTTTGACTTCAAAAAATTATAATTTTCGAGAAAGCAAATATCAGAAAATACGTCAACTAGAAATGACACAACTTTAATAACAACTAAAACCTGTGTAGAACTTCAATCAAGCTTGTAATGCCGAGTTCAAGCGCATCCTCTATATTGCCACCGAATCGAAATGATCCTGTTAGCGGCAGTGAGGCTTGTTTTTTGAGATGCTACGCGTTTATGCAGTATAGCTCCCGCGTAGCGGAACGCGGGAGTGCGATCGCTAACACTTATACACAAAGAAACGTCCACAAAGCAAAGTAGTCAATGCCGCAGCCAGTAAATGCGCGGGAGTTTGCAAGCCGTAAAATAATGGAAACCAGGCGATCGCGCCTTTCAACACCAAGTATTAGTTCAAACCAAGAAATTACTGATAGCTTACTCACAACAGTATTTTCTAGATTGATGTTGATATTTTAACCGACAAGCTCTTTCAAGGTGACCAGCAAAGATACGTTGCTTCAGATGTAAATCTAAAATGCAATTTATTGCTACTGAATAACTGGGGTGCGGGCTTTCAAAGCAGAAATAGCATTAACCCCCGCACAGTGGCAGCACGATATCCCCGACGGCTCCAACCGCTACAACCAAAGCGCTCTTTGCCAATATCAATAATAATTTGCTACAAAGTAAGTATTTTCCCGCATTGATTACTATCATGAGTACCACGATACAATTATCGCTTCGTGATTATCAAGAATTGGCAATATCCCAAACTTATCAATATTTTGAATCGGGATTAGCATCAATATTAATGTATGCCCCAACGGGTGCGGGCAAAACTGTTATTGCAGCCAAGATAATTGCTGATTACGTACAAGCAGGTAAGCGTGTATTGTTCATAGTGCATCGCGGTAAATTGGTGCGGCAAACACTCGATAAGTTGAGCAAATATTTCGGTATCGAAGCTGGTGTAATTTGGGGGGATTACTATAAACCCGATTATAGCAAACCCGTTCAAATTGCAATGCTACAAACCATTGTCAATCGAGATTTACCACCCGATATTGACTTGGTTATTCTTGATGAAGCGCATACTGGCTCATATTTCAAAGTGTGGCGCAACATCATGGATAAGTATTCGGGTGGTATTTGGGTATTAAGCAAAACGAAATTCCTCGGTTTATCAGCATCACCCTGGAGGAGTAAAAACGACCAAGGTTATTGTCAATTCTTCCAAACAATTGTTCAAACACCATATCCCAATCAATTGATTGAAATGGGGCATTTATGTCGCGCACGTCAATTCGGGTTTACCAATTTAATCGATGAATCCAAGCTCAAAGTTGTCGATGGCGAATATACCGAAAAATCGATGGCTGATGTTTGTACACCCGCATTGAATAGTGAGATTGTTAAGTTATATTTGGAAAAAGACCCCAATCTTAAACGTAAATTGATCGCATTTTGTGCGACAGTTAAACAAGCTAAAGATTTAGCATATCAATTTTATCTAGTCGGTGTTATAGCGCAATGTATCGTTGGAGAAACGCCAGAAAAAGAACGCGAAGATATATTTACTAATTTTAGTAGTGGTCAAATTCAATTAATATCGAGTGTCGGTGTTCTCTGCGAAGGATTCGACGAGCCAACAGTTACAAGCGTACTGGTTTGTCGTCCCATCAAATCTCGTGCGTTGTGGGTACAAATGAGCGGTCGTGGATTGCGTACTTCGGATGGTAAAGATGATTGTTGGTTTTTCGATTTTTGTGGCAACATCAAACGACTGGGGATGCCAACCGATTCCAAAAAACTGAAATTATGTCCTACCAATAAAGCACAACCAGAAGAAGATATAATACCAACCAAAGAATGCCCTCAATGCCATAGTATGGTGGCAAAATACGAAAAGTATTGTCCACATTGTGGTTACATGTTCCCCGGTAAAAAGTCACTTGCTAGCGACGAAAAACGTAAGTTTGAAGAAGTATTATCCCCCGAGCAAAAAAGGCAAGTACGATTCATCAAAACAAAAGCAGTCAATGCTTACAACGAACGACGAATCATCGATATCGAAAGCGAATTTGCGACCAAGTTTAACTATCACATGCCCGAAGAATGGTATGATGGCTTAATATTTAACTCGAATGATGATACATGGCTGGCATCGCTACAACATTATTGGCGTTACTTACTACTAGTAAATATTGACCCTAATTCAATCGAAACACGCACGCAAATAGATAAATGTATCAAACGTGAATTTAAGTCGCAAATCGAAAATGCTGCCAAAAATTTTGCTTTTTCATTGGAATCAACAGCATTTCAATCGCACGAAATTGACGGAAAAGTGACTGAAGAAATAAAGCGATTAATCGGTTACAAATCATGGTGGGTAATCCTCGGTCAAGAACGACCAATCGCAGCCGAAAATATTTTTACCACATACATGGTAATCAGAAATACTCGCTTACCACAATTACAAGATAAGCCTTTAGAAATTATGGCTTATGGCGAACTACTCGATATGGCAGTCAGCGAAGGCATTGAGTATTACGCAATCGACCAACCAACTATCAACGAGCATATTCGCGCTATCAAAGATGGTATAAAGTTCAAACGCTTCACGCTCCTACATCAATATATCAAGAACTTGACACCGACAGAAAAAGAGCGAGTGTGGTCCGAACTCAGTAGCACCGAAAAATTATCTTATCGTTCGTGGAAAGAAACTAATGCAAATGAATCAATAAAACAACACACCATCAAATTGCCAGAAGAGGAAACGACACCATATATCGAAGCAATTCCCGTTTCTACACCGAGAATAAAACCTAAACCTAAACCTGCACCAACACCAATCAATAATATTCCTTCCACGGAAATTGCTACAGTTACTCGAAATAATGTAACTACTACCATAGATAAAAGTGTTGATACTTCAAAGAAAAATTTGAAAGCACCATCGATAGGTGAAGGGATACAACTAACTTTATTTACTGAAACCGAATCGGAAAAACATTTGAACGATGTTGTCAATCCCATGCGACTTCGTATTGGTGATACAGTTGCCAATAATAATCCCAACAATAAAACATATAATCAAAAGGGACAAATCACCAAAACTCACATTGATAAACGATTGTGTCAAGTTTATTACGCAGCTACCAATAAATATAGTTGGTGTCGCTATGTCGATTTACGTCGCATTTAATTTAAAGATTCGACAATTTATTTAGTATTACCTTTGATTCTAATTGTATAAAGCATATTTTATACAAGCTTAATAATTTCAAACTTCGGCTCACGCCGGGAATAGGAGTGAAACCTATCTTTTGACTTCGGAGAATTATGAATGTCATTATAATTAGATTCACTCATTCAATCGCTCAACAACCAAAGTATACATTTGGCGAACAAGTAGCAATCAAAAGTAACTGCAAACCCCAAAAGTGGGCAACAGGGACAATAACTGGTTTAAGACTTGATGATGACTCCACAAATTCCTGGAACTACACAGTTGTTTTTGATTATCCACAAGGCTTCTGTGAAGAATTTACCGACGATGAGTTGGTAGCATTAAATGAAATTACTTGCTCAAACATGAGTTAAAGCAACAAAATTATTGTTGCCAATTCCATGATATTTCTAATCAATAAAAATCCTCAACTGCTATGATTTGTAATTTGACTTTGCCGCATAAGGCGTTGTAAACCTCCAAACGGCAAGGTTTATCTCCATACCAAAAAAGCCTATTTTACTTTGACTTTGCCGTAATTGGATTTTTGAACTTTGAAATTGCCTTAATTTAATATTGCAGTATTTATCATCAATAACACCTAAAATAAGCAGAAATGGTGAATTTAACCTGCTTCAGCTTCAAGACTTAGGTCGCAATCTAAGTCTTGAAAATAAATCTTCTGTTTGGTTGATGCAATGTTCGATCTTACTAGCGTTTTATACCATAACTTTGCCGCTAACTTTTTTTTACCATCATCTCGCCGTTTTGGCAAAGTCAAATTACAAATCACAACTGCTGATATGTATATCAGCAGTTTTTATTTAGGGCTAACGCCTTGGAGGTACTGAAGTCTGTAAAATTTCGGAGTTGTCACATGAAAACGCCACACAAGATAATTCATGAGCTTAACCAATTTACTGGTTCAACTATTCTCTACAAACACTGGCTCGGCTTAAAATATACAGAAGGCATAAAATACTTAGCTGATTCAGCAAACTGCTATTGGCTATTGGATGCCATAGCTTCGCATCAAACCAAAAACTTTCTCTCTAATCCCAAATTACGGGAATTTCAAATTTGGCATTTGCAAGTTAAAGATAATTCGGGCATTTTGATTTGTGAGTGGGATACGAATCAAAAAGTATTAAGACAGGAAATACCATATACGGATTTCCCTTTACCCGATATCAAACTATATTTAGTTGAGAAAGTCTTAATGCTCCCAAGTGAATATTAAAACGCATCAAACATTTGTATTTATTGGGAGAATAAACATGATTCAGGCAATTGGTACTGAGCAAGCATTTGTCACTAACCTCGAACAATTCATGGGTAAAGCTGACAAATTTATCAAAACTTACTACTCAGGCATCAGCGCATATAATCACCTTAGAGAAATAATGCAAGAAATGAAAAATCTGGTATCAGACACTGACTTGCAACAACTGGAAATTGATTACCAATACAGCTGCGAAATCAGAGACTTAATGACAGATTGTGACGATTCAGCGTGGTTTTAAGGCTAACGCCAAATAGGTAAATGAAGAATTAAAGGAATGTTTTCATCATGGCTGCACGTAAATCCTCAGTGCCTAGTTTTCAAGCAATTGATGATTCAGTTTTGGGCGAATATGGCGTTAGCAATTACTCCGAGCGAGTATACTCCAAGGTTTACTATTCTATCCGCTCTCTATGTGGGCTAGTTGCAAAGCGCTCTCTCAAAGAAGTATTTACCTGGGACGAATTCAAAGAGCGTTTTGCAAGTGATTTTGGTACGGTTCAAGAAAAACAATATTCCTTGAAACAATTACTAGAATATGCTAGTCGCAAATTTGGTAAAAGTTTGCAAGATTTGATAGTGCAAAATCAAATTTCCTGGCAGCGCAGACAAGAATATGCCGAGCGTAATAGTATAGGTGTCCCATCAGGAGAAATGGCAGAAAATACCTACTACTAATTTCACAGTAATAATTCCTAGATTCAAATCCTCCAGTGATTAATCGTTGCTGGAGGATTTTAATTAAAAGCATGTTCTCGCTTCAATCAAAGTGCTTTTAATTCTACATCAAATAATTACTTGCTTCAACTTTCATTCAAGCATCTGTTGGTACGAATATGCGACAAAATGGTTATATTGCCTGGGAAGGAGACTCTTTAATTGACGGCTCTCCCATCGTTTTAATTTTGACTGGTTTTGTAAACACCACGTCCAACCGCAAAACTGGAAGGCAAATTCAATCTTGGATTATCAGACAAAATTATGTTCCTACATACGCAGCAAAATATGGTTTCGACAATGCAATTTGTGATTCTTGCCCGTTAAAGTTGAGTGAAATAGGCAGTTGCTATGTCAACTTACTCACTGCAAATAACATTTATCGTTCCTATCTTGCTGGCAATTACCCCAAATTCAGTGACAAAGAATTAGCAGTCTTACAACATTATCGCTATTCCATTAGAATTGGTTCTTATGGTGACCCTACTGCAATACCATTTGATATTTGGGAACCAATTGTTTTGGCATCGGGTAAGCATACTGGCTATACACATAGGCATAAGAATTGCGATTTACGCTGGCAGAAATATCTCATGGCTTCTGTCGAAACCGAATTAGGGGCAAAACAAGCCCAAAAAGGAGGATGGAGAACTTTTAGAATTATCGCCCCTGATGCTTCATTGAGCGATAATGAAATACTTTGCCGACATACTGAAGATGACAGGAACAAATGTGAAACGTGTTTGTTGTGTGATGGTAAATCATCTAAACCGAATATTGCTGACAAAGTACATGGCTTAAATTGGAAAGTGTCGAATTTTCTCCAATACATTGAATCGACATCAATGTAATCAATGTTAGGCAGAAATAGAAGTAACTTAAAACTCGTTCTGCCTGACTAAAATAGTAGCCTTACGGCAAGAAAATTAAAAAGGCAATTAGGAGTGAAAATTATGGCTCTGGTTTTAAGCAAGCCGCAATTTCAAGTATTTACTCATTCAAGTACAGGAGAAAAAACGGGAAGAATTTACTTTCCTGCATTATTCTTAGCTGAGTTTTATCGAGTCGTAATCAAATGGTTAGAATGCTCTGATATTAGCTTTGATGAGCGAGATATTAAAAAGTATGGTGATGGCTCGTTTCGATTATATTTCAAAGCTTTTGACACATATGAAAAAGTATACTTGCAGCTAATGATAATGACAAGTAAATCAAAGCAAATTGCTTATTTAAGCAATCTTAATCGATAATTATTGAAAATTGAAAAATGAAACATCAAGCTACAACAATAAAAGGCATTTATTTTGAGTATGGAGAGAACGAAACACAAAAATATTGGGAACACATAGCTGACGAAAAGACTTATCTATTGCTGCAACCCAAAGCATTACCTACTTATTGGGCAATTATTCAACTCGATTCCAAAGGGAATTCTAAATCTCTTAATTGTGCGGTTAGAGATAGGGACGGAAATATAATTCAACAAGACCCACTTTACAATTATCACGAATTAACAATTGAAGGTTGGTTAGAAGAACTTGCTAATTATATCCAATCTACTGTTTGCACTTAGTTCAGCCCTTACGGGCAGAAAATAATGAACTAAATAATGACAACCGCATTAATTCATTTCTTTGTGAGGGCGAAATATTCGATGAAATCACAGCATCAAAACTTCCTATACGGTAGTACCGACCGGGTTATTTCTATTCCCCAAGGTCAACCAATTTTCCAAACAATACCAGAACCCGAAACAATCAAACATACTTTAATCGGTTCCAACAAAGCAGTAATGGGAACAATTCGTGTTCTCCACCAGCTTGGATATACTGACATACGCGATTGGAGTCCTTTGTTACCAACGAACAAACAAGAAGAGAATTTATAAGTGTGTTAATACGCTCGATTACTGTCCAATAATGCATCGTCTGTGATAAATACTATGCTCCTTTTTAGGGGTATTTTTTTCTGTGGGAAGTTTTTTTATTTAATGATTTTTTTAAATAGCTGATATGTCAAAAGCGTTAAGCTCCGTTTATCATATTCACCAAAGCAGTTATTTTTTTCCAAGGGCAATTATGCGATACGCTAAGAGTTTTAAGATCCGTTCGCATTATCAACAGTTTCAAGCTATAACCCCTTACGGG
Organism: uncultured Calothrix sp.; assembly: GCA_964242965.1. Classification (GTDB taxonomy): domain Bacteria; phylum Cyanobacteriota; class Cyanobacteriia; order Cyanobacteriales; family Nostocaceae; genus JANNFJ01. The sequence continues at coordinate 2,745 of CAXTCQ010000011.1, read as the reverse complement.
GAGAAAACTGTGAAATTCCAGCATCCGATTTAAGCTGGGCATAAGAGATAAAAAATGGAAAGCACTCAAGATTTTTTGAACGCTCTGACCATAGCTTTGGTTTTAGCTTTTGCAACTTTGATAATGTTTGATTTCTGTTCTGGTTTGGTTGATTTGTGGAATCAATTAGATAATCACGTTCCTAAAGTTCAGTATCAATTACCTCCGATGCCAGACGTACAAAGGACTACTACATTTCCCTATCTCAAAATGGTAAGCGAGGTTGTACAGATAAACAGACCGTCATCTACAGATATAGCTTCAAACAAGGTTGATACGGAAGCCATCGCAATTTTAATACAACAGTTACCTCAGACTCGTATTCGCACCGCAGCAAGACGTTTGGGTATTGCAGATAGGTTCAATGGAAAATATCAGAAGTTGGGGATATTAAGGATGCAACTCAAAGCTAAATTAGAATCGCAACCAATGGAAGTAGCTCAAGTATTAAGGGGGCTAGAAACACAAAAGCTTAAGTCGTTGTGAGGAAATACCTGGCAAGAAAAGCAAAACCTTAAACAATTCGTAGTACCCACAGGAGCAGGAAGCAAGCGTGACCGAACAATTGGCAGTTCGCAATTCATAAATTGTTCGGTCAATGGGTTATCAAAGTTGGAAAAGAATCGCTTGAACGAACGAGTTATCGGAATCAGTGGGAGAGCAACTCAACTGCTTGTTCAAATCTTAGCCACTGCCCCACATCAAGGGCAGTCGCAATTTTTTCAGCCAAGCATACACCGATGACCCCATCAGCCCTTTGTTCTGAAGCGATTACAAGTCCTTTCTTGCGAGCATCGTCAAACCAAGAGGCAAAACCTGTCGGCACGCACCCTTTTTCGGGTTTTAGCCCGTTTGCGACTGCATATACAAACCATGCCTCCCAAGACTTTTTGGGTTTGATATTAGCTGCGACCTGCTCTTTTAGGAAAGCGATCGCATTCGGTACGTTCTGCCAATTTTTCTTGATACAATCCTGAACTTGAGGATTAATTTGAAATGCAGGAGTACACTTAATAGAACGAAGTTGATTAGTTATATCCCGCATTTCCAATGTCGTAACCAAGGGAACAATACTATCAACCGCGTCTTCCCCTTCTACGAAGCTAACTACCACGTTTTCTTGCGACTGCGGCTCCTCAACTTTGAACTCAACCCCAGCAAAACCGATGTTTTGCAAATAATTGTTATTATCATTTAGAGCGGGAGAACGATCTTTATCAAGGTTCTCTCGATTAGGCGTATTATTCAGATTTGTGATTTCAGCGAAGTTGGTGGAATTAGGCAGGGCTATATCGATACCAAGTTGAGAAGCTTCCCATTGGGCTGTTTCTCGTGCCAACTTGTCCCAATTTGGTTCAGCCTTTTCAAAAACTGACTTCTCTGACTCAGCAGCAGTGTCTGTTGGATCTGAACTAAGTGGTTGTTCCAATGAATAGATTCTATGGTGTTGTTCAACATTGAATCCCGAAGGTTCGGATCTGAACTTTGGAGATTCAATGCTGAACTCCGGAGATTCATTTTTTAACAAAAGCTCTAGGATATTGAAATTGAGGCAATACTGATAAGTTTTGTCCTGTTTATTACCAGGATTTTTCCTCTTACTGATAACGTTGATATTTTCCAGGAATGTGATCGCGCTCCTGATAACATGTAAGCTATGCTCGCCCATCAAGTCAGCATGGATTCGCTTTAACGGTTGATATATCCAGGGCGTTCTTTGGACTTCTGCTTTCCAGTTAGTCCAGTTTTTGAAATATTCGATTAACTTAGCCGCACAGAAGTTGCCTTGGCATAGATGTAAGAACTCTCTGCGTAATATGACTAGTTTTGATTCCTTACTCATTTTCCTATCTCCTAAAATGCTTGTTTAAATGCTTTATTTTTGAGTTGCTCAAATCTGGCTTTTTCTTCTGGTGATAGTGGTTTGGTTGCTGCTTCCAGTTCTGTCTGCTGTTTCTGTTTGGCTGCGCTACTCAAATCTTGTACAAATTTGCCTGGTATCAAGTCCGTGTCAGGGACAAAGCCACGACGACGGTGCAAAAAGCGAAAATGCCGTTTATCCCCTGATGGCAGTTCTTTCCATATGCTTTTATCCCACCCCGGTGGTAGTGTATTGGAGTCGGAAGGTAAAAGATTTTGAACTTGTGCGGACAGAAGTTCAAGACCTTGTTGTAAAGAGTTAACTTGTTCTTGCAATTGGGGAATAGTTTCTACTGACTTCTTAGCTAAAGCCTCGCATTGTAAAAAATATTTGCGGATTCGCTTGCTAGATTCAATGAGTGCAAGCATCCCCATTTCTTTGAAACACTCAACGGTTAAATAGATTTTTTCAACGGGTCTACCAAGCTTTGAATTTCCCACCTCGATGTGGAAAATTCTTTCTTAGTAAGGATTCTGGCGATTCGTCCGTAGCTTGTACGATTGGGATCGAAGTTTAATTCAAAGTAGCTAGTAAGTATTCTTTTAGCACTGTCTTTTCGGCTATATCCCAACACCTGCCATGCCCAGTCGAAATCAGTAAGCTGTCGGCTAGTACCTCACCACATTAATTTTGAGGGGAAGAAATAAATACCACAGAGTCACGGAGTACACGGAGAAGAAAATAAAGAGAGATTTAATCTTGGCATTACCCCTCATATTTAATGTGGTGGACTACTAGTAGTCTGCCACAGCAACTTTGCTAGGTGAAACAAGTGGATACAAGCG
>CAXTCQ010000010.1:0-68820 GCA_964242965.1 uncultured Calothrix sp. | reverse complement strand
GGTATCGACATAAATCAGCACCTGATTTTGCTCGATTACGATGTCATCGGGTTTGGATGAAGAAGCGATTTCCATTCCGTATTCGTAACCATTGCAACCACCACCTTTCGCTAAGACGCGAATACCTTTAGTTGGTGCGTTGGAGTCAGATGCAGAATTGTGCAAAATTGCACGTAGGTGAAATTCTGCTTTTTCTGTCAGCGTAACACTCATTAATCCTCCTAGTTAGTTGGTAATGTTCTGCCCGTAGTCAGCGATAAGCTGGCTTAGATGACGACTTTCGCCTTGACTACAAACTAAACAAAGTTGATGGGTGCGGACTTTTTTCAGCTGCTATGTTGACAATTTCGACTTAAAAAACTACACGCCACAACAAAATAACAATGGTAAGCGTCAGAAAAATCAACAAGGAAATCATCACTTATAGCTATTTACAGTTGCTAGTAGTTTCCACCGATTGAGAATTGTACCGCCACGGGGCATTATTCCCGCATACCGGACATTCCCGGTCGCGGTACGACCGACGCTTGGCAAACTCCATCCGATTTAAGTCAATCGTCAACAACTGCGATAGTAAAGGCTGACTAAACCCCGTGATTAACTTCACAGCCTCTAGGGCACTTAAACACGCAAGCGTTCCAGATACCGCACCGAGAACTGAAAAAGCACGCTTATCCCATACAGGCTTTTCTGGAAACAGACACGACAGACAAGGAGTCACACCCGGAATAATAGTAGTTAGATACGCCTCCATTCCATCCATTGCCGCTTCCACCATTGGCTTGCGCCAGCGCACGCAGGCTTCGTTGAGTAAATCGCGTTCCGTGAAATTGTGAGCGCAGTCCAACGCCATATCAGCCGCTTGCACTAATGAATCTACATTATCCGAGGTGATATAATCGAAGACAGCTTCCACCTTCACATCAGGGTTGATGGCTTCGAGCGTTTCCTTCGCTTTAAATACCCTTGGCTTGCCTACCCAATCATCCGTCATCAAAACCTGACGGTTCATATCATCAAGCCGCAAGTCACCACCTCGAACGAGAATCAGTCGCCCAACGCCTGCAACAGCCAAGTAAAGGGCTGCTGTACCGCCTAATCCTCCCACGCCTGTAACCAGCACCGTTGCTGACTTGAGGCGTTTTTGTGCCAATTCGCCAAAGTTAGGGAGCATCATTTGGCGGCGATAGCGTTCCAATTCGGTAGGCGTTAGGTCAATCACTTTGTACCTCCTAATCAGAAGTGATTTCTGTCAGCTTTATTACATTTTTCGGCTTCTGATTGAACACTTTGAACAGCTTTTGTTCTTGGGGTGTTGATTCTAGAAAAACCTGGTAAGCTTGTTCCAAAGCAGCACGATAAAGACTGAGTTTATCAGCGAAACTCATGTCGGGATTTTGTTCGTCTACTTCTTTAATGTATGAAGAGAACTTTTTCAAAATATGTAGACGGTTAATATCTACAACACTTATGTCGTAAGGAAGGTCAAAAAACTTAAAATATTCTTCCGCATCGACAATTTGGTTAAAAGTTTCATAATCGCCACTCATATTTCCGACTCCATCTGCTTTAACTGCTTTCTCATCTCGTCTAATTTCCGAAAAATCTCATAAGTTTCGGCAGCAACATCCATTAATTGCTGATAATCGGTTGGCAGACCTTCTGCCAAATCGTGCAAATCCATCTTCATTTGACCGGCTTTACTATTGAGACGCTTGATTTGCATTTTCAAATCTTCAATAGTAGCTACTTTTTGCGTCAACTCCATTACACATTTCCTACTTCTGGAAAACGCTGTGCCAACTCTATCCCTTTCGCAACTAAATCTTCACCTTCGGCTGCTAATTTTTCAAAAGAATCAAAACCAAAACGATGAGCATCGCGGATAGTTTTACGAACCAGTATCAGCCGACCGGCGAATACTAATGCCCAGCCAAAGCCTTCATGATTCAAATCAACAATTACTTGCGACAGTAAACCCGTTTCTTTTTCAATACAAGCTGCTGCTGCACGGTAAAAAGCCATAATACGACTCAGCGTCATTGGGTCAATTTCACCATCAACCGGGATTTCGCGTTTCTTTTGCTTGCTGACTACGTAAGCCTTGAGTAGCAATTCATTCGCCCAACTGCGATAAACACCGTAAACATCCTGCCCGCGAATTTGTTGTGCGATCGCCTGCAAAAATGGAGAATTTACAGCGTTAGAGGGAGTACTCGGATTCACACTATTCTGTTCGCTCATACTGTCGCTTCCTCGCTCAATTCATCATCAAAGTTTTTAGGTTGTGTTTGTAGGGCTTTACGTAACCAAGGTGGAGGATTACCTTTCAAAGTTTCGACTAATTTAGTTAAAACTTCGCTAATTTTTTCGTCATCTGATTTGGCTTTAACTGGTGTTACACCATTCTTAATCAATTTAGCGGCAGCAGTGCCACCAATCGCTGACACATAGACAATTTTGCAGTCGTAAAGTGCCTCAAGCTTAGGTGTTACTTTATCTTCATTACCATCTTGCTTAAGGTCGCCTTCAAATTTCAAAGTTTCGAGAAACTCGTAACCGTTGTCTGATATCTCATAGACATCAATTGTTTTAGCCCATCCAAAATGAGCGTTAACATGTACGCTATCGCTAGTCGTAAAAGCAATTTTCACTCTTTTTCATCCTTGTTTATTTGTTGGGAGTTATTGCAAGAGGAATTGACCACAGAGACACAGAGAACACAGAGGAAGAAAGAAAGAGAAGAAGAGAAGAAGGGAGGAAGGAAGTTTTTCTGAGCGAAAATATTAATAAATCTACTTCTCTTGGTTCTGAAGTTCTACATCTCAAAATTTACAGCTTTAGCTTTCGTTTCCTCAGCTTCTAACAGGATGTTGCCAATCTCAAATAAAATATTCATGGTTCCCTGATAACCAACTTTGAAAAAATGACCATTTCCTAAACGGTCATAAATGGGAATACCCTGGCGATAAAGTGGAATACCTAAACGTTTTGCAACGTTATTAGTATGGGAATTACCAATTAATAAATCTGACCCTACTGCTAACTGCTCGAAATCTTCAAAGTCACCAATTACTACCTTTTCAACTGGTAATTGTTCTAAGAGTACAGAACGTGTAGTTGTTACTGCTGCTTGAATTTCTGCCCCCATTGACTGCAAAAATAGAACAGTTGACCACAACAAATCTGGCTCTAATGCTAAAGATATACGCTTCCGTCCTAAATAAAAGTGCGTGTCTAACATCGCGTCTTGTAATTGCCGACGTTGACGACGAAATTTCTCAGGTACATCCACGCCACTTAAGTCGGATAGCGCTTGCATAAACTCATCAACTGGCTGCAAACCTGTCAGTTCGGTAAATACTTCGTAGGGTATTTGGAAGCGTTCTTCGAGCAATTTTGCTGCACCGCGCACGCTTTCTCCTAATGCTAAAGTAAACGCCGAACTACCAATTTTTCGCAATTGTTCTAAGGTTGTTCCACCAACTGTAATCGGACTCCAAGCATCATCTAAATGACCATCCATAGAAGCCGAGAGGTCGGGAACAACAATAGGTATCAACCCAAATTCAGTGACAATATCTTTTACTTGTTGTAAATCCCCTGGTGTAAAAGCTGAACTTGCTAAAATCGTGACTTGATGTGGGTTAGTTTCGCCAAGTTCGGGTAATTCCTTGACAATTCCCTCGACTGCGATCGCAAACCCATCTTGCAAAGCACCCTTAAAATCTGGCGTAGACACTGATATTATCGGCAATTTATCCAATTCAGGATGTCGCTTGCGGAAATTCTTGAGAATTCCCTCCATGTCATCCCCTCGCGTTTCCGTTAACCCAGTCGTACACAACCCGATAATTTCGGGTTTGGACTTTTCCATCAACGTCAAAATAGCTTGTTCAATATTATCTTCACCACCGAGAATAGTTGATACCTCAGTCATCGCAGTTGTTGCCAACGGTATAGCTTCGCGGAAATGACGCACCATAATCACTTTTGCAAAAGCCGTACACCCCTGAGAACCATGCATCAGAGGAATCATCCCCTTAAGTCCCAAAAAAGCCATCGCTGCACCCAACGTCTGGCTTTGTTTGAGAGGATTAACTACAACTGGTTTATTTGGACTTGATACTATCGCCATTTACTTACCTCCTGTGATATTGCGCTTTGGCTTCCACAAGCGCTTTAAAAGCGTTGCTAAATTAAAATATGAAACTTAAACTCTTAATTCTTTGCGCCTCTGCGCGACGGACACGTTGCTCAACGGGGGGGAACCCCCGCACGCAAGTGTCCTCCTTTGCGCGAGGCAAATTCATATTTATAATCAGCAACGCCGCCTTAAATTAGCTTCCATGCTATGTAAATTAGATGCCCCGTCTAACTGCACAGTCTATAAACCGGGAGCTACGAACCTAAACTAAAACCTCTTCCAATAAATCCGATACATCTTCCAACTCAAAATCGGAAAGTATCTCATTCTCCATATCCCAAGGGGCAGGTCTGCGAACTTGTTCCCATATCGGACTATATAGCGCTTCATCCAACTCGCGTGCCATTTCAATCATGCCACTGTAACCTGCATAAGTATGATGCCGTTCCTGGTTAATATCGAGGAAAGGAATCCGCGCTTTCAAGGCAGTGTACTGATTACGACCGCCAGCAATTAACATTTCTGCATTAGTTTCTCGAACTACCCGCAGAATTTCTTGGGGATTGCCTTTCTCCAGCATCACACCATCTTGACCGAGAAGCTGCTTAATACGAGCTTTATCCTCTTCAGTACTTTTCTTAGTACTTGTAGCAACAACATTCATACCCAAATCTTTCGCGGCGGAGATGATTGACCAACTCTTCACACCGCCAGTATAAAGAACAACACGCCTATCTTTAAGTCGGGTACGATAAGGAGCAAGTGCAACATCGAGTTTCGCTGTCTCTTCCGCAATCAATTTTTCTACACGTTCTTGCAAATCTGCGTCACCAAGCTTTGCCGCAATATTTCGCAAGCAGCGGTTCATATCCTCAACACCATAAAAAGACTCTTCGATGTAAGGAATACCGTAACGTTCCTCCATCTTGCGTCCCATATTAATTAGTGCCTTTGAGCAAATCATCACATTCAGCTTGGCACGGTGAGCATAACAAATTTCCTTGTAGCGAGCATCACCCGTAATTTTGGATAAAACTCGAATGCCCAATTTCTCGAACAACGGCAATATATTCCACATTTCACCAGCGATATTATATTCGCCGATGAGATTGATATCGTAAGGAGTCGTGTATTCGGGTTCTTCAGTGCCAACTACATATTCGAGCAAAGCTTCACCACCGATACGGTTGCCGAGGTTTTTGCTACCTACGAAGCCAGCAGAATTAACAGGTATGATGGGCACATTAATTTTCTTTGCTGCCGCTTGGCACACTGCATCCATATCTTCGCCGATGAGCGCTGTAACGCAGGTCGAGTATACAAATATAGCTGCGGGGTTGTAGCGGTTGTGGATATCCAAGATAGCTTTATAGAGCTTTTTTTCTCCGCCGAAGATGACATCATTTTCACTTAAATCTGTTGTAAAGCCCATTTTGTAGAGCATGGGACCCGATGAAAGGCTGCCGCGACTCCCCCAAGAGTTACCAGCGCAAGCAATGGGTCCGTGAACTAAATGAGCAGCATCGGTAATTGGGACAAGGGCAATCATTGCCCCATCGAATGCACAACCCCCTTGAGCCGATCCGGGTTGAGCTTGTTGGGCACATGCTTTGTTCTTTTTGTCGCTATTTTTTTGCTGGTTGTGTCCGCATCCCGGTTCGGTGAGTAGCTCGTTGATTTTACCTTGAGTTAGTTTCATTTCGGTTTTACGCTCGTTTAGTTAGTGGTTAGTTGTGGACTTATTCGTGATGATAAGAATGTTTGCTTGTTAGTTGTTAGTTGTTATTTACGATTCAAATAACTAATTTTTAATAGATACTAAATCATTTAATCATTAGTAAATGTTTATTGAGATATACTTGGGATATTGGTGAGAATTTTAATGTGCTAAACAATATTTTTTAACCCTATAATATCTAAGAAACGACGCACCGAATAAAAGACATCAAATGCGTCGTATTTTTGATAATTGAGATGATTTAGGTACATGTAGCTAAAATCGATCGTATTGTTTTGAAGAAAAAGGTAAAAGGAAGAAGAATAAGTATAAGTTACGAAGCATAAAGTCTAATGATTTCATCCTTTATTACTTATCTTCATCCTTTCCTTTACCTTTATTAGCACGCCGCGAGTGATGTCAATACTGCAAGGGATAGGAGGAAGGGGGAAGGGGAATAGAAATCTTATGAAATAAAGATTTTTTACCTTTTCCCTTTACCCTTTATCCGGTAAGTATTGCCAATGATGCAATGATTAACGAATCAAGTCGAAGGAAATATCGGTCTTACCTGCAACATTACTTACACGGTCGAGTTCATCGAGGATGGTGTTAACAACCCAATTGAGTAAGTTCAAACCACCTTTGTAACCGATAGTTTCATAACGGTGCAAGTGGTGACGGTCCATCAAAGGATAACCAATGCGTACCATTGGAACCTTTGTATCGCGCCATAGGTACTTACCGTAGGAATTACCAACGAAGAAGTCTACAGGTTCGGTGAACATCAAAGAACTAATGTGCTTGTTATCAGGTAATATATTCAAAGAAAGAATGCCATCGCTTCCACTTGCGATCGCGCTTAATGCCTTATATCAATTCACAAAAATCATGATACATAGGAATAGTCGTAGGGACACGGCACTGCCGTGCCCCTACCTGACATATTTGTATCAACAATAAAGTGAAATGGTATTACCTGATATCTTGCAGCAATTATATTAGTCGTAGTCGTAGGTTGGGTGGAGCGCTTCTCGTAACCCAACATAGATATTGGAATTACTCGTGTTGGGATATGTGTTCAACGCCTTACGGCATCAAAGGTTTTTGCACGGAAGACACGGTATGTAGAAATTCAACCTAATAGAGACTGCAAATAGCGATCGCTTAAACGCACGAACAGAATATTATCTTCCTTTGCTAATATTTTTTCCAACTCAAGCACGCAACTTTTATGGTTTTATTGCAAGCATATTAACGAAACTTTTCGCATTATCTTAATATGAAAATGTAAGGATTCAGGTGTCTATATAGGCATCTGAATCCTTACCTTCTTTTTGTGTTATCCAAACATGATTGATATGGCAGCTTTTTCATTTCTATGTGGCAATATGTTTCATAACTAATTGTTGAAACAAATGAACTCCCATCTCGCGAGTAGGAGAAAGACGACCTGGACGATACCCAAGAGATTGGAGTCCTTTCTGAATTATAGGCAGCAATCTTAGGTCTTCTTGCATAAGTTCATCAAAAAACTCAATCAGTGGATTTAAATTATTTTGTGACTTAGCAGCCTCCGTATCGGGGACAAGCCAATCCACGCGCACCCGAGTTTTATTCAAACTTTGTGGATCGAACAAGAAGGTAGTACAATAATTAGGACTTACAACTAGCATGAAGTTGGGAAATAAGCATACTAGTTGAGAATACTGCATTTCGTACTCATTTAAAGAGTCAATGTAGAGTCCCTGTTCAAAACCAGAAGTCAATGCATCATCTGGAGCTAAAGGTGCATACTGTAGGTAGTAATAATGCCTTGCTTCTGCCTTTGTATCTGTACATTGGCAGTATTTGCCCCAAGTTGCTTTATGTACAATAGGCTCATGATAGCTTTCAGCAGTAATTTCAGTAAAGACTTTCCAGTTCACATCTGTGCAATAATCAATGCTGTGAACTCTAGCTAAATCACCTAGGTGATACCTCTTAAACATTTCGGGTAATTCGCCTAGCTGTACTCCTAGAGGCTCACAGTTAGGATCGAGATTAACAAAAATGAATGGACCCCAAGTGTCAACCTTTACGGCAGTCAGTGCATGATTTGAGCAGTCAAAATTTTCAGCTATCTCCATGTCTGGGGTACCTCTAAGGTTGCCCTCTAGATCAAAGCTCCAAGCATGGTATAGACAGGTGAGACGGGTACACTTACCACTTCCAATTGCCACTGGACCTGCTCGATGAGTACAGACATTAAAGAAAGCTCGCAGTTCACCAACTTTGTTTTGAAGAATGATTAGAGGTTGTTCGGCAATATCTACGGTGAAATAGGAGCCAGAACCTTGCAGTTGGCTAATGTGGCCAGCATAGCACCAGGTTTTTCCAAAAATACGCTCTTTTTCAAGCTTGTAAATTTCTACAGAAGTATACATTTCTGCTGGAAAAGTTCTGGCTTCGCTTTTGAGAGCTTGTGGCTTCCATTTCAACAGAAAATTGCAGAATTCTTCCTTCATAGTCGATTCGGAAGTTAAACTGTCCATTGTTTTGCTTCTCTATTTTCAGTTAATATAGGACTTACGCACACTATACGAAAAACTAAGCGTTCTAGTCCTTGGAGATCGGAACCTACCCACGCCACCGCAGCGATGGCGGGGGGAACCCCCGCACTTTGATGTGGCTCCCCTTTTGAAGGGGGGCTTTGCGTAAGTACTACAAGACAAGCCTGTCCTTATTAAGTCCACCGTCTATTCACCCACAACCATAAGCTAATGGAATTGGGTGCGGCTTTTCCGTAACTAGCCATAATTGATACTATGCCGTTTGAAGCTCAAGCTGTGGATGATAGGAAAACACCGCATTACTAAGCTGCTTCCACATATCAATCTGATGTTCACCTATAAAAGTAAAAGCTTCTATCACCTTTTCCGGGTTGGTTTTCCAGACGTTATAAAGCATACATGTGGTTGCTTCATAGTGTTCAACATGTCGGTGAACATCAAAGAAGACAAGCCCCCAACCTTCAATACCAAAACTCTTAACGAGTTCATAAAGGTGAGTGTAGTCAGGATTGTCCAACTTTTCATAAGCAGAAAAGGCAGCAAGGAGCGAGTCAGGATCGTGTGCCGCCAGCCAACGCAAATGACCGCGATTATACTCGTGCATAAATGGCAAATGGGTTGTTTCGTTGACCACCTCATCTGTCAGGTCAACACCCAGATCATTGGCAAATTCGTAATAAAGCAGCTCATGAGATTTTCCTTGATTTCCACCAAACTCTTCTACGGTATTGTCAAGGATGAGATGCTTCATCTCATAGGTGCCGTGATTGGCAACAAACCAGAAAAAGTCATTGCAATGACCCCTAGCATGGTAGAACGCCTTCGCAAAAAACATCTTTTGCTCGTGGGAAAGTTTTTTGGTCAACTCAGGCTTAAACAAGTCAATAGACTTAACTGCTTCTGTATAGTCTTGCAGCCAGCCCATCACAAACTCGTTCAGGTTATTTTGACCGACGTGAAGTTGTGCTTTTGAAGATTGCGAACAATAAGCCATCTTACCCCTCCTGTATGGGTGATAACAAATACTAATTGACCTTAAATATCGTTAAAAAACAGACAACAGTTTAAGCCATTTGTCATAACTACAATGTGACTAACGGCGTAATCATTCAAGACGAATTGCCCAGAAAAATTACGGTCGTGTCAAGGTAGCCTTGCACAACACTTAAATATTTACACCGGAATAAACGGCAAAACTTATCTACTTGAGCTAATAGTATTGGTACACAGCAAAAATGCATGAAGGCTTGCTATTTATTTGTATCGGATTCACGCTCAACTGCACATTTCCGATTGTCAAGTGCGAAACATCTAGTTAAAAGGTGTATGTGTTGGGACAAACCTTAAATCTCCTTTAATTTCTATCTTTTACCTAATGGTCACGATTTTTAGAATCTATTGATGAGTGTAGTACTCTTTCAAATAAGGTTATTGGACAAACCTACAATGCTTGTAGGCTAACAACTTGAGATGTCTGCTTATCAAATTTAGTAGGTAGTTAAGATACAAGCTAAAAGCGTTTTCCAAGCAGTAAAGTAATTGATTCTTCCAACTTTAAAAAATCTTGCTTAATCAATTCTTGCAACGCTTGACTTAAAAATCTTTTAGCACAAAACTTTATTAAGTTCACTTAATAAATATCCTACCACTAACTTAAATAGGTAAGGTCATATCTAACTAGATTTGTTGTTAACTGTTGTTAACGCTCGATTTACAACTTTACTTTATCACCTACTTTTACCTTTAGCAAGATATTTTATATGTGTCTTTTTAGTGTATGTATTTTAAAAGATGTATTGACAATAAAACTTAAATATGGGTATGTACGAATGTACTGAGTTCGTGAGTCATCACTACTGTTAGCATCCTTTGCGATCGCAGCAGACTTTCACAGGAATGACGCGATCGGCTTCGCGTCAGCCCCAGCTTTCGGTCGCCAGAACGCAACCCCCAAGCGTAAATATAAAGTATGGGATGTTTACAGATTTACTGAAGAAGCGCGACCTAAAAATTGTAGTTTATGCGATCGTGTAATAGACATAACTAACGAGTACGTAGTGTTTGGATTTAGAGACATGAGTAAGTTGAGACTCAAGGTAGTACATTTAAATCTTAGAAATATACGTGCGGAACTTATAGCTGACTCGGAAACACAAGGGCGCTCCTCGAATTTTTTCATTACTTGGGGCAAGCTATCCGCCTCCCGAAAAGGCGTTGAAAATGGATTGCATTGGACTCGCTTATGAGACTTTTAGCGAAGATGGAAGCCCGTGTTCGTTATTGACATGCGCCGCAAAACCTTGCCTTATTACGACGCATTGCTCTTAACGGTTTGAACCCTTGAACAATCTTTGATATCAAATCCGGTTAAATGAACATACAAACGGTAAGGGCTATTCTGTGCTGTGCCCCTACAAATACTATGTGCAATCAACCGGATTTGGTATGATAGGGGAATTGGTTGCCGCAGGTGTACCGCAAAATAAAATTGTTCTTGGATTTCATCCTCCTGATGTGCGTCCTCATACGGAATATGCTGTTGCTTAACAAAAAAATGTAGAGATATTCAGAGAAGCTGTGATGTTATAAGAGAGGGAAAATCAGCCTCTCCCAGTGCGATCGCAGTTTTCTTTGTCACCTTAACCCCAGATGGTATTTATATAATATTGAAATATTCCTGCAAGGTTTGATATATGGAAGTTTTCGGCTATGCGAGGGTATCGACTGACGAGCAAGCTCTGGATGAAGGAGCGTTAATTAAGCAGATGCGACGGTTGCGGACTGCTGGAGCCACAAGAATATATTACGACGTTGAGAGTCGTACCAGCGATAAGCGCAAAGGGCTTTTACAGTTGATTGAAGATGTAGACGCTCTCGCATTCGGTAAAGTCTCGAAGTTATTATTTATCCGCATCGACCGTTTAACATCGTCATCAATGGTGTTTTATCGGTTGATGGATGCTTTGAAGAAGAAGGGTATTCAACCAACAGCGATTGATGAACCGTTCGAGATGTCGAGTATCGGGGGAGAGTTAACAATTGATGTACGGTTAGCAGCAGCAAAATATGAAGTAAAAATGTTAGCAATGCGAGTCAAAAAGGAACGCGAAACCCGTAAGGCAAATAAAAAGCCCCATTGGAACGCACCATTAGGATATTTGACAGATGGACATAAATATGTAGCGGATGATAGACCGTGTATTTGCTTAATTGCCGATCGAAGAGAAATGAATGTTTCTCAAGTGGCGCGGTTTGTGTTTGATATTTTCTTTAGTGTGGGTACAGTGTCAGAAACTGCTAGACAGTTGCACGATATTTTTGGGATTCAGGCACAGGCAGTTTCAAAATTAAAAAATCACAAAAATAATGTAATTGGAGTCGAAGAAATAACCATTGAGAATATTCGTAAAAGCGGTTCTGGGTTAAATCTGCGTTATCCTCACACGGGGTTGAAATGGTCAGTTTCAGGTTTGCGATCGCAGCTAGTCAATCCCATCTACGCAGGAGGAACGGCATACGATACAGTGCAGTACAGCGGGGGGCATCGCAAGCCCTTTGATGAGTGGGAAATTGCGTGGGGAACTCACGATGAAACTATCATTACCCGTGAGGAACACGAACAGATAAAAGCGATGATTCGAGATAATCGCAATAATCGCTGGGCAAATCAACAAAAATATATTAACGTATTTGCTAACCTAGTTAAATGTGCCCATTGTGGAGCTGCTTACAGTCGTCAGTCAAAAAAACTAGTTAAGCGTGCGGGGTTTATTCGCCATCATTATCAGTGCAGTTTTTACCGAACTGGTGCTTGCAACAATAAACGCATGATTTCCAATGATGAACTAGAAAAGCAAGTCATCGAATGGTTGGTACAGGAAGCTGAAAAGATAGCAACATTGGTAGAACAAGAAGTTGAGGTTACGAAAGAACCCGCAGAAATTAAGACCCTGCGGGCATCATTGAATACCCTCGATGCTTTACCATCAAATCCAGCGATTGAAAAAGCCAAGGAAGATATCTTGCAGCAAATTGCGGATGCTCAAGCAACTACAGAAAACAGTTCCAAACAATATCTAATTGCCAAGGAACGGATTATTTTTGCTTTTTCAAATCATCGGTACTGGCAAAGTCTGGAACCGCAAGATAAACAAGCTTTACTCAAAGGGTGTATTAGAAAAATAACGGTAGATGGTAACAAAGTTATAGCAGTGAATTTACTGCATTTATATTAGGCAGCTTTGGACTTGTTTTGTTGAGTGCCTGGTTTTGGTTGCACCTGCGAGGCTTGTTTTTGTAGCTGTGCTTCGCGTTTCTCAAACTCAATTACAGTACGAGCAACTAATTCGGCTAGTGTTTCACGTTTCATAGTTGATGGTTATTGCTTCTTTGACGATAACCGTGATGGCAAAAACTTCTGTTAGCTATGAGCTTTTTACATTGCTATGGAACAATACGGTTCAGTTAAGAATTCTAATTATTATGATGTCCGTCGAATTGCCCGTAGTATCCGTAGGGGCACAGCATTGCTGTGCCCCTACAAGTATCATGTCCGTGAGTAGTATTGTAGGGTGCGTGATTGTTGAAATCCGTAACGCACCATTATCAAGGATTTGGTGCGTTACCAAGAGCGCTAACACACCCTACGTATCTTTTCTAAAATTGCTGATTTTTCTCTTACCTTTGCGTTCTTCGCGTTCCCGCAGGGTAGGACACAAAGGACACAAAGAAGAAGTGTATTTTAGCTCCACCTTGACAGGGCTACCGTAGGGGCACAGCACTGCTGTGCCCCTCTATAAGTTAATAAAGGTTTAAGAACGCCTTGATTAGAAGCTAACCTCCGTATAGTATGGTTGCGCTTATATACCTTTCATCGCTACATAATGAGTACAATCAAAAATTTGTCTTTCATTGGAGAAGCGCTGTTTCCAGCACGCACGCAAACGCTTGATGGTACAACTATCGGAGGTCTCTCAGGGCTTACCTATGATGCGGTCAATAACCGCTACTATGCTGTTACGGACGACCGGGGGGGACAGCCCAACGAACCCGGAAACCCACCACGCTTTTATACCTTGACTCTCGATTTGAGTAACGGGACTTTTGACAATAGCCGCGTGTCCTTCACAGATGTAACACGCCTGCGTCGTAACGATGGTTCCTTTTACCCAACCTTTTCTACAGATTTGGAAAGCATTCAGCTTACCAATTCTGGAACCTTGCTGATAACTTCAGAGGGAGAGACAGCTGCAACCGGGCAGATTCGCACTAATCCTTTCCTTAACGAATACAGTTTGGATGGCAATTTTATTCGCTCGCTGCCAATTCCAGAAAAGTTCATTCCCGATGCTGTAACAACTCCCAACCAGACACGCGGCGTGCGCGATAACCTTGCTTTTGAAAGTGGTGCCATCACCCCAGATGGTCGCACGTTCTTTACTGCAAGTGAAAATGCCCTGGTACAGGATGGACCTGCTGGAAGCGTTACCAACGATACGCGATCGCGCCTTCTACGCTATGACCTGACTACGGGACAGCCCAATGGTGAATTTCTGTATGAAACCGACCGCGTAGCATTTGCGCCTCAGCCCAGCAACGGCTTTACTAGCACGGGGTTAGTAGACTTACTCGCCCTCGACAACGGTACGACGCTGCTTGCCCTAGAGCGCTCCTTTTCGCTCGGCAGACCCGGTGGCGGTAACACCATTAAGCTGTATGAATTTTCTCTGGACGAAGCTACCGATATCAGTAGCATACCTTCCCTCAATGCCCTTTCTACAACAGAACTTGCCAATATTCGCCCCGTCCAAAAACAATTGTTACTTAATCTCAACGACTTGAGGCTAGCAAATGGACTCAATAATATCGAAGGCATTGAATTAGGTCCTCAATTAGCCAACGGTATGCGATCGCTGATTCTAGTTAGCGATGATAATTTTAATGTCGGCAACATTCCGCAGGTACCTTTCCTCGAATCTACGCAGTTTCTGGCATTCGGATTCGAGTCAAACTTGCCCACTCCGACGGCAGTACCCGAACCAGGGATTTTAGGCGGGCTTTTGGTCTTAGGTCTTAGTTGTCTTTTGAAGAAATTAACCAATTGTTTTTAGACAATAGACATCTCCGGAAAAGATGTAGAGACGCGAAATTTCGCGTCTCTGAAAAGGATTTCGGGCAACGCAGAATTAATTTTCGGAAATGTCTAATACCCGACCGATGAGCTTTGTGCATTTATATTACCAGCGCAGCAATACGAAGCGCGACTAAAAGTACTGCGCTGGTAAAGAGAAAATGTATTTAATAGACATCTCCAGAAATTAATTCTGCATTACCCGAAATCTTTGTAGAGACTATCGTTATTACCCTGCGAGAACCCCTTCATCTCTTAGCGATCGAAATTTAGCTTACTTACAAATTAATACAATATTGCTACTACATAACCCATTTGAGAGAAAATTAATGTAGTAGTCCATGCAAAAATTGTAAAAAATTGTGTAAATCTTGTCGAGACCGTAAATTCTCGGTATCTACCAACGCACGGTTTTTACCTCAGATAATCGCGGGCTACAATCTCAACTACCAAAAGTTAACCATAATGAAGAAATTAATCAAAGGGCTTCGAGAATTTAGAGCTACATATGTTAGTAGTCATCAACAACTATTTGAACAGCTTTCTCACGGTCAAAAACCAAGGGTATTATTTATTACTTGCTCTGATTCACGTGTAGATCCAAACTTAATTACGCAAGCTGAATTAGGCGAATTGTTTGTAATTCGCAATGCTGGCAACATTATTCCACCTTATGGAGCAACTAACGGTGGTGAAGGCGCCACTATTGAATATGCTATACAAGCTTTGGGCATTAGACAAATTATAGTTTGCGGTCACTCACACTGCGGTGCCATGAAAGGTTTGATGAAGTTAGACACCTTGGATGAAGAAATGCCACTTGTCCATGACTGGTTGAAGTATACAGAAGCAACTCGACTTTTAGCCAAAGAACATTATAGCGAGTATAAGGGAGAGGAACTACTCGAAATTATCACCGCCGAAAATGTCTTAACTCAAATTGAAAACCTGAGAACTTACCCGGTAATTCGCTCGAAGCTTTATCAACATCAACTACATATATACGCATGGATTTATAATATTGAGAATGGAGATGTTTTTGCATACGACCCCGATACGCATTCTTACGTCTCCCCTCAAAGCCAGTTTCAAAACTTAGATAATGATACATCATTACCTTCCGAGTCAAATGGTAATGGTACAAAATTCTCAGACGAACAAAGCGCAATTGACGTTAAAGAAGTTGTTTTCGATAAAAAGTCTGGATTCCCTATGACCCGACTTTCGCAAGCTCAAATCGACCGAATTTACCGAGGTTCTACCAAAAACTAGTAATTTATCATTGCTTCTATTGCGTGAATTAAGCCACAAAGTATACACTAATACTTCGCTTGAACATCTATCTCTCGATAGGGGTATTTACTTTTATTACTACATCCAGAGAAATAACGATAATGCGTAGGCTTAATATATGTTAATAATTTGATACGTCAACTGATTCTAAACACAAATCTCGAATTTGGTTTTTGAATCACTTGACACCATATTAAGCTAGAAAATTGCAAGGGCACGTCATCAACAATACGGGCATTCGCTCGTTTCAGTCCCCTTACGGGGATTTAAGTCTTAGAAACCCGCTCCATCTGAAACTATTACAGAGCAAGCCTCCTGGGAAAGGTTTTCGTGAACCTCAAAAATTGGTTCATTTCAGCCGCACTTATTGCAACTAATTCTTACCTATCCAAATTGTGGAACGCTGTAACTATTAACTTACCATGGTTCTGGCATTTTTCGTGAACCTCCCCAGGATTTCGCCTTCGCTTCGGTTCACGAAAAATCTTGACTACCATCATTATATTATGATGCTGCCAACTTGACGAGACTTTTCGCACCCGCAGGCAGTGGTAAACCTATCAGCTTTTAAAGGAGTAAGGGTTTAGCTGTTTTTGGATATCGTTATACAAGGTAGACTTTTAGCTTTTACTCAAATTGAGTAAGAACAATTTCCTGATTTAGGAAGTGAGCAACTAGTTTTAAACTTCCACCAAGAGCCTTGATATAGCTTCTTAGGGTGGTAATTTGAATATCATCAGGCCCATCCCAAAATTTTCAAAATGGTATGAGGGTTTGCTTGTGACTGTAGATACTGGCTGCACGCACGTTCGATACTGCGATAATAGTCTGTTGTTTTACCACTGTGCCCAATTTGTCTGCCGTTATTGACGAGGGTTTTTAGATATTTAAAGAATCTTGTCCCTGCTTGGGGCTGATTCATGATACTACGCAGGTACGCGATCGCCTTCCCAAACTCATTGACATCGGTATTTTCTTTAACTAAAGTTATCGCCAAATTATGTGCAATTACAGATTCCGCTGACGTTAGAGATTCTTCTTGAGCGAGCATTAACATATTCCTTCGGGTGGTTCGCGGTCAGTTGGGTAGCGTAAAACTTCAGCTAGTTGTTGGAGTTGGGGAAGTTGAATCAGTCGGGAATGTGCTGTTTTTATTTGGGTCTGAATAAATTTTTGTAATGCTTCCCCTGCGAGGATATCGTTTTCAGGGGAATATTGAGAGTAGCGCGATCGCAAATCCTCTAAGTTTTGCAAAACCCTTGCTTGGGTTACTTCTACGGTCATTGTTCCCATACCGATGGGTTTACCACCACCAACTTTTAATGCAATAGGATACTTAGCATCTTGCCCAAGGACAACAAGTAACGTTCCGAGTTCTTCGGGTTTGAGGTTTTTAAATTGTAACTGAGTGCTTAACCTGTATGCGCGTGCAGCTTGTTGGACGTTATTGAATTTTATCCAGTTCGACATCTTTAAAAATAAATCCTTTCGGAAACTTTGTTTCCTTGAGGTCATGCAAATAAGCATTATGTTCGATTATTTCCCATTTACCAGGTAATTTTTCAAACCCATCTAGCGGAAATTCTTGCTTGCTAAGGATTAAGACTTCATAGCCTGACTTATATTTTTTCCAACGCAATTCGCTGACTGCATTAAACATTTGCCCTTCAATTTCTCCCCTATCAGCAGGTAAATTTCTGCAAGGCTAAACATTGCGCCCATCCAGCTTCAAAGTTATCTTGTTTTGCCTCTACTAATATAAAATAGGGTTTGTCAAAGACAAATTTTCCTAAAGGAGAACGTCTTGCCAAAATATACTCAGGATAACCATTTAAATTATTGTCACAATTTAGCGATTCGTGACTCCACAAAACAAACTTACTTTTATACAATTTCCAGACTTCCTTTAAAACTGGGTATATTAAATTTTCACAGATAGCATCGGAGTTAGTAACAACTCCTTCCCTCATCATTGTTTCTAAGTCTTCTCGAAAATAACTAGAGATATCAAAAGGAATTTCGATCGCAAAATTTGTTTCCGCGTAAGTAATTTGAAACTCTTTTTGAACTTGACCTATAGTTTTATAACTACTAAAAGCCATTTTGACCTCCTGAATAAATTTATACAGTCGAATGATTAGAGGTATTTACTCTTAATTTCTCTTCTAAATAGTTAATAAGAGCTTTTGTCCAAGTCTCTTTTAACTGCTTACCATCTTCATATATATCTGGCTCATTATTAGCATTCACCAATTTTTGCAAGTATGACAGTAGCTTTTTGGGATTATTGCTAACATCGATCCATTTCATATTGTCAATCTCTAGTTTAACTACACCTAGCCCGCGAGAACGTCCACCTCCTAGAGGAATTTGTTCTGTCTCAAATTGGTGTAACCCAACCATCAATAACCCCAGTTCATAAGGTTCGGCGTTTTCTACTATTGCTTTAAATTCAAATAGCGTACCTGCTGGAACCACCTGGAAATCGTAAAGTTTGCCATCCGCAGCGGTTTCGGTATCGCG
Source organism: uncultured Calothrix sp. (assembly GCA_964242965.1). Lineage (GTDB taxonomy): Bacteria > Cyanobacteriota > Cyanobacteriia > Cyanobacteriales > Nostocaceae > JANNFJ01. Next base: position 50,458 of record CAXTCQ010000010.1, on the reverse strand, counting down.
GTCAATGGATACACCATCGCGTTCTTGGTACTGTCCAAACCAATATTCCGGATTGACGGTTAAATCCCGTACTTGGAATTTACTTGCTATCCAGGGTGGCCAATCAAGCTAACTTACCATAGCGCTATTAAGGGTAAGGTTGATTGCATTGTTTTCCCAGTTTGTATTTACTACGTGCAACGCGCAGTTTACCTTTGTGCAATGGGTGAAAGTCCCGACAGAAAAACCGATTGGTATAATTTTCGCCTCGACCGCATTCAATCAATAACACCCTGGCAATGGAATCATCCAAAAATTCCCCTTTCTTTGCAACAGTGCTATCAAAAGCTATCTTTACCCAGTCCCGATGACATTGCTGTTGAGATGTCCAAAGCCTGGGGATTTGATTTCTATTTACCCTCTACCTTAATGCTATTGCGATTTGACCGAGATTTTAGCGATCGCTATATCAAAGATACCGAACGTCACGATACTTTCGAGGAAATTACTTACCAACAAGCACAACGTCTGATTGAACGCCATGTCGCGCAATCCCAACAGAAGCGGAATTTACCTGATGTTTTAACTCATCCAACTACGCCAATGACAGAAACAAAGCTTGTTTCAGTCCCCTTGCGGGGATTTAAGGCTTAGAAACTGCTATATCTGAAACCATTACAGAGCAAGCTTCCTGGGGCGGGTTTTCCTGTTGGCGAAGCCTTCTCGAAGAGTACTTTAAAATTAGGTTCATTTCAGCTGCTCTTACTGCTAATAATTCCCAGTAGTTACCAGGTATTTTTCACAAAGACCCATCCGATAGAATTTTAGTGGCGATACTATTCGCTGTGTCGCTGCGCGATATGCCTCCGGCACTTTCTTAAAGCGATCGCTGCGGCGATATGATATTCCTTATTTACCCCAATATGAGGTACTATTGTGGGATGGTAGGTACTGTGACGCAAACAGATGTTGATGTTGGGATACTATTGGGTGACGTTTTCGGTAATATCTTTGCCCTATGAAAGTTGGTATATTTTCAGTTTTGTAACGGGATGGATTTTGTTGGAGTCGAGTTGTGGAAGAATTGAAAAATAGTTGTTGAGTAGTCGGTGGGTCATGTAGGGAGAATCTGTAATGGTTTATATTGTGTCGTCAGTAGAACAGTTGCATCCTCATGCTTGCTTGAGTTTGATTAATCGATACAGCAAACTTAAAGACGAGTTTTATTACGCGGATATAGATGTTCTATATGCGATTAAGGAATCAAAGATTGGTGAATGGATTTCGTCGGGTGAAATGGTAGCGACGAAAGTTGTGAAGCGAGTTAATCCAACTTTTGAAGCGATGCAAAGAACAATTGCGCTTGGTGGAGATGGGCTTGAAGTTTGGGTTAGTCGGTATTTTGATTACGATGGGTTTATTCCCGAAGATGTTTTGCCAATGTATCGGTTGCTTTTGAATATAGTCAATGATGACATTTGTTTGCCTCGTGACGAATTATTGTATTCGAGCGAATTTGCTGAGTACAAGGAGCAATTAGCTATTTATAATGCCGAAATGGAGCGTCGCAAACCCATTCAATCCGAGTACGACAAAATATATGCTCAGGAGTGCAATAATCGGTTTGCTTCGTTGTGCGAGTGGGCAAAGCAAAAAAAGCTTAATATTCCAGTCAAAGGTGTTAAAAAGCGTAAATTTATTGAACATGCGTATCGTCAAGGTTTCAGCTATCCACCTTTTAATGTGGTCAAACCAAACTTCGACAAAATTGTTACGGCCAAAGTACCGAAGAAAGAGCAAGAATTAAGTCTTGATGATTATCAAATTGGCATGAATCCCGAAGTTGATTACGCGATCGCTTGGATGAAAAGTTTTGCATTGGAGAAAGGATTTGCAATCGACGAGGACTTTAAGTGTTGGGATTCAAGGGTTACAGATTTTATCGAAGATTATTATCGGGAAGTTGATAAGGAAGAAACGATTGAACTAGTTTTAGAGATAATGCGTTCCGCACTTGATGGAAAGCTGACAGCTAAGGAAGTTTGGGATGGTTTGACAGATTTTGAAATCGATTATGAAAGTGCAATTGGGATGAAATGTGAGTACAAGCGTCGTTATAACGAAGAAAAGCATAGAGACTTTGGCAAGTGGCATGAAATTAACTTATCGATGAGTGGCTATTGGCTTGTTGAGTTTCAAAGCACCATCGATACAACGCTTGTGTTTCATCTTCCGTATGAAAATGTTTTGCTCAATAAATGTTTTGCTCTTACTGACTTGAATCAACTACCAGTAGAGCATTCGTTGCAAGAACATTATGGACGTGAGATTTCAAATGAGGAGCGAGTACATTATCCCTTATTACCGTTGCTTTCAGTTTTTGGATACGACGAATCGGACTTTCCTTACGGATTGGCACGATACGTCTCCAATCGTCATTACTATTATGATGACGATAATTGCGACGAAGACGATTGGGATGATGAAATGTATTGAAGAAAAAAGTACTTCCTTACCGAAGCTCGTAGGTTGAGTTACGCTCCGCTGCACCCAACCTACAAGCTAACTACAATTGTGTTTCGATAGCTTCTGGTTCTAATGCAACACCTTCATACAGTATTTCAATCGGAAACTCAAACTCAATGCTTGATAAAGTAATAATGTCACCAGCTACATATGGATAATAAAGCCACATTCTGCCCTCTCCTCGACAGTAACGCTCGACCGAGATTGTTTCCGAGTCAATCAAGATATACTCTTGCAAGGTAGGCATTTTTAAATAGGAAGTGAATTTTTCACCCCTATCTTTAGTGCTAGTACCAGGGGAAAGAACTTCGACAATTAATTTAGGACTTTGAATAAATTTGCGGGCATTGAGGTCTTGAGGGTCGCAACTCACTATAACATCAGGATAGTAGTAAGGACTCTTAGAACTAACTTGTACTTTCACGTCTGACACATTTATTCGACAACCTCTAGAACGCAAATGTGGATACAAGTTTCTGTAAAGATTTAAAGCAATATCATTATGGGGAATTGTACCACCCGTCATCGCCAAGACTTCGCCGTTGATATATTCGTAGCGAACGTCTTGGTAGGGCTCCCATTCGAGATATTCCTCGATGGACATTTTTTGCGGTTGCTGGGGAATTGCGATCATAACTCTTTTGGTTTCGAGCTTGCTTAAATTGTAGCAATCGGGAAGAAAAACATCGATAAATTATAAATGGAGTCCGACGGTATATTGGGGAACCAAGTAGAAATCTTTTTGGGCGAGTAACTCAAATTCCAAGCCGGCTAACTCAGTCTGTGGCAACCATTTTAAATGAGATTTTAGTGTACCTGAATTTTTGCGAGGTCGAGGTATGGTAGCAATTAAGCTATTGTTTTGCCTATTTTAGCTTGTTGCGTCCCCGTGTGGGGATGAAATAAGTAAAAAAATCAAAAAGTAATGGTAGTGCATTAAGCCTCCGGCTTAACGCTTCATCGTAGGATAGGTATCTCGCCTATCCTACGGTTTTATCTATTTTTTTAAGTATAGTCTTAGTTAATAAAATTACCAAAAGTAGATACGGTAACGAAAAAGAGTTTTTTCCCTAATAATTGACAAAAAATTCATAAATTACCCTAATTGAGCAATGTTATCTCGATTACATTCACCTTTGCTATTTTTTACACAGCAGTTTTTTTAAATGTATAATTTTATATACTTGTTGGTGTAGCTTTATTTTGCTTGTAATAGCATAATATAAATGTGATTATTTACTACCACCTGTACAACTAGTCAATTAAGTTTTATGTATTTAATGTTATTACGTATCAAATCATCAAAATTAGCAAGTAATTTTCTATACTTTATACAGGATCGTCCGCCTGCGTGCTGCGGTAAATTTAACTTCAGCATATTTATTTAGTAGGTCAAAAGTATGATAATCACAGGTTCATTGGTACGTTCTAAAAATAACAGTTGGGGTATAGGAAAGATAATCAATGTATCAGATAGTCAAGCTACTGTTGAGTATTTTTGCTCCGTCGGTGAACGCAAAAAAATAATCTTACCTTTGGATTCGCTGTCTCAGTTTAAATTGGAGCGTCAAACTCGATGCTATATTCACCAAGATTCAGAAACTTGGATTATAGGCAGAGTTTATGAGTGGGATGCAGAATTTCGTAAGTATCGAATTGATTTACCCAGTAAGAAAACTATTTTAGTCAGCGAGCAAGAAATTTACGTTCGTTGCAGCTTACCGCAAGCAGACCCGATTGAAACTTTAGCAATGAAGGGGCAAGAAACGCCCTATTTTCACGACCGAAGATTTGCTTTGGTTAAATCTTTGATATCGCAACGTGCTGTAAGTCGTGGGATGACAGGATTGATTTCTGCCAATATTAAGCTTTTTCCCCATCAAGTTGAAGTTGTACGACGTGTACTTGAAGACCCAATTCAACGTTATTTATTAGCAGATGAAGTTGGCTTAGGAAAAACTATAGAAGCTGGTGCGATTCTGCGTCAATATCTTTTGGATGAACCTTCTGGATATGCGGTGGTAATAGTTCCGCAGTATCTATTATCACAATGGAAAACTGAGTTAGAAAATAAGTTTTATATTTCTCATTTTCCTAAAAGGGTTGGAGTGCTTGCGGTTGAGGATATTCACAAAATTAACCCGAAAGCAAAAATTGGCTTGGTTATTTTGGATGAAGCACACCATATTGCGGCGATGGGGACTTCTAAAGATGCAGCAAAACTTAAGATGTTTGAGGCTTATAGAAATCTTGCACATAAATGCGATCGCTTGTTACTACTTTCGGCAACTCCAGTTCTCAACCACGAGCAAGATTTTCTGGCAATGCTGCATTTTCTCGACCCTAGTAGCTATCAACTTAATGACTTAGCGAGTTTCCGGGATAAGGTAGTCAGACGGCAGGATATTGGTAGGGTGCTGCTGTCGTTTAAGGAAGATGCAGATTCCTTTGTTCTAAAAACTAATCTTAAAAGACTCCGCAATCTGTTTCCCGAAGATAGTTATTTGTTAGAATTATTAGACAGCTTAGAAAGTATTCTCCAAGGCAAAGTTGGTGATAGGATGACGATTGTGCGAGCTATACGCACCCTCATCAGCGATACCTACAGGCTTCACCGTCGAATGCTTCGCAACCGTCGTGCTTCTGTCGAGGATGTAATTTTTGACCGCAAAATTACCCCAAAAGCTGAGTATGATTTAGATGAACGCAGTTATGATATTCATGAAATACTTGAAGGATGGCGTAGTGCTGCACCTGATGAACAAGAATATCATCAGATTTTTCTATTATTATTTCGTGCTGCTGGGACTTGGTTAGGTATTTTAGAGCAGGTAATTAAAGTCCGTTTGTCGGGTGTATCCTCTGCGGCATTAATCCAGGAATTTGGTACAGAATCCGACAAAATTCTGACTCAAACCCCAAAATTTAATAACGAAGAAGAGTTTTTAGAAAGTTTACTGCGAGTCATCCAACAACCTTCGGAAGATGGGGACAGACTCGAATTACTCAAAACAGTTGTACTTCATCATCTCTGCGAACCGTTGAAGCTACAATCGTTGAAAGTAAATATACCTAAATTATTGACCGAGGTACAAAGACGGCTAAAAAGACCAGTACCAGGGGACAGTTTGCCAAAAATTGTTGTATTTAGTAGTTTTACGCAGTCTTGTACCGAAATTATCCGTTTATTAACAGATTGCTTAGGTAAAGATGCTATTTCTGCTAATCAATGCGGGCAAACTCGCTCGCAAGCAGAAAATAACTTAAAACGATTTAAAGAAGACCCCAATTGCTTTATTCTAGTTTGCGATTTTTCCGGCGAAGAAGGTCTTAATTTACAATTTGTTGATTATACAATCAATTTTGATATACCTTGGTCGCCAAATCGTCTCGAACAACGAATTGGGAGAGTAGACAGAATTGGTCGTGGATTGAAGGTTGAATTTACGGTATTTGCTGGTGTTGATTTATCTGATAGTCTACATGATGCATGGTTTAGCCTTTTAAAAGAAGGGTTTAATATTTTTCAGCAATCAATTGCTAGTCTTCAATTTTATGTTGATGCGAAATTGCCGACATTGGCAGAAATTTTATTTAAATCAGGAGCGGAAGGACTATTCAAAAGTATTGAACTAATTAAACAAGAAATTATTAAAGAGCAGGTGGAAATTAGCGAGCAAAATGTCCTGGATGAAATTGACGCTCTTGATGATATTTCGACCGAGTATTTTCAAAAATTAGATGATTATGATGCTCGTCATCAAGAGATGGAGCGAGTTACTGAAGATTGGGTTTGCGATGCATTACATTTTAAACATATCAATAACCAGAATATATCGGGGTCAAAGCGTTATCAAGCTAGCGAACGTACATTAATTCCGGTAGATGATTTAAAAAACAATTTTGCGAATGTATTGGAAGGTTTTGGTACATTTAATCGCAGCGTTGCCAATCAGCAGCCAGGATTTCAACTTTACCGCATTGGTGAAAAGCTGATGGAATCACTATCATCTTATATGAATTGGGACGATAGGGGTAAAGCATTCGCTATGTGGCGATTTGATGAAAATTGGGATTCTACGGAAGGTGAGGAATGGTATGGCTTTCGGTTTAATTATGTTGTGGAAGCCAACATAGTTAATTATCAAGGAAAGATTACACCGAAAATTTTACAAAGACTTGTAGATGGTTTATCTCCTCCATTTGTTAGAAGTATATTTATTGATGCTAGATATGAGCCTATGTCTATTGTTGAAGATAAAAAACTTTTAAATATTTTGCAATTTTCTTACCAAAAGAGTAATCAATTTGAAGATTACAATTTAGCTAAAAATCGTTTACATATTCTTGACAATTTTATCGAGCCTAGTAAATGGCAGAAAGTATGCGATCGCGCCCGCCAAACTTCTTTAGATTTACTCATTCAGCAGCCAGCTTTTAGCGATTTATGCGAAAAAAGTAGCAATTATGCCGAACAAAAGTTAGGTAGAAGAGTCGAACAATTACGCTTGCGTCTCAATCGATTTCAAGAGCAAGAAAAAACTTCTAATGTGGGACTTCAACAAGAACTAAATAATGAAATAGAATTAAGCCAAATCATTATTCAAGGGATTCGTCAACCTTTAATTCGTCTTGATTCTGTTGGTTTTATTGTTGTTTCTGGACGAAAACCTGCTCAAGTTGAAGGAGAATAATTGATGAATGACTCATTCTCAGAACTACGGGAAATTCTTAAAACTGGTGACATTCCTGAAGATATTAGCCATATTTCGGAACCTTGCCACCAGCGATTATTAGATGCGTTACGTAACTCACCGGGTTCTGGAGATGTTGTCAGTCTCGTGCGTCATGTTTTACGACGTGAAGATGAAAAATCAGGTAGAAGTTCTAAAAGCTTTTTGCAAATACCTCGAAAAGCACCTTTTCTTAATACTAATTGGGAACAAGGTAGCATACAACCATTTAATGAGCGTGAAGATTCTTATTTAATTAGTGCTTCTGCTTGGCAACCCGAATGGCTCGATGATTCTCAGCAATATCCCCCCGATAAGCCACTATTTAAGGAGGAAAAACGCCGTAATTACGAACCCGTTGCGGGTGACCCTTTTTTACAATTGCTAGGACGAAAAAACTACCTCAGCATTGGACAAAGGGAAGCAATTCGCAGCATATTAACAGCACCAGAAAATGCGACTTTAGTAATTAATTTACCTACAGGTGCGGGAAAAAGTCTTTGCGCTCAATTACCAGCTTTATTGAATTCTAGAAACAATAATGGTGTGAGTGTGGTGGTTGTGCCAACTATAGCATTAGCCATTGACCAAGAACGGGCATTAAAACCTTACATACACCATCCCACAGCTTATTATAGCGACGATTCGGTTGAGGGAAAAGAGAAGAACAAGGGAATACGCGATCGCATTCGCAGTGGCACGCAAAGAATTGTTTTTACTTCTCCGGAAAGTTTAATGCAAACTCTAGCTTCTTCGCTCTATGAAGCAGCAAAATTAGGCATGTTGAAGTATTTCATCATCGATGAAGCTCATATGGTTGAGCAATGGGGTGATGATTTTCGTCCTGCGTTTCAAGAAATTCCCGGTTTGCGAAAAGATTTATTACGTCTTAATTCTTTCACGACATTATTATTAACTGCAACCTTAACCGGGTCTTGTTTAGATACTTTAGAATCATTATTTGGTCATGATTTAAAAGTCATATCTGCCGTGCAGTTACGTCCAGAACCAGCTTATTGGTTTAAAGGGTGTGAAAGCAATGAAATTAGAAAACAAAGGTTAATTGAAGCTGTTTATCACCTACCTCGTCCGTTAATTATTTATACTACCAAAGTTGAAGATGTCGAATACTGGAAAAAAGAATTAAACCGGGCTGGTTTTAAAAGACATGACACCATGACAGGAAAATCGACTACTGAACAAAGGGAAAAACTAATCGAAAAATGGCGCGAAAAAAAGATTGATATAGTGATTGCAACTTCTGCTTTTGGATTAGGTATAGACCAAGCAGACGTGAGGGCAGTAATTCACGTTTGTATACCCGAAACTATCGACCGTTTCTATCAAGAAGTTGGACGAGGAGGAAGAGATGGTTATGCATGTATGTCGCTAACATTGTATATATCTGAAGACTATAAAATTGCACGTGGTTTACAGAAAGATGCAGCAATTACTGTCGAGAGAGGATTGCAACGCTGGCAAAGTATGTTTGATAGAAAAGAAAAGTTGAGCGATGGACAATATCGAGTACCCGTTAATACTCCTCCTTCTTCGTCTGAAAAAGATATTGATATGCAAAGCGACCAAAATCGGGCTTGGAATATCCGTACTTTGACACTGATGAATCGAGCGAATTTAATTGCAATTGATTCAGAAGAACCTCCTCAAAAGAAAAATTTTGAGACTGAATCGGAATCAGAATTTGAAGAAGCTTATCAAGCAGCTTGGGATTCATATCGGAATTGTCGAATCATTCGTATTTGCAAAGATTTACATAATAAACAACTAACTTGGGAATTTGAAATTGGACCAGTTCGTGAACAACGTCAAAAATGGAGTTCCTATAATTTTCAACTTATGAAAGAAGCTTTGATCCCTAAACGTTGTATTTCGGAAATATTTGCCGAAGCTTATAGCATTGCAGGTTCTACTAAAAACAGAAGTTCAGTAAAAGTATCTAAAGCTTGTGGAGGTTGTCCGGTTTGTCGGAAAAATGGAGTAACACCTTTTTCAGGAATAATGCCAGCATCGAAAGCAGCATGGGAAAAGCCGAGTATTTTCATAGGTGGAGAATTACAAAGGTTGATTGCAGGTGAAAAAATACTGCTTATTTTCTATGATTCACTTGAACAATTAAATAAGTTTCAAATCGGGCAGAAAATATTTAAGTGGTTAATTGACCAAGGAATTAAGAATATAGTAATTTCTCCAGAGTATAGACAATTTATCAAAGATATTTATAAAATAAATAATCCATTTACTTTTTTATTTGAAAATTACGAACCTTTGTTAATACCACGCATACCCACTTTAATTTTTCATCCTCCAGGTATATCTTTACCTCAAAAATACTTATCGAGTACATCAAACATAATGCGAGTTATTTTACTTCCGACAAATATACCCGACCCGGATCGAGAAGACCGACTATTAATTAATGTTTTTCCAGGCAGATATTTTAAATTTGAAGTATTTCGTACAGAGGTTAGTATATGAGCTTTTTAAAAGCTGAAAAAGCCAAACCCAGTCGTGTTCAACCAATATTTAGATATTTACTTCAGATTAAAGGACAAACACAAAAGAAAGAGATATTAGAGAATATACTATCTCCGGAAAAATTAATTGAACATATTCCCGAAAACAAAGAAAAACCAAAAGATAAAAAAATGTCACGTCCGATGTTCAATGATGCTTTGAAACAGAGTATTAAGTGTGGACTATTGGTAAAAGAAGATGAGGAGATTTCGATTAATCCATTATTACCAGAAGATGCTCGAAATCCTTTATTAGGGTATCAGCTATTACCTGATACTTTAGCTCACTTACTTTTTGCTTCTAATAATGAAGATGAGGAAGACTTTGGTCGGGTTTGTGCTTGGTATTTAGCGCAAGATATATATGATGCTCCCGGAAATGCCAGAGAAGTGGAACTACAAGTTGATGAGCAAAAAGTTGGTGAGTTTTTGAAAATGACGAGTAGTCCCTTCTTTGGTCAAATGGATGATTGGATGCGTTACATGGGTTTTGCATGGGGTCATACTTTGGGAGGCAAAGAAGTTAAAGTCACAGTTCCCGACCCAACAGCTTATATTAAACGAAATCTTCAGCGTTTATTTAATGGGGAAGAAGAAATAACGATTAAGGATTTTATCAATAGATTGGCAACCCAATGTCCTTTATTTGAAACCGGGAAATTTCGGGAAGAAGTAGAAGCACAAATTGGCCAACGTCAAACTAATTATCTTTCTACAACTACAGCTTTTGCTTTATTTCGACTTCACGATGAGGGTGATATTAAGCTTGAAAGACAGTCTGATACAGACTTGATGCTTTTACCGAAAGCAAATAATCAAGTTGATAACGACGGACGAATCTCTCATATTATTTTGAAAGGAGAAAAATCATGACTTTTAAAAATTTTGTTTGTTGGAACCAGGACATGATTCGTCAGGTGATGAACGTGGAAGCAACCCAAACTTCTAATCATTTATTTTTGGCTACACATCATCCTATTTCCATGTATCGTCGGGATTCGATTAAATCATCGTCGGAGAATGAATATGATGAAGCACAGTTTCTTCGGGATTTTTTAGCTGAAAAAGATTTTGCCTTTGTACCTGTTTTGGGTGAGACGGGTACGGGAAAATCCCACCTAATTCGTTGGTTGTCAGCTAATATAGAATCAACTGATAAACGTAAGGTTCTGCTGATTCCGAGAATTGGCACAAATTTAAAAGATATTATTGAAAAGATTTTAGATATTGCAGAATTTGATGAAGATAAATTAGACGAGTATCGCAAACGTTTAAATCAATCAAGCCGAACTCTAACTGATAAGGGTGCAAGAGAGCAACTCTTAAATAATATCGCTTTTGAAGTTGGCCCTCACGGACAACATTTAAACGCTAGACTTGCTGATGAAGACACTCAAGAACATTTAATCGAAAAGTTACCGGCTTTACTATATGACAGTTTTTTTAGAGAACAGTTATTAAAAGATGAAGGTATTATTAATCGCTTAGTGGTTCATACACTTGGATATAAAGATACGATTGAAGATATCAACGAGCGTCGTGAGTTTTCTATCGAAGATTTACCACTCAATAATTCTGATATAACAAAAGCCGGACAAAAGGCACGAGATTTCTATGGATTTTTAACAGGTAATGACGAGATACAAAAGGAAACTGTAACTTGGTTAAATGCTCACTTAGATGAGGCAATTAGCCAAGTTTTGAATTTGGGTCGAGAAGATTTGCAAATATTAATGCGTGAAGTCCGCGAAAAATTAGCAGAAAGCAATATTGAATTAGTGCTTTTAATTGAAGATTTTGCTAAGTTACAAGGTATCGATAGGGAAGTCTTGGAAGCAGTTTTAGCACGACCTCAACAAGGTGAAAATAAACCATTGTGTGCGATTCGGACAGCATTAGCTTGCACCACAGGCTATTTTAAAAATTTGATTGATACAGTTCAACAGCGCATTACTTTTAGTGTCAATCTAAATATTGATACAATTGGAGATAAATCTTTAATTAGTCAGGATGATATTCAAAGATTTGTTTCTAGATACCTTAATGCTGTTCGTTTAGAAGATAAAGAAATTGCCAATTGGGCAAGTATTCAAAATCGAGGTAGGATAGCAAGCGCTTGTAACGATTGCGAACACTCTCAAGCTTGTCATGCAGGGTTTGGACATGTTGAAGGAATGGGTCTGTATCCCTTCAATTCAACAGCTTTAGAGCAAATGTTTAGTAGAGTTAACCCCGATGAATTTAACCCAAGAATATTAATTAGAGATGTATTAAAATACACTTTAGAAAATTCTGCTGATGATATTAAAAATGGGCATTTTCCTTCAGTTACTTTAGGACAACACTTTAGTCCAATGAGGTTGAGTACTGAAATAAAGTTAAAAATTCAATCTCAAGACCCACAAAATTCAAAACGTCATGAAGTATTCTTAGACCTGTGGGATGATAGTAATGAGCTTTGTAATTTAGCACCAGAGGTTCATACAGCCTTTAATTTGCCTCTACTTGATGCCAAAACTAGACAAACAGAAACAAAGCCAATAGCAATAAAGCTGACAGACACAAAGCAAGATACATCCCAATCTAAATTTACTACCAAGACACCACTTACTGCAGAACCTGCACCAGAATACAAAATTGATAAAATTGATGCTTTAGTAGAAGAGATTCCACAGACGCTGAAAGAAAAGCTAAAAATCCTCGACAATTGGAATAATCAAGCAATTTTACCCGATTTAGTAGCCAAAGATATCCGGGAGTTCCTTTTTCCCGCAATTATGGAAAAAATTGAATGGGATACTGAAATGCTGCTGAAGGGTAGTTTCATCCGTCCTAGTGGTAAGTTCTTTAAACAGCGAAATCTGATTTTCAATAACCCTAAAGTCAAGAGAGGTGATTATTCAGGGCCTGTTTTGTCACTTCCCCTTAACCCAAAGGACGATAAGGAATTTACGGAAACCGCATATGCTTTCCAAGGTATTTTAAAATACAATTACCATAAAAACTGGAAGTTTCCTAATGGCGATCGCTATTTTCGCATGTACGCAAAATATTTGGAACGTTGGAGTCAGTATATCCTCGAAAAAATTCGTCTTTATCCCCGTGAATCTGGGGAACCTTGGAATCCCGTACCTGCTGCGGTAGAGTTGCTGGCAATTAGTGCCGCAATGGCAGGACATCCGACGAATACGCTGACAAATTTGATTAATTCGTTGTTTGTAGATATAAATAACAACGATGATACAACTCGTGCATCTAGCTGGAAAACTTTGTTTGAGACCTTTAAGAAAAGTAAAAATCGGGAAGCATTATTAGATATTGTCAAAAGTCGAATTGCTTGTACAAAAGGTAGCAATTCAACGTTTCAAATTATTGATGCAGTTCAAATTATTGAACCTTTAGAAAAAGTCCGTAAATCTTGGCAACCTCAATGCGAAATACCCGAAGATGTTCGAGATGATTTTCCCGAATTACAAAAAGTACGCCAACAGGTAGATGAATTGTTAGAAAAAGCGATTCAAGAAGAATACGAACGTCAGTTTAATATTTATCAATCTCTGGTATCGGAGTTGGGAGAAGATGTTAATAAAACCAAAGTTATTGATGCTATAGAAACTGCCATGAATTCTGCACGAGATGAAGGTGTATTTCTTGGTAGAAAAGACTTTGATGGTATGAAAGACATACTAATTAAATTCAAACGTACTGCAATAACAAAATATCAAGATTCCATGAAACGCATCCAAGATGAGAAGGGAAAACCAGAAAATAATATTGTTAAATTACTTCCATATTTAAGCGAAGACTATCAAAAAGTCATTACTGATTCTAAAGATTTTCTCAATGATGCCGATAGTTTTCTAAGTGATTCGCTTTTAGAAGTAAAAACTAGCATTGCCGTGTTAAAACAATCAGGTGAAGGAACGCTAGAATCTAGTCGTAAAGAAATTAACGATGGATTAGCTAATTTACGAAACATGATGAATGAAATTAAAGGAGATACAACAACATGCTAATAGAAAAATCGCACGAGCTAATTGAGCTATCAAAACATAAAAGAGATTTGCAAAAGTTTGCAAATAATTTGAAAACTTTTCAAACCAGGCAAAAGCAAATTAATGATGCAGTTGTAGCTATTAAACCCCTTGTGGAAGCATTAACAACTTTCCGTCAACGAAACATCATCGATATAGCTTTAACTCAAAATGTAGCCAAAAAAGTAGATACACTGTTAAATTTAATTATTCTTGCTGAAGAAAACTTCAAAAATGACCCCGATTGGATTCTCGACAATACTAAATTTAATGGTAATGTTCTTAAACAAAATGTAGACAGCTTAAAAACATCGATAGATAAACTACTATCTGATGCTTGGAAAAGCTATCTTAGAGAACACATGCCTAGTACCAATAATGAGATATTAAATGTATTGTCTAACGTTGAAAACTTTAAAAATTTAGTACAACAAATTCGCAATCACGATGCAGAAATAAAAAAGATTATTTACCCTGGAACTAATTCTCAGTTTGAAATATGCGAACGAATAATTATACAATTAAAAAAGTCTTGGGATAATCTTAAATCTGATGATTTTCCAGATGCTGTATTAGATTTTATCCGAGTTACAGCAGATCGAGGAACAACTTTAAATCACTTAACCCCAGAAGTTCAAGATTGGATTATTCAACATAAAATTGCTGACAATTTTAAAATTCGCTTGACTTAATTATCGCAATCTTAGGCATTGGGCATTACAATGATTAATTTAACGAACCTTATTAGGCACAGAGAACACAGAGTTAAGAGAGGAAGAGAAACTTCTATATTTCTCTGTGCCCTCTGTGTCTCTGTGGTTTATAATCTTAAATATTTGCTTGATTTAAAATATAGAACATTAATATGACTATTAATTTAACTGAATTAATTAGAGATTTTTTAGATATTTTAGAACGTCAAGAAGTTCAACTTCTTACCTGGGGTATTGTTGATGGTGGATTTTCTGAAGAAGAAATTATTCAATCTGTCGAAGATTTTTTAAATAATTGCGATGCCGATATAGATATTTGGGATTTTCTCAACGAAATTATTGAGCGAAAATTATTATTTGAATTCAACATTAAAGGAACTCGTGTTTTCCGTAGCAGAATGGCAGAATCGGTAAGATTATTTGCCCGTCTTCGTCAACTTTTTCATAACAATAGCTGGCAAATTTCCCCAACTTTGGTGGCTGATTATCGCTTGCAAATTCGTCCGAGAGTTTATCCAAAAAGAGATATCACTTTTAATACAGTAATCGAACAATTAGAAGTCGATAAACTACTAACTCCCCTAAGAAAAAACGCAATTATATCTATACTAAATTCCCCTAACCGTGGTGAAGTTTTACTTGCAGATTTTCAGCTACGTGCTACAAGTCGAATGCTGCGCGATTTTAATAGTACCAAAAGTCGCGGGATGATTGTTTGTGCTGGTACTGGTACGGGAAAAACCTTAGCATTTTATTTACCAGCATTGGCACATATTGCAAGCTTGGTGAAAAATAATGAATATTGGACTAAGGGATTGGCAATTTATCCCCGTAATGAACTCCTCAAAGACCAATTTTCGGAAACCTATCAAGAAGCACGTCGTCTCGATGCTGTCCTCAAGGGTGAAGGGAAGCGTCAAATTATCATCGGTGCATTTTTTGGTTTGACTCCCAAAAACGCAACCATCGAAAATATCCAAAATAAATGGGAATCTCAAGACGGTGGGTTTACTTGTCCTTACTTGCGTTGTCCCCAATGCGAGGGAATATTATCCTGGAAACGTGCTGATATTGAAGCTGGTAGAGAAAAACTAACTTGTCTCAAACCTTCGTGCGGTACAATTATCCCAGATTCAGAGATAATTCTCACACGCTCGCGCATGGTGAAATCTCCCCCCGATTTGGTTTTTACCAGCACGGAAATGCTGAATCGGTCGATGGGTGATTCCGATTATGGTCATGTATTTGGTATTGGGACTACGAAAAAACCACAGATAGTTTTGCTCGATGAAGTACATACTTATACAGGTATTCACGGGGCACAGGTTGCTTATCTGTTGCGACGTTGGCAGAAAATCATTGCCAAAAAAGTCCAATTTACGGGACTTTCAGCAACTCTCGAAAGTGCCGCAGAATTTTTTAGCCAACTTACAGGCTTGAATCCCGGTTCTGTTGAGGAAATTTCCCCCAGCGAAAACCAAGTTGCGGAAGGTACGGAATATCAATTAGCTCTCAGGGGAGACCCCGTATCGGGTACGAGTTTACTGTCTACAACGATACTAACTTCGATACTGTTGCGGCGCGTCCTTGACCCCTCACAAGACCAAAACAGCCAAGGGTTCTATGGTTCTCGCGTTTTTGCTTTTACTGACGATTTAGATGTTACAAATCGCTTATTCCATAACCTTTTAGATGCTGAAGGATGCGACAGTTGGGGTCGTCCTTTGCGGGGAAGATTGCCATTTGCAGTATTGCGATCGCACAGTATATCTGAAAGTAGCGAACGTTTGGTTGCTGGGCAATCTTGGCTTTTATGCGAAGAAATTGGGCACGGGTTGGGATTGCCTTTAAGTATTGGTCGCACTAGTTCCCAAGATACCGGAGTTACCCCTAATTCTGATATAATCGTTGCTACTGCATCTTTGGAGGTCGGATTCAACGACCCAGAAGTTGGAGGTGTAATTCAGCACAAAGCCCCGCGAGATATGGCTTCCTTTCTGCAAAGAAAAGGACGTGCAGGAAGACGACGAATTATGCGACCTTGGACAGTGGTGGTACTGTCCGATTACGGACGCGATCGCATGGCATATCAAGGTTACGATATGCTGTTTAACCCAGTATTGCCCAAGCGATCGCTCCCCATCCAAAACCGCTATGTTATCCGCATTCAGGCTGTTTTCGCTTTTATGGACTGGGTGGGGCAGCAGTTAGCAGCAATTAAAGGAAGTGTTTGGTATGATTTTGCTAGTCCATCTGAATATACAAAAAAACGCCAGCAATTAGAAATAGAATTAATTGAAAAAATTCTCGAAACCCAAGCAGGGCAACTCGAATTAGCAGTATACCTACAATCAGCCTTGAATTTGAGTTCTGATGAAGTCGAAGCTATTCTCTGGGAACCCCCCAGGTCATTGATGATGGTGGTACTTCCGACTTTACTGCGACGTTTAAAATCGAATTGGTCTCGATTTTCAGTAGATCCAAACGAATCAAACCAAGATTATCAAACCAACGACCCTTTACCCGATTTCGTTCCTCCCACTTTATTTAGCGACCTGCTATTACCAGAAGTAATAATTACGACTCCTCCTCAATTGCGTAATAGTCAGCCAGATATTAACCTCATGCCCATTGTCCAAGCGCTGAAAACCTTTACACCAGGTAGAGCTAGTCGTCGGTTTGGAGTACAACACATCCATGCAACTCACTGGATTGCTCCCCCCAATTGGCAAGAAAGAGAACAAAATTTACCAATAGAAGACTACTGTACTGAATTTGAGGAAGCCGGAATTTTTCAACTTTGGCAAAATGGGGAAATAGTAGATATTCGCTGCATTCGTCCTTGGGCAATCAATCCTACCCAAGTACCTGCCAGCGTTTCCATTCGTTCCAATGCCCAATTAGAATGGTACAGTCAAATAATTCCACCCGACGACGGCATCAAACTCGAACTACCCCAAGGTTCCCCCTGGTGTAAAATTATTACAGAAATTTGCTGCTTTACCCACACCCAACAATCCCCAATCGAAACACGACGATTTGCTCTAGCATCCTATGCCAACATCCTCTTTAAAAAAGGTGACGAAATCGATACAATTATTCGTTTTACCCAACAGGATGGAAACCCCGCAGCAGTGGGATTTACTATAGAGGTTGATGGTTTGGTCTTTCGGCTTCAACTTCCCCCCAGCTTTGAGGTTAAATCATCCGACACCACCTATTTTCAATATCGGGTATTGACAGATGCAACGCTGTGTGATTTTACAAATTCTTTTCAACGCGAGTGGCTCTATCAAATATATATATCAATGCTAGCAGCCCGCGCCCTAGCAGATGAAATATCCTTACCAGAAGCCTTTAACCTGCTTGCGGACGAAAATATCGGCTCTGAGATGGCAAAAGTTCTCGATAATATCTTCCAAACCTTAAATGTTGAAGAAACCCTATTAGAAGAAGGGGAAGAACCATCAGCACAAAATATAGTCCGCCAAAAGATACATGACAAATTACGGCGGCTCTGCAATTTAGACATTATTCAAACTCGATTAAACGACTTAGCAAAGGTGCTTTGGTCGGAACCCGATGCAGGATGGCACGCATGGACAGCCTTACGCTTCAAAGCTACTGTAGGAGCAGCATTGTTAGATGCTTGCGGTCAGTTGTGTCCCCACTTTGACTTGGGAGAACTAATTTTAGATATCGAACCCGGTCCCCGTCCAGTCGATGCACCTGCTATTCCCGAAGGGTGCGAAGAAATTTGGATAACTGAATCTAGCATTGGTGGGGGTGGGGTAATTGAGGAAATCTTGCGACGCTACGCAGCAGACCCAGCGAATTTTTTCCGCTTGGCTCAGAGTGCCTTGGAACCATCAGATTTTGAGATTGTGGACTCAGAACTAACACGGTTACTGGAATTAACCCAAACTAGTACAGATGTTATTGATGCGATCGCAGAAGTACGGTTAGCTCAAGGATATAGCGAATTAAAACAGGCTTCGACCCAACTACGAAAAATCCTATCATCGCAAGGAATTTTAGTAACGCATCCCGTCATGACGGCAATAAATACAAGAATTTTACGTCCTGGAAGTACCCCAGAAACCGATAAATTATTATTCGATTTGATTTGCTCGTGGCACGAACAGGAAGAAAGATTAGGTATTGAAATTGATGCACGAGTTTTTGCCTATGTAGCCAGTAACGATGATAATCTAGATAAAGCATTATTGCACCTGGGTTTAGTGCAACCTAATCCCTACTGGCGATTTCAAGTAATTTACGGGTTGTTATGGGCAAGGGGAAATATGATTCGTTCTCGTGCCTTATCAATTTATAACCCCTTTGCAGGCTTTCCCGATACAGATCGAGAAACATTACTTACTGTATTGCAGGCAGGGGATACTATAGTATATTTAGATGAACCTGACTGGCGCGAACAGGTGGAGGAAGCATTTATACAAGGTGCATCGGTTTTGCTGATAGGCAATGCTGATAGAAAGGAAGATTTGAAATCAGCAATTTTAGATTTAGTCGTCAAACCGATGGAATTAGGATTTTTGCAGGTTTATCCATTAGTTGAAGGAGTGCAACAACATCCACAAGGGCTTACAGTTAGGTTGCGAGTTCAAGAAGCCGTACAATAAACATAGGCGTGAAAATTACAGCAATTTTGCTGGTAATTAAACCACCCTGTAGGGGCGCAAGGCATTGCGCCCTCTTAATTTCGTCCTGATATACTATATTTTATAAACCTGCAATCTACTGTAATTATGCATTGCCCAAAACGGTGATGTAGAGACGTTACATGTAACGTCTCTACATCATTTTCACAGCTATGTGTAATAACTATAAAAATTTATTTGCCCTGAGCTTCAGTGGAGCGCTTGCCTGTGAGAATAAATTTCTTCTAAAAGTAAATCCCGAAGTTCGTTAGCAATATCATCAGGCGGATTACCTGAGAGCGCTCGTCCAATCAGCCGTTCTGCCTCTCGCAATTGGGAACATTCTACAGCAAGCATGGCGGCACTGCGATGGAGAACCGATCTAGTAGGTTCAAAGTCAAATAAGTTTGCCACTAGGTCTGCGGCGGCTCGCTCTTGAGAAAAAGCAGCTTTCGTCAATTCCAAGGTAACGATGGTATCACCCCGTTGGCGGGCTAAGATAGCTTGGTCTACAAGTTCCATCGCTTCTCGATGAAGAG
Organism: uncultured Calothrix sp.; assembly: GCA_964242965.1. Taxonomy (GTDB): domain Bacteria; phylum Cyanobacteriota; class Cyanobacteriia; order Cyanobacteriales; family Nostocaceae; genus JANNFJ01. The sequence goes on along the minus strand of CAXTCQ010000010.1, from coordinate 30,739 downwards.
TTTCTACGTCTTGCATTTTTCAATTATGCGGGTGCGTGGTGTGCCGAACTCAACGACGCAGACGTAGCCGGGAGACAAAGTATCCGAGGGGCTAATCTGTTCTAGTTTCATTTTAACTCTTGATTGGACAATGCTTTCGGAACCTTTACGAATACCGGACACTTCTAAACGGGCTTTCCTTTGAAATAAAGTATCTGGGTTATCAATGGAACCCAGCCAGAAGTCAAAGCCAAAACCTTTGCCTTTAATAGATCGCTCAATTACGGTGAGTCCTGTCAGGTAAGGCATAAAGAGTGCGGCAATTCCATAAGCTCCATACTCAGTAGCAACTTCTTGGTCGGCATTAAAGCGACGTACAGTGTCATCAATAGAATTCCATTGTAATTCGACTTCAGTGTCCTGTATGCCATTAATTTGAAGGCTAACACGATAAGGATGATTTTGGTCGTCTAAGCAAACTGCTGCTGCATCTTGACAAGTAGCTCCGAAAGTCAGTGACCATCCTGGTCGTTCTGGCTTAGACTGACAAAGATCGTTGAGGTGCAAGAGCTTTGGTACAGTATCTATCATTGGTAATTAAGACAATTGCATTTTTTGATCGTACAGCAATTTACACAAATTCTGACTAAAGTTACCGTTTGCTCGCTCCAGCATCAGTCATAATATCGATGGATATTTACTAATAAAAAGAATAATTTAGCATCAGCTATTATAGCTATTGTTACCGTTGCAGGTTATTTTTTATATAGACCATTTCTTAAAAATCCTCAAAATTTGCAAATTAACAAAATATAAATCCGTCCTATACTATAGGAAGTGAGATGCTATGAAATAATCAAATCTTTTGAGTAGTAAATTATCTTTCTGTTCTAAGTTGACAATATTTGGTACAATAATGACAATTTGGGCAAACCAACTTGCCACACTGAGGACAATAATTATGTTTACCTAATACAAGAGGAGTGAACCCACACTTACCTTTAGTTTTTACATAACCGCCACAATAAGCAATAATTGTAGTTAGTTGATCGTTAATATGTGTTTTCCCTTCAAGTAATCCACTACCTTTGAATTTGAAAATTTTAAACTCATTTATCCGGCTTTGATATCTGTTTTCCCATAGTATACATAGAGTTTCACGAAGGTCACTAATAGTACCGAGCGGATCGTATATTTGTAAAGGATGGGTCTCGGAACCTTTGCTGTATAGTAATTTACCGTACTGACTTGGATGAAAAGAGTTGTCATTCAAGGAAAGCATATCAAGAAAATGGCTAAGTATAGTTAAAAATAAATATGGTAATGTTATTCTCTTAGCTGGAACTTGCTGTAATATTGAGAGAAATTTTTCTTCCCAGGGTGTCAGGCAAGTTTTCCATTGCTCTGGTAAATTAATTTTAGACGCTAAACATAATGGAAAAGGGTTAACTTTTAAAAACTGAATATCATCTAAATCTGGAAATTCGGATAGTGTTAACTCTTTTAAGTTAGAAATAGCCTTCTCTTGTTGAGTATAAAAAGTCTCTGGTGGATAGTCGAACAACCAAGGTGGTAGATATTGTTCTCCAGAAGTTCTTGGAATTTGAATAGAAGAAAAGTACTTAGAAAAATATTTTTCAATAATATCTAATTCTGATTTTCTCATTTCTCCCATAAAAATAAGCTTAGGAATATTAAAATTCGCTTGTTCTGGAGCTTCTATGTATTGCAACTGTAAATAAGGTGAAAATACGCCAGCTATAATAACCTCTTTATTTGAACGATTTCTTTTAAAGTTGGGTACACAAAATTCTGAGTATCTATTTTTATTAGATACAGATCCACGAGAATTTTTAATATCTACACTAATACTCTTATTTAAAAGCAAATCATAATTACACCAATCTAGATTGTTGCTAAATATTTGTTGTAAAGAAACATCCTCAACTTGATAATTAAAAGATTGATATACTTTTATTGCAAATTTTTCTGCTGCTCTAGCAGAAAACATTTTTGCTAATGTATTAGTATCCTTTTTATCTTCTAAAGATATCCACTTTTCAGCAAGCTGTTTATCTTTTATATCTAGCTGTGGATAAATATCTTTTGCGCTAGCTCTGAGACTTTTCTCATGTGTATAACCACTGTGAAAAATTTTAATTGCAGTTAAAATTTTAGAGAACTTATTTTCAATTACTCTTTGCTTAACTATCTCTGGTGCTATTTTCCAGAGAAACCCTTTATATACTACTTTACTCTCGACATTACTATTAAACCATAATTCTTTTTTACATGTTGGTAATGTAGTTAACATGCTAATGATTTCTTCTTCAACATTATGAGTAATTAAATCACTGATGTCATAGTTAGTTAGCATATTGTGATAAATTGCTAATTTAGATTGTATTGGTAAAAGCTCTCTAAGAATACGCGCATCTAATCTAGACTTTAAATCTTCTGATATTAAGTATAAGAAATCTATTTTGTCTTTCTCAAGGACTAAGTTAATAATTGTATGATGAGCTATTTTTATTGCTTCATCGTCAGGCCTAGTTTGTAGATATTCTGCTGCTACCTTATATTTGATGCTATCTGGAGTCAGACCCCACAAAAATCCATTATAGGTTACTTTCTTGCTAATTAAATTATTAGAAATAGACTGCCAAGAAGGATAATTAGTATGTTTTTCATCTTCAGCTATCTTTTGAAAAATAGAGAATAATTCATCTAACAGTTTTTGACTCGTATCTTCTTCGCTACCAGAAACCATCTCAAGAGACAGTTGCAAACGTTCTTTCAGAGGTAATTTATCTCTTAAAGGTTTAGCCTCATCAAGTGTTAATAGTTCGTTAGGAAAAATATTTCTTGATATAGATAATTTTAATGAAAAATCATTGACTTTCTCGATAGCAAATTTAATTGCTTCGCTATCAGGTAAAAGGGATAGGTACTTTTTAAAGGCAGTCTGCCAGATTCTAGGATGTTTACTATGTATACAATACTCCAAAACTGCCTGATTTTCTTCATTTTTTAATAATGATAATCTCACAGCTTCGTACTGGTTACTTTTATAATTTTTTTTAATCTCGAAGTTAACAGCAGGGTTTGAAAATAGACTAAATTCAGGACAAGATAATTGCTTTAAATCGATTCGTAGATCGAAAAGATTATGTATATTCTGTTTGAACTGTTTTTGTTGATTTTGATCTACAATTTCACCAATTTTTTTTACATTTGGTATAAAAGTGTCTGTTACTACTATATAATTCAAATCACTTAATTTTTCAACATATCCAGGTATCCGAATTGGTTCAACATTTACAGCCTCCTCTTTATCTCTAAACTTGCCAATTTGAAATTTTACTAATAAACCTTTTTGTCCTTTAATTTCGTCAATATGACAATTTAATCGCTTCCAATAAACTTTTATATCTTTTGTTCCTGGTTTCTCAATTCGTTCAATATAACCGTAATTACTTTGAGGTTCTTCTTTTTTAGAATCACCAAACCATTGAACTATACCAATTTCCTGATTTATATTAGGCAAATTTTTCATATAAATATCTTTAAATTTAGCTATTTAAGCTCTGCAAATAATCTGATTTATCACTAAATAGCAGCTAGTTATGAGCAGATTAAGTATATATCAACACTATAATATTCCGCGCTGACCACGTTGTGTAATCAGAGAAATTACTTAAACGATTTATGATATAGTTAAAGACTAAAGCAATCCTCTCAACGAAGTTCACAACAACAATTTGCTCAAATTGAATAAAACTAAATGCCCTTTCGCTATATCCACTCTCGCCTAAGTTCTCGCCAAGTCCCCGACTTACTGCAAACAATCTTTATTTCCGAACTCATCAACCCCAGTCAATGCTTGTGGCTTGTTTCCCCTTGGATATCTGACTCCAGGCTTGATAGAGTATCTTCAATCGCTAATTTTAAAATTAGCGTTTGACTAAAAATAAGCGATTGTGTTTAAATTAGTGACTAGATGTCATTATGCATTTTTGAGACAAATATTGTCCGCAAGTAAGTCCAATCAAGACCTTCCAAATCCTGCTCGTCAATTGCCAACCATCCAGAGAACCCGGTGTCGAGCATAACATCCGTAGGTAACTCTAACCTATCCGATGCAATTAAAGATAGCTCAAAAATCAACGTATCGTCATCGCTAAACCGCCCATTTATCATATAGTCCCAGAAGCACCCGTCTCATTAATACGCAACAAAAACAATCGTACAGTACCGGGGTGCATAATGCGAGCTTGTTGCATAACTGCTTCTTCATCTCGGTCAACAAAATAGTCCCCACTATCTGGTTCAACCACCATATACCAGCCATAATGCGTATCTATATATTCCGGCTTAACACTATCAAAAATGTCTTTACAACGTCGAGAAAAATCCTCATGTTCGGCTCGTCGTTTAGCAAACTGTTCTTCAGTCCATTGAATCTTAGGGAAAATGCGTCCCCGACGCACGGTACGAGTTGTTTTAGTTTCCGTCATAGTTGGCTATTATCCCACTATACGCGACACTTACATTCTCCCTTATTTGTAGCGAACCACAATAGCAAGTACATAAGATTCATATCTCGGCACCCATAACCACAAACCACAACCTACAATAAAACCATAACTACCATCACACCCAACAATTAGTGCATTTTTATAAACTTAAGCTATTGACCTCATGCTTGAAGCTAGGCTGTTGACTTTGTGGGTTTTAAGCCCATAATGCGTCATACAAAATATATGTCGTAATCAACCTTCCGTCCAATCGGGGCACGGCAATGCCGATGCCCCTACAGTAAACACAAAAATTGCATGATAATTTTTGAATAATTATCTTCAATGAAAGAAAATATTAAATCGACTGAATGCACAATTCGGCAGTGTCATGCCTACCAATCCTAAAAATTTGTGTAAACTTAAAATGAAGAGGCATAGCGAAGCATTATGCTATGGGAATTTGAAGAAGCAATGAAAGCAATCAAAGTGATGGCAAAGATTGATGAACATGGGCAACTGAAGTTAGATCGCCCCATAATGACTCCGAAGAACAGTCGCGTTGAAGTAATTGTCCTTATCCCAGAAGAAGTAGAAGTTTCGGAGGATGATACTCCTGATGAAGTAATTTTAAAAGATTTTCGTCAAGCTTGGCATGAAGCTCGAACAGGACAAACGATTCCTATTGATCAAGTTTGGGAAGGACTAGAGGATGTCTGACCAACCATTGATTGAAGTTGATGCTTCGCCTACATTTAATCGAAACCTACGCATCCTCGTTAAGAAATATCGTAATATTCGTAGCGATATACAACCCGTGGTTAACCAACTTAAAACTTGGAGAGCTACCCGGAGAAGAGATACCTGGAATTGGTTTTGAAGTTTTTAAGGTGCGAGTACGAAATAGTGACGTTCAAAAAGGTAAAAGCGGTGGTTATCGTCTCATTTATTATGTAAAAACGGAAACGAGCATTATTCTACTGACTATTTACACTAAATCAGAACAAACTGATGTTGCAGCAGATAGCGTTAGGAGTATTATTGCCGAATATGAAAAACGTCCTGTTGAAAATGAAGAAGCATAAAATAACTTACAATACCGTTTCTATAGCTAATTTTATCAGAAGTAAAAAGCGTGCAAAAAAAATCACTCCAATTACAGCATCAGTTTTCCCCAGATTTTGACACCAGGGGAAATATGATTCTTTCTCTCATGCATTATCGATAAACTGACACAGGTAACCTATTCTACCCGTATCTCCATAAACGTAAGTAAAAAGTGAATGACAGCCGACCCACTTTTTTATAAAATTTTCAAAGATATACCAGAATTATTCTTTGAACTCATCGGACAACCACATCACGACAAAAGTATATATCAATACAGCGCACCCGAAATAAAACAACAGGGTTTTCGTCTGGATGGTTTACTCTCAACCCGTCCCGGATATAGCTTTGCACCAATTTATTTCATTGAAGCACAAGCTTATAAAGATAACAACTTCTACAAAATCCTTTTCGGTAAAATAATACTTTATTTGACTCAGTACGAACCAACCAACGAAGAATGGTACGCTGTCGTTATCTACGATAAACGTAGTAGCGAAGGAAAATTTCCACCATATTTAAAGATATTCTTACCAGTTTTACGTCGTTTTTATCTAGACGAACTAGGAAAAGCTCCTAATCAATCCCTTGGTGTGGGAATTATGCGTTTAGTCGTCGAGAAAAAAAGGAAAAAGCAAACAGGGGAATTCGCTCGACAGTTAATAAATCAAACAAAATCAGAAGTAACCAATGCCGCTTTACAAGAAAAAGTCTTAGAATTTATTCAAACGGTAGTGATTGATAAGTTTCCTAATCTAACTTTGGAGGAACTGGAAGTTATGCTTGATTTAGAGTCGTTAAGAAACAGTAAGGTTTATCTTGAAGGTAAGCAAGAGGGTAAGCAAGAGGGTAAGCAAGAGGGTAAGCAAGAGGGTATACTTGAACAGAAACTGGAGACTATTCCTATATTGCAGGAGTTAGGGTTAACTACCGAGCAGATAGCAGAACGTTTAAAGCTGGATGTGGAAACTGTTCGGGAGAATGTCAAAAAATAGGTCGTATACTACTTGACCCAGCGTGACCGCATCATATCAATATAAGACTTACGCAAAAAATCTACCAAACCCTCTTAACGACCTGTCCTCTGCGTCTCCGTGGTTTGTATTTCGTAGTCCTGTGCGTAAGTCCTACAATAAAAGAGTTTTCTTCTCAATAAGCTCAAGAGCTAATTTTGGTGTCCTTATATTAAGATAAGAGCCTTATAATTCATTATATTTTACTGTCCACGTCCTCGCTTACAAGGTCACTTAACGTATTCAAAAGAATAGGTGGTTTATTCGGAAGCTCAACCATGATAGTTAGATTGCCGCCCATAGCATTAATGTAATTCCTCAAAGTAGACAGCAACATATCAGACTCTCTTTCCAGACGTGATACGTTAGATTGCGGCATTCGTAAGCTTCTTGAAATTTCTGCCTGCGTTAGCCCTGCGGCTAAACGCAGTTCTTGCAAACTGAGATATTCAGTTTCTAATTCTTCAGACCGAGCCTGTATCCTTTGCTTGCGCTCCAGAGGCAAATTATCCCATATACCTTGCAAGATTTTCCCTTTGGTCATTGGTTCTCCTCCTTTAACTGGGTCAAATGATTGTCGAAGCGTTCATCGGCCTTTTTGATCAGCTGCTTGTAAAACCGTTTCTCACTCATCCCAGATTTATCACTAGCCACAAGCAGAATTGCTTGACGCTGCGGATCGAAGGCAAATGCAGAAAAGCTACACACTGTTGTCCGCTTTAAAGCGTAGCTCTTTCATGTTTGTATGCTTAGAACCATTGAGTGTGTCCACATGGGGTCTGTTTAGCTGCGGGCCGTACTTTTCCAGCATCGCCACTTCTGCTAATAAAGCATCCTGCACCGCCTCGGAAAATTCCAAGAATTCTTGTGCAAATAGAGGATGAAATTCAACGTTCCAACACATATCAATATAATATTATCATTTATGATATATATCGTCAATGATATGATTTTTGTGTTTTTTCTATGGCGATGGCGTTGTAAAGTTCTGTTACATAAACCTTTAGTAGGAGGTTTGGTAGCTACAAAACGCTGATTGTATATGACATTATGTTCCCACATTCCGTCCCATGTAAATCAAACCTTTATGCCCTCTCGCTATATTCACTCTCGCTTAAGTTCTCGCCAAGTCCCCGATTTGCTGCAAACAATCTTTATCTCCGAACTTATCAATCCTAGTCAATGCTTGTGGCTTATTTCCCCCTGGATATCCGACATATCTATTATCGATAACACCGCGAATACTTTCTTATGTTTAGAACCCTTGTGGTGTCGGGAGCGCATTCGCCTTTCCCAAGTCCTCACTACCCTAGCATCTAGGGGAACCACTATACATATTGCAACCCGTCCCGATACCCACAACCGCAGTTTTCTGGAAGCACTTGAGGTGAAAACGGGTGGTGTTAATTGCTACGCGCACGCTGTCGAAGAACTCCATCTCAAAGGTATTCTCGGAGACGGTTATTATTTGGCGGGTTCGATGAACTTTACTTATAACGGTATCACAATCAATGAAGAAGCGGTAACATACGAAACATCCGCAGAAGCGATCGCCGAACAAAAGTTGATTTTTACTAACCGATGGGGAGGGGTGGGGGTGATATGAAAAATTCCAACAATGCACATGTTCGCCACTTCCTAGAGCAATTTTTTGGTGCAAGTAATAAGTTTAAGCTGAACGAAATTGAAGGCGACAAAGCAAAACATGCAAAAATAATTCCTTGGGTAGAATTATTGACCCAAGCTGAACCCGAGTCAACTGTTTTACCCTACTGGCACGACAGCATTGTGGATTGGTACGCGATCGCTAGCCCTCAATCCGCGAGCCAAGGATTTTCAGAACGCCAATTACGCCGCTTGAGTGAGGAATTAATGGGGTTTGTTGGTTCCACATATTCAACATTTCGCGGAGAAAGGGCACAATTAAATCTGGAAGACCCCGTAGAATTAGCAGTTTATGAATTTACCGGAGGTGCTGCGTTCAAAATCTGCGGAAAAGCGACAGATGTTTGGCAAGCTCTGGAACAAATGCGGCGAGTAGGTGAAAGACGAGTCAAGCGCATTGCAGAGATTCCCCAGCCTACAGGTAGGGTATTGCGCGACTTTTATATGGCATTACAAGCAGGCTCGCGCATTGCTGCGGAAAGTTGTCTACAGTACCTTGTAGACCAACATCGGTTGGATACATTAAACCTTCTGTTTCTACGAGTGCAACTTTTAGCCGAATTGGCGCAATGGAACGAGTTGCTTGCTCTTCCCGAACTTCCTAATCTGTTGCAGGTTCGCCGTCCTTTTGCTGTCACCCAGGCTTTACTCAAAGCTGTATATCGTGCGAAATTGCAGCATTTTGAGGACGATAACGCCCCTGGAAGTGCGGTTACTTATTTTCAAGAAGTAGTTTTTCCCCATTACAGCAATCTTTTCGCTGTTCGTGCCGGGAGTCAAATCCCAGAAGTGCTGAAATTATTTATGCTGCTAGCAGTGGGTGGAAAACCAACAAATCCAGCTTTGCGAGACGAACTACTAGCAATCGAGCAAATAAAGGCAAGCGATGGCATTTATCTGCAAAAATTAGCCGCACTCTTACCTGATATGACTCCGCAAGTGGGGAATGTTGGGGAATTACAACAAGCCGAACTGCTATTTAAAAGCGGAGATTTCGATCGTGCGTTTTCATTGTTGGGAAATGCTCCACCGTCCTTAGAAAAAGTTCGCTTGCTCTTCCTATGCGCTTACGAATTACAAACATTGAGCGCTGAGGGAGCGGCATTGCAAACTTTTGAAGAGTTGACTGCTGACGAACAAACAGCCTTACTAAAGGTTCGGTGGAACCAAAATTTTCTTGCTCAACTGCGAGGAAGCCAAGCAGCAACAATCCCAGCGAATTGGCTGGAATGGTTATCGCAGTTAGACAAACAGCCAACTTGGGAAAGGGCAGTACACATAGCACGTCAGGGGGCTAGCGAGTGGGATATTAATAGCTTACTGATAGCTCCCTACGAAAGTATCCCCGAATTTAATGAGTTATTAAATAAAGTTGGTTCAACATCTGAGTCGATTCTTCATGAATCATTACCATACTTATTGCAATTTTTCCAGAATGATGAACAATTTCCCCGACGCGAATTTGCCTCCCTTTATTACTTGCTGCTAGAACTGCTAGTTTATAGCACTCAAGGTAGCGATGCCGATTTAATCTTATTTAATGATTTAGCTCAAGCCCTTTTGACTATTGGTATAGATGCGGACAAATATACTGAGATATTAAACTATGCCTTAGAGCTTTGGAAAGAGTATGCGTCACCTAAAAAGGTTGATTGGGCGATTGACTTAATTGATATACTCGTATGGTATCCTACTCGAATTCCAGAAAAGCGCCAACAATTCCTATTTGCTGTAGCTGAAACGATGCGTCGTTTTCAAGAACGTATTGATGAAGCACAGTGGCAAGTTTTTCGCAATTTAGTCAGAGATTTACAGTTAACAGCATCGCTTCCAGATTTACTTGACGAAAAAGCAATTTTAATCGAGCCGAATATTGAGGTTGAAGCAAAAATTTTCCACAAGCTCAAAGGCAAATCTATCCTCATTTATACTCTCACAGAAACCGTAGCAACCAGAGTCAAAGGTATTTTAGAAGCAGCTTGTCAAGAAGTTACAGTCAACCTCAGTCACGATAAAGGAGGTAATGACAGGTTGCGTCAGTGGGTAAAAAATTCTCATATTGTTGTCATGGTGACAGCTAGTGCCAAACATGCAGCCACAGGTTTTATCGAATCCCATCGTCCACCACATGCACCGATTCTGCTAGTTAACAGTAAAGGTAGTGCAGGTATGTTGAGGGTTATACGGGAGTATTTAGCTGGTTAAAAGCAGCCTCACCAGTGGTAAGCTACCCGCTATTCATTGGAAAAACACGGATTTATTTTTTCCTTTACCCCTTCCCCTTTCCCTGATTTTTTAGACATGATAGCAAACACATTAAAGACCGCATGTGCCACAAGTCTTTACCGTTCCAAACTGTTGCACCTTGACCGAATTGGCTTGCTTTGAGCATTTCTTCCATTTCAGCCTTGAATGTTTCGTCACCGTTGTTGCAAACGATGTGTACGGGTTCAGCACCTAATTCAAGTAAGAAGCTAGTTACACCGTAGATTAAATCGGGGTCGCCGTAGATAGCGAACTTCTTACCGTGAATCCACGCATAAGAGTCGGTCATTGCGTCAACTAAGCGACCGCGTTCGACTTCCAATTCTGCAGGAATAGCCTTACCAGTCATTTCCGAGAGAGCCATCAAGAATTCGTCGGTTCCCTTGATACCCCAAGGACGAAGAACTTTAGTCTTTTGCTGCCACTTTTCTTTGATGTATTCGCGGGTTTTGGGTGTGGTATAAGCTTGGAGAGCAATTGTTGCTTCAGCGTTACAAGCATCAGCAGCATCCTCTAACTTCGTGCCACCTGGGTACATGTCGTACTTACCAGTGTTAGGAGAATCGAGGTAGTCGCTGTTGTCAGCCAAGATGGTGTGTTCGATACCCATCGAATTAAGCATCCGCTTAATTTCGCGGTTGTTAGCAACGTAGGTATCAAAACCAGGAATGATATTGATTTTACCGTTGCTGCTGCTCTTTTTCTTACCTTCTGTCAAAGTAGACAGAATTCCCTTCATCATGTTGTCGTAACCAGTGATGTGGGAACCAACGAAGCTAGGGGTATGAGCGAAAGGAACGGGCATTTCCGCAGGAACAGCACCAGCATTTTTCGCGTTGTTGATGAACGCACTTAAATCATCACCAATTACTTCCGCCATGCAGGTGGTGCAAACAGCAATCATCTTGGGTTTGTAAAGTTGGTTAGAAACTTGCAAACCTTCAATCATATTGTTTAATCCACCGAAAACTGCCGCGTCTTCAGTCATCGAAGAAGAAACTGCCGAGAACGGTTCTTTGTAGTGACGGCTGAGGTGGGTACGGAAGTAAGCTACACAACCTTGCGAACCTTGAACAAAGGGTAAAGTACCTTCAAAACCAACTGCTGCGAAGATAGCACCAACTGGTTGGCAGCCTTTAGCTGGGTTAACGGTTAAAGCTTCACGAGCGAAGTTCTTTTCGCGGTATTCCCAACCTTTTGTCCATTCAGAAACACGAGCGACTTCTTCTTTGGAGTGTGCGCCTTCAAATTGTTCGTGTTTGTTCTTGAATAACTCTTGATATTCGGGCTGTTGAAATAGTTCAACGTGGTCAACAATGCGATCCGGATTCTGTGGCATTTTTCTATCTCTTGCGTTGCGTAATGGGTTGGTAAAAAAGTTAGGAGTCAGGAGGGGCGGGTTTATAAAGATTTCTCATTACATCATGAGTATATTAGTGAACCCGCCCGTACAGACGGGTTTATAAAGATTCCTCATTACACCACGAGCATTTTTGTCTTCGCTGAAAGCGTTCCCGCAGGGTACCCACCCGTACAGAGTTAGGAATTCTAAATTAGGAATTGTTGGGAGTTCGGGGGAGTTGGGAGTTAGAAGCCAAGAATCAACTGTTAACTCTTAACTCCTCGCTCCTAATTCTTGCTTTTTAACTCCTAACTCTTCACTCCTAACTCCTCACTTTTTCTAATTAAGCTGCTTTTGCTGCTGCTGCAACTTCTTTCTTTTTCCAAGGAGTTTCAATCAATGCCCAGGTAGGACTGTTGAGTGCCATATCCATGTCACGAGCGAAGATAGCGAAGCCATCATAACCGTGATAAGGACCGGAGTAATTCTTTCGATGCTTTAATATTTTTTCCGAGCTTAATGTTAGTAATAATCAAATTGTTAAAAATATATTGTTTGACAATAACACATTTATTTTTAGAGTAAATATAGTCTAAATTTACGCTACAAATCAGCAGTTGAGAACCAGGGCAAAGATAAATATAAAACCCGTAGCATAAGCGTCTCGCTTGTGCATTCAGGCAGGATGCCTAACCTACGTACATTTTCGTCGGCAATTTCCTAGCAGCAAAGACATATGCAAACTCCAGTATCACAGGAATTAGCGAAAGTAAATCAGCGTTTGAAGTCTGCAAAGGCTAAGGTAACAATTAGAGAGTCGAATGGAAGTTTGCAGTTACGGGCAACATTACCGATTAAACCGGGAGATAAGCATATCAACGGAACTGGCAGAAAGCAATATAATATCAGTTTAAATATTCCTGCTAACTTTGATGGACTTAAAACCGCAGAGGAAGAAGCATACGAACTGGGAAAGTTAATTGCTCGAAAAACCTTTGAATGGAATGACAAATATTTAGGTAATGAAGCAATTAAAAACGACTTAAAAACTATTGGAGAGTTATTGAAAGAATTTGAAGCGGAGTATTTTAAAACTCGTCAACGCACAACAAAAAGTCAACATACTTTTTTTTATTACTTTTCTCGCACAAGGCGATTTACTAATCCTCACGATTTAGCAACTCCGGAAAACCTGTTAAGTTCTATTGACAAAATTGATAAAGAATGGTCTAAATATAACGCAATGCGGGCAATATCAGCATTTTGCCTCACATTTAACATTAAAATCGATTTATCTAAATATTCAAAAATGCCTTCAGGCAATTCCCGCAGTATTCCCAGCGATACTGAAATATCCGCAGGAATTCACAAGTTTACAGATTACCGCGATCGCAGGGGTCATCAAGTTAATCAAGATGTCAGAGACAGCTGGCAGCTTTGGCGATGGACTTATGGAATGTTAGCCGTTTTTGGTTTGCGTCCGCAAGAGCTTTTTATTAATCCCGATATCGATTGGTGGTTAAGCCATGAAAATCTCGATTATACATGGAAAGTACATAAAGATTGTAAAACCGGAGAACGACAAGCATTACCGTTATATAAAGAATGGATTGAAGAATTTGATTTAAGAAATCCTAAGTATTTAGAGATGTTAACGACGGCAATTAGTAAAAAAGAGAAGAAGAACCATGCAGAAATAACGGCATTAACACAAAGAGTTAGTTGGTGGTTTCGCAAAATCGGCTTAGATTTTAAGCCCTACGATTTACGTCACGCTTGGGCAATTCGAGCGCATATTTTGGGAATACCGATTAAAGCAGCAGCCGATAATTTAGGACATAGCGTCCAAGTTCACACGCAGACTTACCAGCGTTGGTTCTCGCTGGATATGCGAAAGTTGGCGATAAATCAAGCTTTGAATAAGAAGAATGAAATTGAGGTAATTAAGGAAGAGAATGTGAAGCTGAGGGTGGAGAATGAAAGATTAAAGTTAGAGGTTGAGAAATTGAAGATGGAGATGCTTTATAAGTATTGAATTGATTTACTAATAACACCAATATGAAAAATGATTATAAATATAAATTGAGTGGAAGCGCGAAACCTAACGCTTGCAAGTTTCCTAAATATTGGTTTTCGCTTCGGTCTACCGGGAGCGCAACGCACCCTCACAATTGAATTGCTCCTAAAATTCTAAATCTTTTGGGTGCAATATCCAGCAATTTGGTACTATTAATAAAAGACAATTGCACCAGAGAAAGCACAAACACTATGCCGAAGCGTAAAAAAAGCAATCTCCAGTGGATTAAACAAACGCTAGACCTCAAGCCCGACCATAATTGGCAGGGTCCACCTGGTTGTAAAATATTTGTGGCAGGTCGGGGAGCGGTTCGCTTCAATGTTCCCCAAAGTTGGATTTGCCAACCGCAGGAAAAATCATTTAAATTTCTCGATCGAGAACCACCCAAAGATGATGCCTGTCTGGAAGTATCATACAACCACTTGCCACCTAATGACTGGAGTCTGTTTCCGCTCAAGCCGACTTTGAAGAAAATAATGGAAGATGACAGTCGCAACCCCATTGAAAAAGGAGAAGTCGTTACTGTCAAACGCCAAACAGCCCGAATAGTATGGTGCGAGATTAAGTTTATCGACACCCAGGAAGAACCACGCGAAGCTTTTTCGCGGACTTGTATTGCTTTGGGGTCGAATATTCAATGCTTGATTACCTTCGAGTATTGGGCAGACCAAGCCGAACAAATGATACCCGTGTGGGATGAAGTTATGCGATCGCTGACATTAGGACTATACATCAGCGACCCAAGAACGGGTTTTGCTTTACCTGACTAAGATGATATATTGCTTATAAACTGTTCTATTTACCTAGTAGTTCGTAGGTTGGGTTACGCTCCGCTCCACCCAACCTACAAAGCTATTACAAAACGCGCATTTTATTATAAGCAACTATCCGAACTTAATATAATGCAATGATGCCGATTTACCAAGTGAGTATCGCATTTAGTCTAATCAAGTATCACTCAAAAAAGTATTTTAATTTACGGTTTAGTCAAACGCAGACTTGAACCAATCCTGTAACCCAGACACCACAAGAGTTATATCGAAATCATTCTTAATAAAAATTCTGATTGGAGAGCCAAACTAATACTGTTTAGGCTAGAAATAGAACCTTTTTTGAATTGTAGAAAAAACTTAGATATAGCAACGCTTTGAACTCCGTTACCAAGCTCGGAGTAATTCTTTCGATGCTTTAATATTTTTTCCGAGCTTAATGTTAGTAATAATCAAATTGTTAAAAATATATTGTTTGACAATAACACATTTATTTTTAGAGTAAATATAGTCTAAATTTACGCTACAAATCAGCAGTTGAGAACCAGGGCAAAGATAAATATAAAACCCGTAGCATAAGCGTCTCGCTTGTGCATTCAGGCAGGATGCCTAACCTACGTACATTTTCGTCGGCAATTTCCTAGCAGCAAAGACATATGCAAACTCCAGTATCACAGGAATTAGCGAAAGTAAATCAGCGTTTGAAGTCTGCAAAGGCTAAGGTAACAATTAGAGAGTCGAATGGAAGTTTGCAGTTACGGGCAACATTACCGATTAAACCGGGAGATAAGCATATCAACGGAACTGGCAGAAAGCAATATAATATCAGTTTAAATATTCCTGCTAACTTTGATGGACTTAAAACCGCAGAGGAAGAAGCATACGAACTGGGAAAGTTAATTGCTCGAAAAACCTTTGAATGGAATGACAAATATTTAGGTAATGAAGCAATTAAAAACGACTTAAAAACTATTGGAGAGTTATTGAAAGAATTTGAAGCGGAGTATTTTAAAACTCGTCAACGCACAACAAAAAGTCAACATACTTTTTTTTATTACTTTTCTCGCACAAGGCGATTTACTAATCCTCACGATTTAGCAACTCCGGAAAACCTGTTAAGTTCTATTGACAAAATTGATAAAGAATGGTCTAAATATAACGCAATGCGGGCAATATCAGCATTTTGCCTCACATTTAACATTAAAATCGATTTATCTAAATATTCAAAAATGCCTTCAGGCAATTCCCGCAGTATTCCCAGCGATACTGAAATATCCGCAGGAATTCACAAGTTTACAGATTACCGCGATCGCAGGGGTCATCAAGTTAATCAAGATGTCAGAGACAGCTGGCAGCTTTGGCGATGGACTTATGGAATGTTAGCCGTTTTTGGTTTGCGTCCGCAAGAGCTTTTTATTAATCCCGATATCGATTGGTGGTTAAGCCATGAAAATCTCGATTATACATGGAAAGTACATAAAGATTGTAAAACCGGAGAACGACAAGCATTACCGTTATATAAAGAATGGATTGAAGAATTTGATTTAAGAAATCCTAAGTATTTAGAGATGTTAACGACGGCAATTAGTAAAAAAGAGAAGAAGAACCATGCAGAAATAACGGCATTAACACAAAGAGTTAGTTGGTGGTTTCGCAAAATCGGCTTAGATTTTAAGCCCTACGATTTACGTCACGCTTGGGCAATTCGAGCGCATATTTTGGGAATACCGATTAAAGCAGCAGCCGATAATTTAGGACATAGCGTCCAAGTTCACACGCAGACTTACCAGCGTTGGTTCTCGCTGGATATGCGAAAGTTGGCGATAAATCAAGCTTTGAATAAGAAGAATGAAATTGAGGTAATTAAGGAAGAGAATGTGAAGCTGAGGGTGGAGAATGAAAGATTAAAGTTAGAGGTTGAGAAATTGAAGATGGAGATGCTTTATAAGTATTGAATTGATTTACTAATAACACCAATATGAAAAATGATTATAAATATAAATTGAGTGGAAGCGCGAAACCTAACGCTTGCAAGTTTCCTAAATATTGGTTTTCGCTTCGGTCTACCGGGAGCGCAACGCACCCTCACAATTGAATTGCTCCTAAAATTCTAAATCTTTTGGGTGCAATATCCAGCAATTTGGTACTATTAATAAAAGACAATTGCACCAGAGAAAGCACAAACACTATGCCGAAGCGTAAAAAAAGCAATCTCCAGTGGATTAAACAAACGCTAGACCTCAAGCCCGACCATAATTGGCAGGGTCCACCTGGTTGTAAAATATTTGTGGCAGGTCGGGGAGCGGTTCGCTTCAATGTTCCCCAAAGTTGGATTTGCCAACCGCAGGAAAAATCATTTAAATTTCTCGATCGAGAACCACCCAAAGATGATGCCTGTCTGGAAGTATCATACAACCACTTGCCACCTAATGACTGGAGTCTGTTTCCGCTCAAGCCGACTTTGAAGAAAATAATGGAAGATGACAGTCGCAACCCCATTGAAAAAGGAGAAGTCGTTACTGTCAAACGCCAAACAGCCCGAATAGTATGGTGCGAGATTAAGTTTATCGACACCCAGGAAGAACCACGCGAAGCTTTTTCGCGGACTTGTATTGCTTTGGGGTCGAATATTCAATGCTTGATTACCTTCGAGTATTGGGCAGACCAAGCCGAACAAATGATACCCGTGTGGGATGAAGTTATGCGATCGCTGACATTAGGACTATA
Source organism: uncultured Calothrix sp. (assembly GCA_964242965.1). Classification (GTDB taxonomy): domain Bacteria; phylum Cyanobacteriota; class Cyanobacteriia; order Cyanobacteriales; family Nostocaceae; genus JANNFJ01. The sequence goes on along the minus strand of CAXTCQ010000010.1, from coordinate 13,277 downwards.
CATCAGCGACCCAAGAACGGGTTTTGCTTTACCTGACTAAGATGATATATTGCTTATAAACTGTTCTATTTACCTAGTAGTTCGTAGGTTGGGTTACGCTCCGCTCCACCCAACCTACAAAGCTATTACAAAACGCGCATTTTATTATAAGCAACTATCCGAACTTAATATAATGCAATGATGCCGATTTACCAAGTGAGTATCGCATTTAGTCTAATCAAGTATCACTCAAAAAAGTATTTTAATTTACGGTTTAGTCAAACGCAGACTTGAACCAATCCTGTAACCCAGACACCACAAGAGTTATATCGAAATCATTCTTAATAAAAATTCTGATTGGAGAGCCAAACTAATACTGTTTAGGCTAGAAATAGAACCTTTTTTGAATTGTAGAAAAAACTTAGATATAGCAACGCTTTGAACTCCGTTACCAAGCTCGGAGTAATCCCAGGAGTGCATTTGGCGGAAAGGTAGTCCCATTTTTTGGAAGACATACTTCTCTTTAATACCAGAAGCAACTAAGTCGGGTTTGCTGTGCTTAACAAACTCTTCAAACTCGTAAGCTGTTACGTCATCATAGATAATAGTAGCATTATCTACATAATCAGTGGTACGTTTGTAGTCATCATTGTGACCAAATTCGTAACCTGTACCAACAACCTTGATACCCAGGTCTTCAAATGCAGGAACAATGTGACGGGGACGCAAACCACCAACATACAGCATCACAGTGTTGCCTTCGAGACGGGGACGGAATTTGTCCAGAATCGCGTTCATCGTTGGCGTATACTTAGCGATGACTTTCTCAGCATTTTCTTTGATTTTGTCATCGAATTTAGCTGCGATTTCGCGTAAGGATTGAGCAATATGGGTGGGACCGAAGAAATTAAATTCCATCCAAGGCATGTTGTAGGTTTCTTCCAAAGTCCGGCAGATGTAGTTCATCGAGCGGTAGCAGTGGATAAGAACCAATTTAGCAGTGGGACCTTGGATCAACTCGTTGATTGTACCGTCTCCAGACCATTGTGCAACAACGCGCAAGCCCATTTGTTCGAGCAACATGCGGCTAGCCCAAGCGTCGCCACCAATGTTGTAGTCACCAATCAACGCTACATCGTAGGGACCTGGTTCGTGATCGATTGTGCCTTCTTTTTTAGCTTTGTCGTGGAGAGGGAATACCCAGTCACGAATCGCATCGTTAGCGATGTGGTGTCCTAATGATTGCGACACACCCCGGAAGCCTTCACAACGAAGGGGTACAACTGGCTTACCAATTTCCTTGGATGTTTTCTTCGCAACAGCTTCGATGTCATCACCAATCAAACCGATGGGACATTCCGATTGAATCGAAACACCTTTGTTAAGAGGGAAAAGTTCATCGAGTTCGTGGATGAGTTTGGTAAGTTTTTTGTCTCCACCAAACACGATGTCGCGTTCTTGGAAGTCGGAGGTAAAGTGCATTGTACCGAAAGAATCGATACCTGTTACACCTACGTAGTAGTTACGACGACCAGACCAAGACCAGTAACCACAGCCAACAGGACCGTGGCTAATGTGAATCATGTCTTTAATTGAGATATGATGTGCAATAATAAAAAAAAGTTATACAGTAACCATGAGTCATACAACTTAGGTTCACTACTAACTTTTTTGTTTAGTAAATAATCTACCCTAAATTAAGTAAGATTTAAGTAATGAAGAAACAACGTAGTAACCAGGGTTCTAGCGATTTCACTAACCAGGATGTATTTGCTGACTTTAATCCACCATCCACCACAGACGGTAGTTACAGGGGAACCATGAAAAAAGTTAAGGCAACTGAAGCGCACTTAGAGCGCAAGTTTCAAGAGAGACTAGAAGAAGTCAAGGCTAGGCTAAAGGCTAGTAAGTGCAAAGTAGGTATATCAGTTAGGGGGGGTGCTATACAGCTACAAGCTACGCTACCCCCCAAGCCTGACAGCGACAAAGTGAAACCATATCAGCAACTTATTAGCTTAAGCATTCCCGCAAATTTAGATGGATTAAAGACAGCAGAAGAAGAAGCTAACGAATTAGGCAAACTGCTAGCACGTAAACAGTTTGAATGGAATGAAAAGTATTTAGGCAGTAAGATTGAAGTGGTAGCGATACCAACAATAAGAGAATTACTTGATAAGTTTAAAGATGAGTATTTTAAATCTCACGTTCGTAATGAAAAAACTGAGCGTCGGATGGACAAATATCGTATAGCTAGAATTAACCGTCATTGTGATATAACAAAACTTCCTACATCTGAAAACTTTATTAGTTTTATAAATGCAGTAGAGACAGATGGAGCGAAAGAAGGGTTGATAATTGCAATCAAAACATTAATATCAACTTTTAAATTAGGCATTGATATCAGTAGTGTAAACTTTACCCCGACTAGACAAAAAAGAGAAATACCAGATGATAAATTAATAGAGCAAAGTTTCTGTCTTTTTGAGAAAAAAGCGTTAAATAGAAAGAAGCAACCTAAAAATGAATTAAAAGATACATGGCGACTAAAAAGCTGGTTATACGGAATGATGGCTGTATTCGGCTTGCGTCCTCATGAGTTACTAACTTATCCAAATATTGATTGGTGGCTATCCCCTAAAAATACAGATAACACTTGGAAAGTTCACTCAAGTTGCAAAACTGGTGAAAGAGAATCTTTCCCGCTAAATTATCAGTGGATTGAATTGTTTGAGCTAAAAAATGAGCAACGATTGTTAGAGTTAAAAGAATTATGCTCAAAAATAATTAATTCTGAAGACATGGATTATGCAGTACAAAATATAGCTCAATGTTTTAAACGAGTAGGCGTACCATTTAAACCGTACAATTTACGCCATGCTTGGGCAATACGCGCTCACATGATGGGAATACCCATTAAAGCGGCGGCAACAAGCTTGGGACATTCAACTGAAATTCATAGCAAAACTTACCATCGGGAATTCGGAAGAGATAATACCAAAATTGCTATCAATACAGCTATCACTAAAAAATCTGAAGTTGAATTACTCAAGGACGAGATTGTTCAACTAAAGTTTGAGAACGAACGCCTAAAAATTGAGAATGAACGCTATCGACTTATGAGCATCGAAAATCAACACTTAAACGGTTAAGTAACCACAATTGACTGAAACAGTAAAAGGGGAGTAAACACTCCCTTTTTTTGTATAACCGTGTCGCGGCTCCAAAATAGTTGTATAGTCCGTAAGATAATTAGCGCTTATGTGTTGCAAACTAAATTTTGACCCCAATCTTACTGCCTCAATACCTTATAAAAATTTAGGTCTTATATTAAGTCTTATATTAAGACCTAAATTTATAACAGGTACTGCGACAGCTAGATTTACTGTATAACTACTTGATGGCGCATGACCGAAAATCATCATTGGACTCAAATTTTACGCGGCAGTCTTTCTTTTAGTCTTCACCCGCGAATGCTTGCAAGTGAAGGTTATGAGACATATTCTGCAATAGCTCTTAAAGGTGAGTCACCAGGCATAAACCAAGGGCATCGCCGATTCTTATTCGATCGTTCTTACGTAATTAAATTCATCATTGCCAAAATCATCAGACCACTAGCATTTACCAATCACAACGACTTTGAGGTATTAATGAATGAAGCTTGGTATGAATACGAGAAAGAATTACAAGCCGATTGACAACATTTGTTTTTGGTATGACCCCATATTAGGCAAGCAGTACCTTAACAAGAGAGATGTTCCCGACGCACATATGCCGCGATGTGAATACTGGGACTCATTGCTGGAGTTCCGACTTTACGAAGAGTTGTTAAAAATTTACCCTGCTAGTCAAGTTATCAAGCAGCACATCATTCAAATCATGCCTAGACAAGCACCATTTAAAGCATGGAATTGGTGTATTGATTTTAAAATCGACCTTCCTTCCCCTATATATATAGAGGCAAAGGGGAAGTGGTTGATTGATTCACTTAAAGCTGAAGGATTTTGGAAGAATTTACGTGCCGTCCAAGCGTTGCATCCTCAGATTTGGAACAAATTAGTGTTTATAGGTAGCAACAAAGATGATGAATGGTACATACCACAGTCAACAATTAAAGTGCATCCAATGCATCAATTAAAAGGAGTGTTGAAAATTGAGTGAATCAGAGAAAGAGTTTTTGCTAAACAATTTAAATAAATTAATTCCTAAACATTTATTTAAAGAATTTCTTCTTACACTCACGGAACTTGAAGTAATGCCAGTAAACTTTAAAAGTCAGTCTATGTTTAAAGAACTGCCAACTTTTAACCCAAAAATAAAACTGGCAGATACTCTTCACTACATTGCTTTTGATTTAGCTACAAAGCATATAATGATACTTCCATTCTCGTTTATTGGTGAAAAATTTCCTGAAAACAGAATTAATGCTTTGTTTCCAGATGGGTGCCAATATTTCAAGTTTTCTTCAAATGCTCATTCCTATTGTTATCTGTGTTCTGCTATTGCTGATAACAAACAAAATAGCGATAAAGCATTTCTAGGTCATGAAAAAAAATGGATTTATGGAAATGTAGTTATTGGTTCATATCCCGTCATACCCGATGGTAATTTGTACGGTTTAACTTTTGATAAAGTTCTAGAAATTTTATCAACCTTGGAGTTAAGCAATAATTATGAGTACTTTGTTTTTTACCCACCTTGCTAATTAGGAGACAAATATATGCCACGCGCATCAATTAAAGATAAACTTGCAGAACGCAATAACGTAGTAAAGCTTGCAAAGTACGACACCAAATATGGTTGGTACTACGTTGAAATTTCAAAAGGTAAAGTTAGGATTGTTGAAACAGATGAACCAAACTTAGATAATTTATCAAAAGATACATTTGGTGTAACATTACCAAACGCAATCGCACTTTCATCTAAAGATAGTTTTTTGCTTACCGCTAGCGGTGAACCATTAAAAGATGACAAGCCTACCGTATATATCAAAAATAAACCTTGTTATGGGGATTGCTTAATTGTCTATCTAATAGACAAAGAATTACCTACGAATATTCAACCTATGACTTTTTCACTTGCAATTGCAGCAATAGAACATCTGCAATTTATTAAAGGAAAGTTACCAACCATCGAAGTAGTTTCCTTGAATAACTAAGTTTCCATCACTTGCTGTAAGTAATTGTCTGATAGCAGTTACTTACTTTCTTACTTTATAACACGACAAAAGGACTAACAATCATGCCATTTTGGTATAACGCCGCATCTGAAGGTAGCGAATTCAATTCACTTGCTTGCACTGATTGGAATCAAATTAACTCAATGATTCAGTTTGATGAATTAGGGGTTAAATCGGATGATGAATTTCATCATTTATTTGGTTGGGCTACCAGTGCAACAGATGTAATTAAAGTAGGAGAAAAAGATTTTAAATGGACACCTCAGTTAGTAACAATAAAAATTGCACGTAAGAATTATCAAAAATATGACAGAGTAGCAAAAAAGAAAGTTGACGCAGAACAATCAACAATTGAAAAGCTACTTTGCAAGTTACTTGAATCATATGATTTAAGTAAAGTGTATAAAGCCAGCGTTCAGTTTCAACATTCTAACATTGTAAAAATGTTAGTTGATGGAGTAGACACGATGGGGAACCCCATGCCTGACATGGTGTTCGATAGCATGTCATCATCGTACTTGAGCATGGAAGATGTAGCTGAACCAGGGCACATTAAATTAGATAAACTACAATTGCCAAGCAAAACGAATTGGGGTGGAGGAAGTAAAGGGCAAACTGAATATGAACGATTGAACGATCGCATTAAGTTTGCTACTGAACAAATCAAGCTTGCATACCCTACACTTGAAATTGCATCGGTGGTTGATATTTCTAACGCACTGGAGGCTGTGCCAGGAATGGCTAGTGTATGGGATATAACCTCACAATTAATGAAATAATTTCAAAATGACAGAAGAAAAACGTTTTGAGTACCTTAATCCCAAAGATTTTTACGCTAATCATTTGGATAGCTGGAAGGAGTATTGGGATGACAAGTTAAGTTTGTATCAAAATGTTGCAAACATAATTTCTCAATCCGTTTTTATTCCAAACAAGCAAGTCATCTTGCCAGTAATCGCAACTTACTTGTTACTTCCTACTAAATGGTCATTGAAGTGTGGCATCTTGTTTTGCTTCGGGGATGAAGGTAGCGGTAAAAGCACTATCGCTAAGATTGCAACCAAAATACATGGTGTACCATACATTTTTTCACCGAGTGATACTTTTGCAAGTATTCGTAATGCACTTGATACACTTCGTTGGATTGACCCCATAACTAAAGAGTACGAAAAAGAAGGAGCCATCCTTTGTTGGGATAACATTCATACTGAGACACTTGAACGTGATTTAAAGATTTACCAGTTACTGTTGTTTGGCTACGACCGTGCTACCGATAAAATTAGCATTGCTAGCCAAAATGGTACTAACATTGATTTTCATGTTTATTGCCCTAAGATTATATCTTCAATTAACCCCATACACTTAACACCACAATTTGGGGAATTGATTAGAAGGATAATTTTAATACCGCACAAAAAGTGGGAAAAATTCACCTTACAGGAGAAGAAAGAATACGGTGATATGGACATCAACCTTGATAGGTTGGATGTTGATATGATTGACTGGACTGGAATAGAAGAAAAGTTTTTGCTTTTTTGGAACAATGAAAGTAATTGCCAAAATTATGTAGCTTGGAGGAAACAACTTACCAAAAAAGGTAAAAAAGCATTTACTATTCCTCTTTCTATGACATCGGCTAATTGGACTATTAGCATTGATTTGATAAGTACGGGAATGGTAACAGGTGCTTGGTACGACTTGCAATCAGCTATTAATGACGTGAGCAAATATTGGGATTACATTAATAGTAATTTTTTGGTTGAATCTACTGCAACTGTTGGGCATTTACGTGATTTTATTCAAGCCGAAGTTGGGACGCAATTACAAGGCAATAAATTATTGATTAATTCTGGATTAAAACCAGCAAAGGTAGTTATTCAGTCTGTTAAATTGAAAAATTATTTAGCTGGATTGCAGAATGAGGGGAAGTTAGATATTTCTCCTAAAACAAAAGACATCAATCAGATAATGTGGTCACTTGGCTGGAAACATACCACCAAAGGATGGGAAGAAAGATGAATGAATGGCATTACTGGTTTAATGGGCAGATTTTTCGATATCCTACTCAAGAAATACCGAGGCAAGCCATTGAAGGATTAATAGGATATAAGTTTAATGAAATAAGCTATGCTTTCCCTGATAGTTTGCACGCTGTTGTTTTATACAGTAATCATGAAACTGAAAGTCGTGTAATGTTAACGCATAAAGCTATCGAATTAAAAGCTGATTGCATAATTTGTAAGTTTTATTATCCGTTGTATCAATGGCAGTGCTTATCTTTTGATGAACTACAAAAGCACTTGCAACATGTTAAGTATGTAAACGAAATGGAGGATAGTAATGGCATCGCTTAAAGAGTGTTCAGTAATAATTGACGGCAAGATTCAGGGAACCGATATTTACATTGACTCCGATGAATGGCATTTTTATCTAAAATACGCTGATGAAGTTTTTATTTATGTTTACGAAGACATGAATATTTATTGTTGTAGAAATGGCGGTGATTCTTGGTGCGCTTACAGCAGTTGTAGGAAAGCAAAATTTCATTTAGGTACATCAAATAATATTACGGTGGAACGAATGAAAGAAGTAGGTCAAAAAATACTTGATAAATTAACATCGCCAAATAATGAGACGTAGTAAGTTGCCGATAGTGAACGGACGGTACATGGAAAACTCGGAAAACGATCCGATGTTCATGATAGGGGATGAAGAATGGAATAAATGGATAGAAACCGCTAAAGGCTTTCGTTACATTCCTGTGCAAGAAGGATGGACTCTTAATTATGACATTACGGTGTACAAGCGCGATACTGGATTCTGGTATGCATACCGTAGGGTGAATAATAAATTACGACAAACTTATCTTGGTAAGTCCGAAGCTCTTGATTTTGATGCCTTGCAAACTGCATCTATTCGGTTGTCGTTAGGAGACGTTGAATGGTACAAAATGAAAAAAAATAAAAAAGTGAAACAATGATATGTCCTGATTCATTACCGAAATTTGAATTAGAAACGGAGCTGTACGAATCATTAAAGGAAAGTGTAAAAAAATGGATTAAAACTAATTATGAACCAGCTAAAACAGTAGAAATTGGAATATATGGATTAAAGCATCAATTTCAAAAAGAACTAGGATATATTACGCATGGAACTTTGACTGTATGGCTTGATGAATGGGGTTTTGTAGTAAATCCTTGGTATTTAAATTCTGAAGGAACCTACAACCACGGAGTTTACGCTAAAAAAACAAAAGAAGGGAAACGAAGCAAAAGGAAGTAAGCATGGCTAATATTGCAGACATGTATGAAGTGCTGAAAAAAGCGCACGATCAAGAGTTGATAAAACAAAGGAGTTGTGCAAATATTTGTTTTTCCCCAATTGTTAATAATGCTAATCAGCTTTTGAGTGTAATAGGGAGTAAGAATGATGGAGTAGGAATAGAAAGTATAGTATGTGAAACCAGCTTAGAAAAAAGGAAGGCAGAAGCATATTTGCGAATACTGGTGAAACTAGGGTACCTCCAAACTAATCGGCAGTTAGGGGGACTTGATTACACATGGAAATTAGCTAACTAATTTGGAGCCGTCATACAGTTATACATCCAAGAGGTAAGTTTTAATGGATTTTGCAGAATACTCGAACTTTGTTCTCAGATACTCAAAGGTGTATCAAGTGCCTCAAACAAATAAGTTGCTAGCAGTAGCTTTTGGATTAGCAGAAGAAACGGGAGAGGCTATTGGGCACTTAAAGCGAAAATATCGCGGGGATGGTTTTGACCGGGACGCTTGGCTTAAAGAGCTAGGAGACGTACTAGCGTACTTGAGCTTATGTGCTGCATACACCGATAGCAGCTTGGAAGAGATAGCCGAACTTAATATAGATAAACTGTCAGAGCGGGAATGGAACGGTACGCAGTTTGGCAGTGGCAGCGATCGATAATTGGTTGATGATAAGAATTAGTTATGCAGCAAGGGAGGTGAAAGCCTCCCTTTTTTCATGTCTCAATACCTTATAAAAATTTAGGTCTTATATTAAGTCTTATATTAAGACCTAAATTTATAACAGGTACTTCCCCGAAGGGGTAGCTAACGATTTTGCGTCGTTTCAGCGATTTAGCACTTAAATTTTTGAAAGTTTATTACTTTGTCGCATAAGCGATCAAAATCAGTTTCCTAAAAATCGTCACATAAACAACGATTATCTATCGTCAAAGCAATCAGGCTAGGGACTGACAATAGCCGAGAACACGTCATCTATTGGTCGAGCCAAGCGATTACCAATAAGTGTATAACCGTGTCACGGCTCCAAAGTAGTTGTACAAATTCTAGCTGAGTGACTCCAAAAAAATCCAACCTATCGGAAAGTAAAATAGTAACTGCGAGAATCATTATCATATATTTTTTGATTATCTGATAATGATTATTAAAGTTAGTTTTTTAGTGTGAAGTAGTTAGTTATTTAGTTTAGTTAAGTAATAAATAAGTAAAGTAATTTAGTAAATCAGTTGGTAAATAAAGGTAAATAAGTAGTAATTTAAGTAAAAAGTAAGTAAGTAAAATAATAAAATCGCTAATCTATATATATATCAATCATTTCAGGCTTATCGCAAAATCTTTAATTGGTCCCCAAACCACACCCTTGGAACCTGCATAAGCACAACCACGAGCGGTCATTACACCAGGAACGGATTTAACGTTAGACTTAACGCCGCAATCCGATTTACCCTCTTCCATGACGTTGAGGTGTTTTTCGCGCTTCTTGCGGGATTTTTCGGGGTAAGCTTGAAGAACTTCTTTAATCAGGTCTTTTTGTTCTTCGACGAGGTTCTTATTTTCTGGAGGTGTCATTTTTGTGCCTCTGTTACTTTATGTAACTGGGAATGTATAGAATAATTGCGATCGCGTTGTGCTTGAGCTTAAGAGAAAGGAAGGGGAAGGAAGGTAAAAGAGTATTTGACTTCTGCTTTTCCTTTCCTTTTCCCTATAACCTTAATTATTTTGTAGCTTCAGCAGGTGCAATTTCAGGTGCTGCGTGCTTGGTGTCATCATCAAGGATACCGAACTCGATAAGTAGGGCTTCCAACTCGTCCATTTCAATAGGTGTAGGAATGGTGCTATCCTTAATCACTAATAGATAATTTTTTTGCTAATTATGGAAGTCCTGGGTTACGGTCGGGTTAGTTCTGAGGAACAAGCAATTGATAACCGCTCGCTTGAAAAACAGTTGTTCAGGTTACGTACATCAGGTGCAACCAAGATTTTTTATGATATTGGTAAGCGGACAAATGACAAGCGTAAGGGTATTGCTCAGTTAATAAAGTACATTGAAACTTGCATTCCCGGACAAGTACAGAAATTAATCTTTACTCGTCTTGACCGTATTTCTGCATCGATTGTGTTGTTTTATCAATTAGTGGAAGTTTGCAAAAACAAGGGTATTAAGTTAGAAGCACTAGATGATTCGATTGATTTAGACTCTGTTGGTGGTGAGTTTTCAGCCGATGTCCGAGTTTTGATTGCCAAGCACGAAGTCAAAATGTTGTCGCTGCGAGTCCGTAAAGATTTGGAGACGAGAAAGAAGAATAAAAAGCCAGCTTATCGCTGTCCGTTTGGCTTTCGAGTTGGGGGTGACAATTACGATCGCTACGAATTTGATGATTCCCCTTTGGTTTGTTTGTTGGATGGGAAACGCGAATTGACTGCGGTTGATGTTGCTAGGATGCGAGTAAATAGTTTTTTTGAATGCGGTTCGATGCGTTCTGCAACTAAAAAATTGAATGGAATGTTCGGAATTTGGCGCAGTCAAACCAAAAATACTCAAAGCGATCGCGTAAATTTAATTGGAGAAGGGGAAGAAATAACTAGCAAATTATGGTCGAAAAATAACAATGCCTATTCTAACGGCTTGTTTTTAAGTCATTCTGGTTTTTTGAATTGGCTGACAAATCCCGTCATCGCTGGGGGTACGGTTATCGACAAGACAGCACCAGGGAAAAAATACTCTAAACCGCGAATCGAGCAGGAAATACATTGGGGAACCCACGAGGGAATCATTTCGATGGAGCAGCGCAATCAGATTTTAAGTACCCTCTCGACTAATAAATACAATCGCTGGGCAACGGATAATTCGGAGGAACATAAATTGTTTTCGGGGATAGTATTTTGCGCTCATTGTGGTTCTCGCATGTCTATTACCGGAACTCAGTACCAGAAAAAATCCCAACGGAAAATAAGTTATTACCAATGTTTGTACTACCGCAATAATGGAACCTGTGCAAACAAAACTATGATTTCGTCGGTAGAGTTGGAACAGCAAGTAATTCCATTAATTGCAAGTGAAGCGGAACGGTTAAGCGTGATTGGGGTAGGAATAGTTAAAGTTGAAGAACCAGTCGAAGTGCTGACTCTCAAGCAGCAGTTAACGCAATTAGAAGCAATACCGGGAAAAAATTCCAGCATTGAAAAAGCGATTTCGGAAATCAAAGACGAAATATTATTAAGACAATCGGTTTTAGCTACCGTACAGTCAGAATGGTCAGTAAGTCGCGATCGCATTATTCAAGCATTTTCAGACCCGGAATTTTGGGATTCGATAGACTCACCCACCGATAAGAAACGGTTACTCGGTGAGTGCGTCAAAGAAATTAAGGTAGATGGCGATCGGGTATTAAATATCAAGTATCGACATCAAAGTTAACTTGATTGTTTACCCGATGGTTTGATTGGGTGGCTACCTTTTTTGCTGCCTGCTTTTTTTCAAAAGCAATTACAAGACGTGCCACGAGTTCTGGAATTGTTTCTTGATGCGGGGGTTGGTATTCGTGGTTCATAAGTAGACTGGTTCGCTACTATTGAGACTATTGATTTGGCTGAAACTTTCTGTTCCTAGCGATCGTTTTCGAGTCGTTTGCTTGTGGTTCTAACAAAAAAAATACAAAACCGAAAAAATTTACAACCTTCCTTCGTGAACAGTCCTTTCCTTAGCTCGTTCGGGTTCAGCTAAAGTTGGTTATCGCACTTTTGCTATTGGTTCTCCTCTAAATCCAGACAATCGTGATACCTGCACGCAAGGTAATGTCATTGGAATTTAATTAATTATTAAAAAAATAGCTGTGGTTGCAGGTCTAATTTTAGTTGCAGTCTTTTTCGGAAAAAAATCTCAATTCTAAATTAATAGGGAGCGGGGATTATAGCGTTTCCTAATCACATGAGGTACATTATAAGCCCCCTCACCGCAAGCGGGGGGTTCTTGTTGAGCCAGTGCGTTGCGGGGTTACAAACCGTTGTAGCATAGGAGCGTGGTGGGGTTCTTGTACCTCACTCAACCGGGAAACGCTATAATACATAATTATTTATAGAAAAAACTCAGATTTTTTCTCATGCTGGCTACTGTTATAGGTAATGTAGTCCGGCTCGGAATTTAATTAAATATTCAACAAAATAACTGATGACCCGTATCTATCGGTTTTTCAGAGGATTCTAATTATTAAGAAATATTTCGCCAACATTATCCGTTACTACTCAAACCCCTTCCCCTTTAACATTCCATCGCTCCTAATGCCCTCAGCGTGGCTTGCTGTGCGGCTGTTAATCCTTGAGCGCCCCGAATGTTCATGCCCTCATAGAGGCGATCGCTCCTCAACGTTTTGAGGCAATCTCCTGTTGTCGGATTCCACAGCTTAATGGTTTCATCCTGACTACCACTGACCAAAATCAGACCTGCACCTGATGGCAGGCTAACGTCAACCGGACTAAACTGAACTGAACAGACCCGACTGGTGTGCCCTTGCAGTACTTTCTGGCAGGTGCCGTCTCGGACATCCCATAGGCGAATGGTTTGATCGTCACCGCTACTGGCTAGGATACGACCATTGGGGCTGAAAGCAACGGAGCGAACTCCATTGGTATGATCGTGTAACGTTGCCAAGCACGTTCCGTCCTGCACATTCCAAAATCGAACTGAGAAGTCCAGGCTGCCAGTCGCTAGAGTCTGACCATCCGGGCTGAAGGCAACGGACAAAACCCAACCAGTATGTCCTTGTAATGTTCTCAGACAGGTGCCATCTTGCACATCCCATAACCGTACGGTTTGATCGTTGCTGCCACTCGCAAGCATTTGA